>JAQYGS010000121.1 GCA_028722515.1 Clostridia bacterium | reverse complement strand
TCTGCATTTTTTCTCCGGTCCTCGTCAATGATATGCCCATACACTTCCGTTACCATATCTGCCTGCGCATGACCGGAATCTCCCTGCACCGCCTTGATGTCTCCGCCGCTGAGTTTTAACTTGTAGGTAACACTGGTATGTCTGATGCTGTGAAAAACCACATCCGGCAACCCAAGCTTATCAATAATCTTCTGCATTTTATCTCTCAGGTAACTTTCCCCGATTGGAAGACCGAAGGTTGTGGACATAACCAGATTATAATTCTGATACTCACTGCCAAGCGCCTCTATGAGTTCATCCTGCTCTTTCTTCAGATCAACCAGGCATAAGGCGACAGATTTTGGGATATAGACCCTGCGTATACTGCTCTCTGTCTTTGGTGTTTTCAGCACCCGGACTGTTTTATTATTATTTCTCATGGAAGGGAAGGTTAAAATGATATCCTTTGAATTCAAATCATCAACTGCCTTTTTCGATACCCGCTCCACTTCCTTATTGATAATAATGTAAGCACGGTTCTCTGCAATCGCTTCCTCGGATATATCCATGCAGTCCCAGGTCAGTCCAAGCAATTCCCCCAGACGAAGTGTTGCTGTAAAGCTGAGATGAAATGCCACCTTCAAAAGTTTGTTATCACAGGCATCCAGAGCCTGCATCAGCATCTCTGCTGTCCAGATTTCTCTCTCCTGCTTTTTATACCTCGGAACCGTTGCGTCCGTTGCCGGATTTTTCTCCATCAGTCCCCATTTTACTGCCTGCCGGAAGCAGCTTCTGAGAATCTTATGAATCTCATTGACTGTTGCAGCTGATATTTTTTCTTCTCCTTCTTTATTATGAGTGCTTTTTACTGCCGGCATTTCCAGCAGTTCTTTATAATACTTCTCCAGAAAGTGGTTATTGATGCTGGAAAGCTTTGTATCCCCGATTGTAGGAAGGATGTAATTATTGATTACCCTCATGTTCCCGTCATAAGTAGATACAGCCCACTTATCATGACCATAAATCTTCACATATTCCTCAATAAGTTCGTGGAGTCTGACACACGTTGGAGCCTCAAATTTTCCGAGAGACATTTTGTACTCAATTTCTTTCTTCCGCCTGTCTGCTTCTTTCTGGCTGCCATATGTTTCAGACTTCTGATGTTCCACCCCATCTTCGTCCTTCACTTTGTATACCACGCAAAACTTATTTCCGCGCTTTCTTATGAAAGCCATATCATACTCCTCCTTCCCGATATTTCTTAAGCCACTTCAAAAATTCCTTACGATAAATCCGAAGCACTCTGCCCGCTCCCACACATGGGAATCGCTCCAGCTGTACCCATTTCGTGATGGTTGCAGATGTTACCCCGGCAAGAGCCGCCGCCTCCTGTCTCGATATAAATTCCTTTGTTTCCATAGATTCCTCACTTGTAGGCATCTCCTTCTCCGGTTCCTTTATCACCTGATATACATTCTGTGCATTCAGAAATTGCTGAAAGCTTTTCTTTGAAATCCACTTCTTGTTATCATATACCCGGATCTCAAAAATATCTTTATACCGGCTTGCTCTCGTAATGACCGACAGTTTTTCTTTGGTAATTCCCAGAAGGCCTGCCGCTTCCTGTAAAGGAATATAATCTGCTTCCAGATCCGTAAGGGTCGGCATCCTGTCCGCCTTCTGGTACATGATCTGATTCTCATACCACCGCTCAAAAACATCTACCGGAATACGCTTGACTGAATCAACCGTAATGGTTTCCAGATTCTCCCTGCGCCATATTTCATACAGATTTGAATTATGAATACCAAGAAGATTTGCGGCATCCATAAAAGAGTATGATGTTTTCAGCAGTTCTGCCCCCGGTTCCTCTCCATTGACCTTTTTATGCTTCACCTGGTTTGCATACCATTTCTCAAAGCTCTCCAGATCCACCCGCATCCTGCCGTCAATGATTCTTGTCTCAAAAAAATTTCTGTGGACAAGCCAGTAGCTCTCTGTCTTTTTTAATCCAAGGAGCCGGCGCATCTCCGGCACTGACATTGTGTTTTTTAATTTGGGATCTTTATTTGCCTGAAACTGTTCCAATCTTGTCCTGATTTCCTGTGCATTATTGATTATTTCCATTCTGATAGATACCTCCTTTTGCTCAATATACCACGCAGACACTCAAACACTTTAGAAGGTAAATCTACGGATTTTCCATTTTCCTATCCAGCCATTCATCGAAGCTCTTCTTGGAAATACGATACTTCGTTCCAATCTGTATCCACCGGAATTCATTTCTTTTCAGTAATTCATACACAGTCGGTCTGCTGATTCCCAGAATCTCCTGCAGTTCCTTGACGGTATAGCATCGCTTTTCTTCCATTACGCAATACCTCCCATCTTCCCATCCATGAAGCCGACTACCTGTTTTTTTACTTTCCGTCTGATTCTGTGGATCTTCTGCTGTGCCGATTCATAGGTAATTCCCTGCTCTTCCGCAATATCAATCAAAGTCTTCTCCCTGCGGAGATATTTTTCAAATGTCTCCTTTTCCGTTCCTAAGATGGACAGCTGACGATTGAACAGCTCATAGTCCTTTCTCATGTCCCGGAGTAAATAGGCATCTCTGATAAATTCCTCTGCCCGATCCACTCCTTCCATCACGTCCCCGGAGAAATCGCAGTTGATTAGTGCCTCCCTTGTCATTACATTTCTGATAGCCTTTTTTGCAGTAGGATCGCTGGTGGTCCCACCTGTCTGTACCCTTACTCCAAGATCTCCCAACGCCCTGTGACTGTTACTTTCTTTCTCACATTCGATCATGTATCGGAGTCCTTCTGTGTATCCGTCTACAATTCCCAAAAAATCTGTATAGTGCTTGATGATGATATCCACTCTCTTTGCCGAGCTGGCATCCACATATATCTTGATCAGGTTCATCTCTGCCATGTCAGTCTCCTTTTCCTAACTAGATTTGGTAAGGATTTTCTTATCTTTACTCTTCCTTACAAGAAAGATTGTAGATTAACACGGAACAGAAATCGTTCCCCAAACACTGAACAAAGTTCGGCGGGAGCGAACATTTACAATCCTGCAAGAACCTTCACTTGCGCAATGGCAGCTCTCCTTAATTCCTTGCTTTTAATCTGCTGCAAAGCAATAGCCATCTGCATCACTTCATCATCAATATCCTCATCCTGTTCCCCTGACAGATATCTGACAGAAGTATCAAGTGCTTTTGCAATCTCCTTCAAAACGCTGTATTTCAGATCAATCTTGTCATTCTCATATTCTGAGATAGTAGACTTCTTGGTAAACAAAATCTCTGCCAAAGCCTCCTGTGTCATGCCTTTCTTTAATCTGCATTCCTTAATTCTCTTTCCTAATGTCATTTCCATCTTTCTCTCCATTTCTAGAGCAAAACGGAAACAGACACTAAAAAAGGAGTCGACAAAACGAATACCAATAAGACCGGTAGCTAATATGCCACCTGGCTCTATTTCCGTTTTGTCGGCTCCTAATAGTTCTATGCTAATTCCAGCTCGTTACAAACTCTTGATATGCAGTGCCGGCTCTGATGGTTCCTGCCAAATCTGACGGTTCAACTGCTATCTCACTTATTTGATTTTAATAATTTGCAGCTCTTTTCATGGATTTCATTTTCCCCGGTTCCTTGCTTTTTTGAACACTCACCCGGACCTGACCGGCTTTTCCGTCCTTCTCAGAACCTCGTCTGTTCTCCAGGACCATGACCCTCTCCTCATCTACAAGAACCACAATTTCCCTATTACATTTCCCACAGGTAATGTCTATATTACATTGTCCCTGACACTTCATCAGGATCCTGCCACATACCGGGCAGCTGACATATCTCTTATCTTTTCTATCTATCATCATCAAAATCCTCCTGGTTGATTGTTACCATTCAACGGATAAGGGAAAGGAAAACCATTGATGATTGTTAAATAACGGATGAGTTCCGATGTGCCGAAGTCCGCACCATCCGCCCATTGTACTTCTCGCTGATCTTTCTTTGTAACTGACTCCATTCTTTGAATTTACCGCTCCTCAACAAACCACATATTGTTATCTTCATAAAAAAGATGGCTCTCTCTTCCATTCACAATACATGTATAGCGTATTCCCACACCTCCAGCTTTTAGACTGGCCGCTCTGCGCACATCTGTTACTCTCTGTATTTCGTATACCTGGCCGTCTTTCCAGATAAAGCTCCTTGGAAGGAGCCGACCATCCTTGGTAAACTCAGCCATGACATTCACATATACCTTACTGCTTTCCATTCCTGACACCTCCTATCCGAAGTACCCATGAGGGTGAACCGTATGATCTGCTTTCGCATCACAGGCTGACAGAATTCTGTCACGGTACATGAGTCCTCTCTGAATACTGTAAAATCCAAATCTTCTCCGGATGACATCTACTGCTTCATCCATCTTCATCTGCTTCTCCCGGAAACCCGGATCCGTGAAAAGATCCAGCTGCTCCCAGAAATAATCTGTCACAAGATCGGTTCCCCGGATTCCGATACTTCTGAGTGGTTTTTGAAAACTCTCCGGTGAAAAGTGTTGTTTCTCATACTCATCTGCAGGCAGCCTGTAGCTTTCCTTATAAAGCCGGTACCCTGCTTCTGCGATTTCTTTTGTTATGTTGCTGGCATTCTTAAGCTTTACCTGCTTGGAAAAATGATAAAGGTCTTTGTCCCTTAGACTGATTTCTACTGTCCGGCACCGGAATCCATTCTCCCTCAGTCTCGCCGCAACGCTTTCCGCCAGGATATAAAGAACAATCTTCACATCCTCATCTGTCTCCATATCCTTTGGTGTCGTTGTACTGTTACCTACGGACTTGACCGGAGCGCTGGTATTCTCAATCTTTACCGGGGAATCATCATAGCCATTGGCAAATGACCAGAGGATGCTTCCCATTTTGCCCAATCTTCCAATCAAAATGTTTTCATCCGTCTGTGCCAGTCCGCCGATAGTGGTAATTCCCATGCTATAAAGTTTTTTCGTCGTAGCACTTCCTACATATAATAAATCTGACACTGGTAGCGGCCACGCTTTTTCCCGGTATTCATCCTTATTCATGGTAGTAATGGCATCCGGTTTTTTGTAATCTGATCCCAGCTTTGCAAAAATTTTGTTAAAGGACACACCGATACTCACAGTAATGCCAAGCTCCGACTTAATCCGGCCGCTGATTTCCCGGGCGACCTGATAGCCATCCCCTTTGATTCCGGCGCTGTCTGTCACATCCAGCCAGCACTCATCAATTCCATAAGGTTCCTGTCTGTCGGTGTACTCTCCATAAATCTCATGTGTCATCTTGGAAACTCTCAGGTACAGATCCATCCTTGGAGGAAGAAACGTAATATCCGGACAAACCTGTTTGGCCTGCCACAATGCCATCCCGGTTTTTACGCCATGCCGCTTTGCTATATAATCGGCAGTCAGCACGATTCCATGCCTTGCTTCCGGATCGCCGCCCACCGCAACCGGCTTTCCCCGAAGCTCCGGATGATGCAGGAGCTCCACTGATGCATAGAAGCAGTTACAGTCACTATGTAAAATTGTTCGGCTCACTCATTCACCCTCTTTCATCCACTCATTTCTGTCTGTATGTCTGTTGTCTACAAGGGCTAATATAATACCATTTACAATGATATTCAAGTGAAGTTTTCTTCATGTTATCCGTTTTAATGATATTTTTATTGATTTTTCAATATTTTAATGGTATAGTGGATATACATTCATACGATGACAGAATACTTATCACAGCATCAGAAAGGCTATTTATTATGAAAGAGTTAGGAAAGATCATCGCGAAGAACAGAAAAGCAAACAAAATGAAACAAGGTGAACTTGCAAAGAAACTGGAAGGCTATGACATTTTTGTAAAGCAGAATACGGTCAGTGCATGGGAATCCGG
>JAQYGS010000120.1 GCA_028722515.1 Clostridia bacterium | reverse complement strand
TTCCTCATTTCCCTTTGTTTTTTTGCGTATGGCGTCAAAGACCGCACTGGATGGTCCGTCACCTACGTCACGTCCTGTGACATGACCGTTTACAATATAAACAATGGAATGCTCAGGCTCTGCAGTTTTCAGGTCGTGTATAACAACTTCACAGTCAGGACCGAATTGGGAAGCAATATCAGCGGCAATCTGTTTTAATACAGCTAATCGTCCCACTTTTATTCCCCCTTTCGTAATTGTATTATGGATTAAAATTTTTCTTCTATCTGATTTTAACACAAAAAATATAAAATAAAAAGTAATTTAAAAAAATAAATATGAACCACTAAAAAAATTTGCAGAAAAGTACGGGTATTCATTGAAGTGAAAAAAAAAGAGTGGTATATTTGACATAAATACAAGGTGGAAAGGAGCGTAAAACTGTGAAATACTTATTGAAAAACGGTACTGTAGTATCAGGTGACTGTTCGGTGAAGAAAGATGTACTCATTGAAGAAGAAAAAATTATAAAAACAGGTTTTGACCTGTGTGAACAGGATGCCCAGGTGATCGATGTTTCCGGAAAGCTTCTGTTTCCCGGCTTTATTGATGGACATACACACTTTGATCTGGAAGTGGCAGGCACGGTGACTGCTGATGACTTTGAGACAGGCACAAGAGCTGCCATTGCAGGAGGAACTACACTGGTAATCGATTATGCGTCTCAGGATAAAGGCGGGCATACGTTAAAAGAAGGTCTGGAAAAGTGGCATAAGAAAGCAGACGGCAAATGTTCCTGTGATTATTCCTTCCATATGTCCATTGTGGAGTGGAACGAGGACACAGAAAAGGAAATAGAGGACATGATCCGTGAAGGTATTACCAGCTTTAAGCTGTATATGACTTATCCGGCTATGATCGTAAATGATACGGATCTTTATAAAATCATAAAAAAATTAAATGAATACGGATGCTTTGCAGGGGTACACTGTGAAAATGCAGGAGTGATCGATGCCCTGATCGCAGAGGCAAAGAAGGAAGGCAGAATGGGTCCTGAGAATCATCCGCTTGTAAGACCTGATACTATGGAGGCGGAGGCTGTACATCGTCTTCTTGTAATTGCAAAAGAGGCAGACGCACCTGTTATGGTTGTTCATCTTACCAACCAAAAGGCATATGAAGAAGTAATGAGAGCAAGAACCCAGGGACAGAAGGTTTATGCAGAAACCTGTCCACAGTATCTGCTCCTTGATGACAGCGTATATTCCAGGCCGGATTTTGAAGGAGCAAAGTATGTATGCGCGCCTCCTATCCGTAAAAAAGAAGACCAGGAATGTCTGTGGAAGGCCCTGGCAAATGGACAGATCCAGACAGTAGCCACGGATCAGTGCAGCTTTACTATGGCACAGAAAGCACTTGGTAAAGATGATTTCACCAAAATTCCCGGCGGACTTCCGGGAGTTCAGACAAGAGGAACTCTTCTGTATACCTATGGAGTACGTACCGGCAGGATCACTCAGGAGCAGATGTGTAAACTTTTAAGCGAAAATGCCGCCAAGCTTTATGGAGTATATCCTCAGAAGGGTGTGATCGCAGAAGGAAGCGACGCGGATATTGTAGTGTTTGATCCGGAAAAGAAAGGAGTCATTTCTGCAAAAACTCATCTTTACAATACAGACAACAATCCATATGAAGGCTTTAAGATCCATGGAGATATTGACAGTGTATTCTTAAGAGGAACCCAGGTTGTAAAAGATGGAAAAGTGATCAGAGAGAAAACCGGAAAATATATCTACAGAGGGAAAAATCAGCTGTAAACCGGGAATACAATGAAATATATGAGGTGAAATATAATGAAATATGAAGTAAATGCAATGGGGAAACAGTGCCCCATTCCTGTAGTAATGACAAAAGAAATGATTGATAAATCTGCCGTTGGAGATGAGATTCTGGTTTTTGTGGATAATGAAACAGCAGTGAATAACCTTAGTAAACTGGCAGCCAAGAAAGGGTGTTCTTTTGTTTCTCAGAAACTTGAAGAGAAGAAATATCAGGTGAATATGAAGGTTCAGGAAAAAAAGGCCGCTGCGGAATCCACACAGGAGCAGATTATGTGTGACGGTCATAAAAAAGTAACAGTTGCTGTAATTTCGTCCAATACCATGGGAAACGGGGATGATGAACTTGGCAAAATCCTGATCAAAGGATTTCTCTATGCACTTTCTCAGATGGAAACCCATCCCGATACCATCCTTTTTTACAATGGAGGCGCCAGACTTACCACACAAGGTTCTGAAAGCCTTGAAGATCTGAAAAATCTGGAAAAAGCAGGGACTGAGATCCTGACCTGTGGAACTTGCCTTAAGCATTATGGCCTGATGGATAAGCTTGCTGTTGGAAAAGTAACGGATATGTATACGATTGCGGAAAAAATGATGGGAGCAGATAAGATCATACGTCCATAATGGAGGAAAAATGTACAGAGAAATATATGATGCACTGGATAAAAACGGAAAAGTAAAGACAGCACATATTCTTACAGGACCCTTTGCAGGGAAGAAATATCTTGTAAAAGACGGTTCCAACCTGACTTGCAGCGCTTCCGGAAAAGAAATCCGGGAAAATTATAAGGATAGTATATTAAATTGTCAGGAAACCCGTGTACTTCATGAAAAGGATGCAGATATCTTTGTAGAAATTTTTGAAAAAAATCCTCATCTGGTCATTCTTGGTGGAGGCCATGTATCTGTTCCTGTATGTAAAATAGGGAAAATGCTGGGTTTTCACGTCACAGTTATGGATGACAGAGAGGAATTTCTTACAGAAGAAAGATTTCCTGATGCAGACAGTCTGGTGAAGGGGACGTTTGACGAAATTACAGAGAAAATTCCACCATACGAAAATGCATATTATGTAATTGTCACAAGAGGTCATATGGGAGACAGTATCTGTGCCAGACAGATTCTGAAGCGTCCCTATGCATACCTGGGAATGATCGGAAGCAAAAATAAGGTAAAGCTTACAAGAGATAAGCTTCTGGGAGAAGGTTTTACAGAGAAACAGCTTGACAGCCTTCATGCTCCTATTGGTCTTCCCATCGGGGGACAGATGCCTGCCGAGATTGCTGTAAGCATTATGGCCGAGATCGTTCAGGAAAAAAACAGAAATCATGTTTCCTATACGGATGAAAAAGTGGAAAAAGCAATAAAAGAAGGAAAAAGTGGAACAATGATGACTATCATTTCCAAAAGCGGTTCCTCTCCCAGAGGAACCGGAAGTAAGATGTTCCTTGACAGGGATGGTATTTCCTATGGAAGTATCGGAGGAGGAAATGTGGAATATCAGGCATCTTTGCACGCACCAGCGGCATCAGACACAGAGGTGGTAAAATATAATCTTTCCAGTCAGGGAGAAGGAAACCTTGGAATGATTTGTGGAGGAACCGTTGAGGTGCTTTTTGAACGAATCATATAATTTTACGGGTTAAAACTTGCATATTTACCTTTAATCGTGTATATTAGAGAATAGGCTTTATAAAAAACGGATACAGATAAAGGAGGATTATATACTTATGAAAAGATCACTTTTACTGGTTCTTGCGTTAGGACTGGCATGTGGTATCCAGGGATGCGGATTCGATCCCACTATAGATTCCAGCGTTATGATCGTGAAGAATACCCCTACTCCGGAGGCTACTCCTACACCGGAGGCAGTACAGGAGGCAACTCCCACACCTGAGCCCACACCTACAACGGCACCTGCAGAGCAGACACCAGGCGGTATTACGGTAGAAGTTAAGGAAGGAGTATATTATTCAACAGTTGAATTGAATCTTCGTTCTGATGCAAGTGCAGACGCGGAACTTGTGGCAAGCGTGGCTTCAGGAACACAGCTCAAGAGCACGGGTGTATGTCAGAATGGCTGGATTCGTGTAGATTATAACGGTCAGACCTGCTATGCCAGCGGTGATTTCGTTTCTGCCACAGCTCCTGCAGAAAACACTGCCGACGATGTACAGGCAGATATGGGTGAATACGCAGATACAGAAGAATAAAACCATAGTATAATCCGTAATAATTTTTTTGGAGGTAAATCAGAGAATGAAATCTAAAATACTGGCTGCAGTTTGTACAATTGTAATATCAGCAGGACTTCTTAGTGGATGTGGAAATAATGATCAGACAGACAGCACAGCGAAGTCAGAGGAAACGACAGAAGCTGCACAGGAAGAAACAACAACAGAAGGTGCACAGGAAGAAACAGCTGATGAGAAGGAAGGAGAGCAGGCGGGATTTTCTGACGGTGGAAGCGATTCCTCTTCTGAAACAACGGAAAGCGCTGCAGGAGAATCCGGTACAACTGTCCTTGACACATCCTCAGAGCTGACAGGAATCCATCATGCTGAAATTGTGGTGAAAGATTATGGAACGATTGATCTGGAACTTGATGCTGATACAGCCCCTGTTACAGTTACCAATTTTGTAAAACTTGCTCAGGATAAGTTCTATGATGGACTTACTTTCCACCGTATTATGGATGGATTTATGATCCAGGGAGGTGATCCCAACGGGAACGGAACAGGCGGTTCTGATGAGAACATCAAGGGAGAATTCAGTAATAATGGTGTAAAGAATGACATTTCCCACACAAGAGGAACGATTTCTATGGCAAGAGCTTCAGATCCTGACAGCGGAAGTTCCCAGTTCTTTATTGTACAGGCTGACAGCACCTTCCTGGATGGAGATTATGCAGGATTTGGCCATGTGACAGAAGGAATGGATGTGGTAGATAAGATCTGCAAAGATGCAAAGCCTACTGACAATAACGGAACAATTCCGGCAGATCAGCAGCCGGTGATTGAATCAGTAAGGATTCTTGATTAAAATGAACACACAATAAAAGGGATGGCTTAAGCCGTCCCTTTTATTGTTTAATTACCAGTACGGGAACAGGTGGATTGTTTGGCCGGTTATAGTAGTCACTTTTGATCACCAGAAATTTTTTTGGATCCAGTTTTTTCAGCCAGTCAAAGATAGCATCTCGTTCAGAAAAGCCGGAATCTCCTCCACTGTAGATACACAGGGAAAGAATCCCTCCTTTTTTCAGCAGGGAAAGACCCTGTTCCAGGGCCTGAATACTGCTTGAAGCCTGGGTGGCAAGGGTATGGTCTCCTCCGGGAAGGTACCCAAAGTTAAAAACAATGCAGCTGACAGTTTTTTCCCGGACATATTCTTTCATATGTGAATGAGAATCCAAGATCAGCGTGTAATTCTCAGGGGCATTTTCACGCTTCAGCCTTTCTCTGGTATGTTCAAGAGCCACAGGCTGGATGTCAAAGGCCAGAACATGCCCTGTTTCACCACAGAGCCTGGAAAGAAGAAGAGTATCATTGCCATTTCCCATAGTCGCATCAACACACAGATCACCTTCCTGCACCTGATAACGTATAAAACCCGCACACCACTCAGTAATCTGAATATTATCCATAAGAAAACTCCTCCTCAATTTTTAAACCATTGTAATGCAGAAAAGGGGAAAACTCAATACATTGTGAGAAGAAAAAATAGAACCCGGAGGGAAATATATACCATTGCAAACACGTGTACGGAAGAAAAAATAGAACCCAGAAGGAAATATATACCATTGCAAACACGTTTGCACTCAGCTCAGCTCGCAGCGGTACTAGGTTCGTTCTGCCAAAAATCGGCAGAACTCTCCAAGTACCGGCGGCTTCGCAAGGTTTGCAGCTGGTATATATTTCCCTGTCCGGGTTCATAAGTATTTCATCCGGTAGATTCGCAGTGTATGTTCCACTTCATTGGCAATAACTTAATTTCCTGCAGACTGATAACATTGTCCGGGATTCCAAATCAGTTACACAGCAAAAATCTGCAATGGCAAAATCAGCCTTCCGGGACGCTTACGAGGCTTCCGTCGTGAGAGTGCACACCTGCCGCCACCAAGCGAACTGTCTGAGCCGAAGGCGAGTTTCGCGACTGGCGGAATACAGGTGTGCAAAACGAACAGGAAACGCAGTGCGTCCTGGAGACTGATTTGCCTTCTTGTTTTATGAGTGGCGGAATAAAAGCTGTCCAGCCGGAACAGGAAACGCAGTGCATCCCAGAAACTATTTTTATATATTCTCGGCTTCGCTCGCAGCGGTACTAGGTTCATTCAGATAAATCTGAATTCA
>JAQYGS010000119.1 GCA_028722515.1 Clostridia bacterium | reverse complement strand
TGCCCCCTGCACTTCCATGGCAGGAAGCCCGAACAATCCGAAAATAAACACTGCATTCAGTACAATGTTGATCACAACTGCACCTGAACTGATCATAGCAGTCTGGGAAGCGTGGTCACTTACCTTCATGATCGCAAGATAACACTGGGAAATACCTGTCAGAAGATAAGACCATCCTGCGATCTTAAGGTAACGGATTCCTATATGGATCAGCACCTCTTCATTTGTAAAAATCATCATCAGATATCGGGGAAAAAATATGCATCCCACAAAAAACAGCAGAGAAACAACTCCGGCATAGCGAAGACTGATGCAGAAAATATCGTTTACTGACCTTTTATCCCCTTTTCCCCAATACTGAGCTCCAAGGATTCCTGATGCCGAAACGATGGCTGTCAGGATCATATTCTGAATAAACTGAATCTGTGTGGCAAGAGAAACCGCAGCCATGGAGTTCTGTTCCACACTGCCAAGCATAATTGCATCTGCGGCGGCCACCGATGCAAGCATAAGACTCTGCAGGGCAATGGGTAAAGTAAGCTGAAACAGTTTTCTGCAAAATTCCTTATCGGAAAACATATGGTCTTTCATATTATATGTAACCTTTCTTATCTTTTGGTATTATCCTATTATAAGCCCTAATTTTTCCATAAACAACTGTCAAAAATTCTTTATATATTTTTTATTTGCCTTTTATTTCATCAGACAATATAATAAAATCAGATAAAGAAAGGAAAGGAACACACTATGAAAAATTTTAAAAGCAAGATAAACAGCCCTTTTAAAAGGATACTTGTAAGTCTTCTTATCACAGTGATATTTGGCGGAATCTACTTTTATATGAAACTGCCTGCTCTTAATTTTCAAAATGAAGGATTTTATGGGTTCATTATCCTATTGTGTATTGTATTCTCCGTTTCTATGATTATTTTCCAGGGATATTCAGCATATTCTGTCAGAGACTATGTGGAGCATAACCGCAAAAAACTGGCCATACCATTTGCGATCATTATTCTCTCCCTTGCGGTAATGATCATAGGTTCTCTTGCAGGGTGGGTGGTAATCCGCGCCAGGTCTTATGCCAAACTTATGCCTCTGGACACAGGAGATTTTGCATCAGAAGTATCTGAGATCAACTGGAACCAGATTCCTCTTCTTGATGAAGACTCAGCCAACAATCTTGCCAACAGGAAGCTTGGCGAATTAAGTGATCTGGTCAGCCAGTTTGAAGTGAACAATGCTTCGGCACAGATTAATTATAAGGGAAACCCTGTCCGTGTAAATTATCTGAATTACAGCGACTTTTTCAAATGGTGGAGCAATCGTAAGATGGGAATACCTGCCTATATCAGGATCGATATGCGCAGCCAGGAAGTAACCGTAGTTCGGTTAGAAGAAGGAATCAAATACTCTCCATCAGAATATTTTAACAGAAAACTTATTCGTCATCTTCGCTTCCAGTATCCAACTCTTATGTTCGATGATGTGAACTTTGAAATCGATGATGACGGTACTCCTTACTGGATCGCATCTGTCCTTACCAGGAAAATCGGTCTTTTTAACGGATCTGATATTAAGGGTGCCGTACTTGTTAATGCAGTTACCGGTGAAAGCCAGTATTACAATATCAAAGATGTTCCTTCCTGGGTAGACAGAGTATACTCCTCCAGCCTGATCGTACAGCAGTATGACTATTATGGAAAATATCACAACGGTTTCTGGAATTCTATGTTTGGCCAGAAAGACTGTACAGAAACCACAGATGGCTTTAACTATATTGCACAGAATGATGATGTATGGCTGTATACGGGAATTACTTCCGTGACAGGAGACAGGGGAAATATAGGATTTATTCTGGTAAATCAGCGAACCAAGGAAGCCCATTATTATTCCTGTGCCGGGGCAGAAGAATATTCGGCAGCATCATCCGCAGAAGGTGCTGTACAGCAGTTCAGCTACAATGCCACATTCCCTCTGCTTCTGAATATTTCCGACCAGCCTACTTATTTTATGGCGTTGAAGGATGCAGCCGGGCTTGTAAAAATGTACGCAATGGTGAATGTCCAGCAATATCAGATCGTGGCAACAGGCAATTCTGTTTCCGACTGTCAGCAGAAATATCATCAGCTTCTGATAGACAATCAGATACTCACTGACGAAGAAGAAGCCAAGCCTCAGGAAGATATGGAAAAACATACCGGCAGAATCGAAGAGATCCGCTCTGCCGATATAGATGGAAATACCATATATTATATACGGCTGGAGAAAGGAAACGTATACTATACGGTAAGTGCCAAAGAGCGTCCTATGGCAGTGATCCTGAATACAGGTGATACCATAACCGTTTCCTGTTATCCATCCGATGAAACCATTATTGCTGCAGAAGATCTGGAAATCAGCTGATCTTATCGATCAGCTCCAGCTCCTCTTCTGTAAAATCTGTGTGCTCAACAATTTTAACATTTTCAGTAATCTGCTCAGGTCTGGATGCTCCAATGAGGACAGAACATACCTCATCATCTTTCAGGATCCAGGCCAGAGCCATCTGAGCCAGTGTCTGGCCTCTTTGGGCTGCCAGCTTGTTTAATGCATCTATCTGCTTCAATCTTTCAGGCGTCAGGTCATCTCTGTTCAGGAAGGGAGAATCTGAAGCAATCCGGCTGTCTTTTGGAATTCCATGAAGATATTTATCTGTAAGCAGACCCTGGGCAAGAGGACTGAATGCAATAATTCCCATTCCAATTTCTTTACAGCATTTCTTCACTCCATCTTCCTCTATTTCCCTGTTAAAGATAGAATAGCTTCTCTGATTCACAATAAGAGGACAATGCAGCTCTTTCATTATCGCTTTTGCTTCCTCTGTAGATTTCTTATCATAATTGGAAATTCCGGCATACAGAGCTTTTCCGCTTCTGACTGCCTGGGCAAGAGCTTCCATGGTCTCTTCCAGAGGAGTCTGAGGATCCATTCTGTGATGATAAAAAATATCAACATAATCCAGCCCCAGACGCTTAAGGCTCTGATCCAGGCTGGCTGTCAGGTACTTCTTGCTTCCCCAGTCCCCATAAGGCCCCTTCCACATATCGTATCCCGCCTTGGTGGTAATCACCAGCTCATCTCTGTATGGACCAAAATCTTCTTTCAAAATCCGTCCCAGATTCTCCTCCGCACTGCCGTAAACCGGTCCATAATTATTTGCCAGGTCAAATTGTGTGATTCCGTTGTCAAAAGCGGTCCTGCACATGGCTTTCATATTGTCATAACGGTCACAGCTTCCAAAATTATGCCAGAAGCCAAGAGAAACTGCAGGAAATTTCAACCCACTGTTTCCCACCCTGTTATATACCATCTTATCATATCTTTTATCACTTGCTATATATACATCTGCCATTTCATATACCTCCTTTTGACAATAGTATGACAGGATTTTGGTTCCTGTCAATGTTATTCTTCCAAAGCTTCTTTTTCTATGTTAAAATAGCTACAGACTAAAAAGAGGCGATGATATTGAATATTGAAGAAACCTGTATTTCCTGTCTGGACACAGACTGGTCCTATCAGCTTGCCAGACGAATGGAAAAAGAAAAAACAAATCCTGTCCTGGGCTATCGCACCGCAGGATCTCATGCAGAAACCGCAACAGGTGACATGCTATACCATGAAATGATACAGATCGGACTTTCTGATGTAACCAAAGATACTTTCGCTCTGGATGGATGGGAATTTCAGAAAGCTGTTCTCAGGTATACGGATTTCCATGGCAAGGAACACATTTTTCAGATGGGCGGATATCAGACAGATTTTCTGACGGATGGATTTAAGGACTATGAGCTTGTCTTCCTTGGCAGAGGAACTTCATCCGAATATGACGGTATTGATGTAAAAGGTAAGATTGTCCTTGCAGAAATAAATCAAAGAGATGAATGGTGGATCAGCTTTCCTGTTTATCAGGCCTATCTACGAGGTGCTGCCGCATTAATCGCAGTTCAGGCAAATGGATATGGAGAGATTGCAGATACAGCACTTAACGCTCAGGATATAGCAGGGCCTGAATATGCCCCTGCATTTTCAATTTCTCAGGCAGATGCCCGTATCCTTAAAGAGGACCTTAAAGAAAAATCCTCCATTCACGTCTCTCTCGACGCAAGCTCCAAAGTAACGCCTAATGTTAAGGCCAGCAATATTGTTGGCAGGATTCCCGGGACTGAAACAGATTCCATGATCCTTCTTTCTGCACATTACGACTCATATTTTGACGGTTTTCAGGATGATAACACAGCTGTTGCCATGATGCTGTCAATTGCCCGTGCTCTTATAAAGGGCGGATACAGGCCGGCACATACCCTTGTATTTTGTGCCATGGCTGCAGAAGAATGGGGTGTTACGGACTCTAAATACGACTGGTCTACCGGCGCATATAACGAGATTTTCCGTGTACATCCAAACTGGCAGGGAAAAATCATTGCCAATCTTAATTTTGAACTTCCGGCACATGCCCACAATACCAGAGATGCCATCCGCTGTACATATGAATATGCAGATTTTATCCGGGAATTCACTGATTCCCTGAATGTTCCTCCCGAAGCATACCCGGATGGAATTACTGTTCTCTGTCCTATTGAAACCTGGTCTGATGATTTTTCCATGGCGATAGCTGGTGTTCCATCCATGGTAAATGATTTCAGCGCAGGACCTTTTATGCAGAATTATTATCACTCCCAGTATGACAATCGGGACGTTTATCAGGAACCTGTATTTCGTTTTCATCATGAATGTTATCTGAAACTGATCATGGCTTTCGACCGTCTTGTTCTGCCGCCTTTAAATTTCAGCCGTACTATGAATGCAACAATAGAAAGCATTCAGGAAACTGCCCAAAGTTTTGCGTCCGAAGAGATAAATTCTCTGACAAGGCAGCTTCAGAATATTATTAAATGTACGGACGCAGTTTACAGCAGAATCTGCCATATCAATAAAGAGTATCTTACTCTTGATGATCAGGACAGCCGCATTTCCTTCCGCAGGAAATACAGCGAAAGCTTTTTTAAATTATTAAAATTTTTTCGTAAGACCCAAGATTATTTTGTCCGCCTGAACTGGCAGGATGAAGTTATTTTTCCTCAGGCAGCTGCTTCCAAAAATGTCTGCCAGCTTGAAAAAGCTATGAAAGCCTTAACAGAAAATGACATAACAGATGCGCTCAGATCACTTTATCAGGTCGACAATAATATGTATGCTTTTCTTTTTGATGAAGAGGTTTATTATCATTTTACAGAATACATCCTGCATCAGCCCAAAGACCGGCTTATGTGGGGTGCTGACCGGATCATGCATCATGAAAATCTTTACGGCATCGTACAGCAGTTAAAGAAAAAACTGAAAACAGGTTCAACCCAGCTGGATGAAGAGATCCGTCGTCTGGATGCCGCTCTTCGCAGGCAGAAATCCTATTATCTGGATGATCTTAGATATATAAGCCGCTCTGCCCAAAAACTTGACCAGATGCTAAAAGAAATACAAAAAATGTTATAAGGAGATTATATTCCCATTATGGAAAGTGATAAATTATACAGAGTCCAGGAAGAAGATTTACCCCGCCTGCAGAAACTTTTAACCGTATGTTTTGCCAGGGATCCACTATATCACGCACTGATCCCGGATGATGAAACCAGAGAAAAACTTCTTCCCCAGCTTTTTTCCTGTGATCTGACAGAGTTTTTCCACACCTGTGAAATCTATTCAGACAGCAGCGAACTGAACAGTATTCTGGTTGTATCTGATGAAACAGAACCCTATAATATCCTTCAGTATTGTTTCACAGAAGCCAAAGCACTCCTTACCACTGACGGCTGTCTGATCAGGGAGGATCCCAGTCTGAAAACCTTCTGGAATTTTTTTCAAGGAAAAGATTATCTGAATTCCAGCTGGACCGACCAGCTTCACCAGACCCAACGCCTTCATGTGATTTATCTGGCAGTAGATCCGGCTCACCAGCATAGAGGACTGGCAGAAATACTGATGGATGAAGTAATCTGCTATGCCCAGGAACATAAACTTCTTATTTCCCTGGAAACCCATAATCCCAATAATGTTCCTCTCTATGAGCATTTTGGGTTTAAAATATATGGCATTGTTGAAAAAAAGCCCTTTAATTTGAAACAATATTGTATGATTAAAGAGGCATCTGTATAATACTACATATTATAAGGAGCTAAATCTATGAAAGCATATGAACGTTTATTATCTTATGTAAAAATCCTTACACCAAGTGATGAGAAAAGCAATACTTCACCCTCTTCCAAATGTCAGTTCAATCTTGCAGAACAGCTTGTTAAAGAACTTCTTTCTCTTGGTGTAAAAGATGCCTGTGTGGACGAGCACTGTTACGTTTACGGCCATATTCCCGCATCTTCGGGCAATTCCTGCAGTAAAAAACTGGGCTTTATTGCACATATGGACACAGTTTCTGATTTCTGTGACCATGAAATCACTCCCGTAATTACAGAAAATTACAACGGACAAGAGCTTCCTCTGGGAAAAAGCGGAAAAACTCTTTCTCCGGAAATGTTTCCCCACCTGACCTCTTTGAAGGGAAAAACTTTGATCACTTCTGATGGCACAACTATCCTGGGTGCTGATGACAAAGCTGGAATTGCAGAAATAATGACAATGATAGAACATCTTACAAAAGAAAATATTCCCCATGGGCCTATTTCAATTGCCTTTACGCCTGATGAAGAAATCGGAATGGGACCTGCACATTTTGATCTTGAAAAATTCAATGCAGATTATGCTTATACACTGGATGGTGACACAGAGGGTGAAATACAATATGAAAATTTTAATGCCTGTAAAGCCGTGGCGGAATTTTCCGGTGTAAACGTGCATCCCGGCTCTGCCAAAAACACTATGGTCAATGCCAGTCTGGTCGCAATGGAATTTAATTCTATGCTCCCTTCCGGAGATATTCCACAAAATACAGAAAACTATGAGGGATTCTTTCATCTGTGTTCTATGACTGGTGATGTTGCTCATGCCAGGCTGGACTATATTATACGAGATCATGACGCAGATGCTTTTCTCTATCGCAAAAAAACAATGCAGCATATTTCCAGTCTGCTTAACGAAAAATGGGGAGAGGGAACCGTTACTCTTACAATAACAGATCAATATAAGAATATGAAAGAAATCATTTCTTCCTGTCCTGAGCTGATCGAATATGCCACAGAAGCCTGCAGAATCTGTGGAGTTGAGCCAATCATCACACCTATTCGCGGTGGTACCGACGGTGCTCAGCTTAGCTTTATGGGATTACCCTGTCCCAATCTTGGAACAGGAGGCCATGCTTATCACGGACCATATGAGCATATTACAGCTGAAGGAATGGATGATGTTGTTAGAATTTGTCTTAAACTTGTAGAACTATTCACAATGCCAATGTAAAAAACCAGGCTGTCAAATGACAGCCTGGTTTTTCACTGTACCTTCAAAACTGCATACATGCCTGACATTTCTTTCTCCGAACCATGCTTTTGGTCAAGCCCTCGACCGATTAGTAACAGTCAGCTCCATACATTACTGTACTTCCACCTCTGCCCTATCTACCTCGTCGTCTTCAAG
>JAQYGS010000118.1 GCA_028722515.1 Clostridia bacterium | reverse complement strand
TATGCTGGCCGGAGTGTAAAATTCTCCTCCGCCTGTTCCTTCTTTTTCTGCAAACTTTGCTATACAATATTCATATGTTCTTCCGAGTAAATCCTCATCTATTGCTGTTGATGTCATATCAATTCTATTTGTAAATATATCGACCACATCACCTAATATTCGTTTATCAAGATCAGGACTTGCATAATTCTTGGGAAGGACATCTTTAAGACTTTTATTATCCGCCTCTATAGCCTTCATGGCATTATCAATCACTATTCCAATTTCCGGAGTATGAGCTGCAGATGCTATTGTTGACCATCTTGCCTCCTCTGGTACAAAGAAAACATTTTCCATAGTATATGCATCTATATCATCCTCAAACCCTTCCCCCTCATCTTTCAGTTCTTTATATCTTTTATCAAATGCTGCCGAAATATATCTTAAGAAAATGAGTCCAATAATGACTTTTCTATACTCCGCTGCCGGAATATGACCCCATAACACACACGCTGCATCCCATATTTCTTTTTCAAATCCAATATTTGCATTATTCTTTTCCGCCACAAACATTCCTCACTTTTCTTCAAGTATTTAATCGTTTTTCGTTTTCTCTCTTAAAACTGATTATATCATCTTTATTTTGCTATGTTAACAATTAAAGCTTTTAAGCTCTTCAAAATATTTTAATTTATTTTCAGTCTGTTCCCTGCAAACACGTGTATGGAAGAAATAATAAGCCCCGGAAGGAAATAGCATCCCGCCTTGCATTCCCTCCTGCTTTCTGTTACAATATTCTTTATAAAATGCTGGGGTTAAGAGATGCCATACGGATTGCTTCGTGCTTCGCACTCCCACAATCCTGCCCCGAATTCGGATAAAAGTGGGACGTGCGTCCACTTTTATTCTCATTTGGGGCGGGTCAACAAGTCATAAACCACTTGTGTGCAAGCACAACGTGGTTCATGACCTTTTGACCCTGGCATCATAAAATACGAATTCTAAAGTGATTCAGAAAGAACGAGGAACGTAAAATGAGCGATAATTTTTCTAATATGGGATGCAGTCCCCAAGATTGTGCATCCTGCAGCAGTAACTGTGGAGGTGGATGCAAGGTAGATGATGAGCACCGCACCATTACTCTTACTATGGAAGATAATACAGAAGTGGAGTGTGCCATCCTTACTGTTTTTCCAGTTAATAAGAAAGAATACATTGCACTTTTGCCCCTGGACGAGAACGGACAGAACGAAAACGGAGAAGTTTACCTTTATACTTTTAAACAAACGGAAGATGGGGAGCCCGTTTTATCTAACATTGAAAGTGATGAAGAATATAACGATGCAGCTGTTGCTTTTGACACTATTGTCCAGCATGCTCAGGCTGTTTCAGAGAAAGATCAGTAAGAAACATTACAAAACCCGGACAGAGCAGATTTTCTGTCCGGGTTTGTCATATTATGATACCAGATCTGGAATTGTTACTTCTGGATTTACATCCTGATTATAATCAATATTACTGTATCCAAAACCGAACATATGGTAAAAATCCTCCCAGTAACCTTCCAGATCGCAGTAATCTTTCAGATTTTCTGTCGTAACAGCCTTCCAGCATTCTTTTACCCTGTTCTGGATCTCTGGTTTCAGTTCCAGGTCATCCATACGGATAAAGCCGTCATTATCTGTATCCATTCCCGTAGGGCCAAATAATTTGCCGGTAAAAAGTCTGGTAATCTGCTGAATGCAGTTTTCATGAGTGCCGGCTTCTTTCATAACTTTATACAGAATAGAAAAATACAGTGGAACCACAGGAATAGCTGCACTGGCCTGAGTGACCAGTCCTTTATTTATGGATATGCAGGCATGAACATCCGGCCAGGTCTCATTAATTTCTTTCATAGTATGATGAAGATGCTGTTTGGCTGCTCCGATGGTTCCATGATAATAAATGGGATAGGTCAGCTCTGGTCCAATATAGGAATAGGCAAGGGTCATTGCATTTTCTGTAAGTACGTCAGCTTCCTTAAGGGCACGAATCCAGTCTGCCCAGTCCTCTCCTCCCATAACTTTGATGGTACTTTCTACTTCTTCCTCTGTAGCAGGGAAAATGGTTTTTTCTACAATCTGATTGGTTCTCAGATCCAGACTTTTCTCCGTAAAGGCTTTCCCAGTAGTCTTTAGGCATGAATTCCAGGTTCTGCCCTGAATATCTGTACGCCTTGGCGCAGCCAGACTATATACCACCAGATCAACTTTTCCCAGGTCCTCTCTGATAACCTGAATAGTCTTCTCTTTGATTTCCCTGGAAAATGCATCCCCATTGACAGTCTTTGCATAAATTCCTTTTTCCTCTGCAATATGATGAAATTCTGCTGTATTATACCAACCGGGTGTTGCTGTTCTTTTTCCATTTGAAGGTCGTTCAAACATAATACCCAGAGTAGCCGCCTGACAGTTTTCCAGTGCAGTAATACGGGATGCAAGACCATATCCTGTAGAACACCCAATAATCAATACTTTACGAGGTCCCAGTACAGTTCCAAGTCTTTGAGCGTACTTTGCCTGGTTACGGACACTCTGTGCACACCCCAGAGGATGGGCTGTGGTACAAATGTATTCTCTTACTTTTGGCTGAATAATCATCTTTTTTCTCCTGAATTTATTTTGGTTTTCAAAATATTATATCAAAAAAAATATAGGACGTAAAGAGAAAATTTTCTCCTTCGTCCCATATCTTTTATTTACCTGTAGTACTGCCCAGGCCTCCATTGCGGATCTCTGTCACATCATCATCTGTCGTTATTCCATATTCCACAAAAATCCCCTGCATAAAACCTGTATCTGCCGGAATGGTAAGTGTCTTATTTTCATTGGTGTCGTTGGTCAGTTTTGCAAAAATATGACCTTCATTGTCAGAATAGAAATAATCGCTGTCAATAATCCCAACCGTATTGTTCATCTGCAGGCGGTATTTGAACCCAAGCCCACTTCTTGGATATAATTGGAGAACCCATCCTGGATTCATTTCTACTCGGATACCTGTTGGAATTTTAACTGTTTCACCTGGTTTTAAAACAAGTTCCACAGGTGCAAAAAAATCATATCCTGCACTTCCTGCTGTAGCTCTTCTTGGCAGGCGGACGGATTCGTAAATCCGGTCAGCCTCCTCTTCACTGCTTCCCGGAAAAGTGTCTGTCCAGTCATTTCTGAAACGCTCCCGGCTTACTTTATGAAACCTGGCAATTCTCTTCATATTCTTCTCCCTGTATTCTTACTTAGTCCGCATGAAGTACAACTTTGCCTTCCCTGAGGGTGGCAGGCACATTTATGACACGCTGATTGGACGATCCTTTCCATTTCAGGGTCACATCTTTTTTATCTGCCATAAACTCCCCGTCCACACAAACGTCCAGATAGTTTACGATTTCCTCATTGCAGAACTCTTCCCAGAGAAAACCGGTATAAAGCCAGACTGTCTTATCCGGATATTTCTTCTTTATTTCTCTGGCCAGAGCCGTTACCTCAGTGATATTCGACGGATGCAGAGGATCTCCGCCTGAAAATGTGATTCCGCTTACATAATCTTTATCCAGTTCTGCAAAAATCTCTGCATGCTCTGCTTCGGTAAAGGGCAGCCCTCCATTTGGATCCCATGTAATGGGATTCTGGCACTCTTTACAGCAATGATTACATCCTGCCACCCAGAGTACCACACGAAGTCCGTCCCCGTTAAGCATATCGTCTTTGGTAATATTATGATATCTCATATTTACGCTTCTTCCGGTACATCTTTCATACTGAAACTGATTCTGCCCATTTTGTCTTTTCCAAGGCAGACAACCTTAACCTTATCTCCAAGGGTAAGTACATCTTCCACACGGTTGATTCTTTCCTTACAGATCTTGGAAATATGAACCATTCCTTCTTTACCCGGCGCAAACTCAATAAATGCGCCAAATTCCTTAATGCTGACTACTTTACCTGTAAAGATCTGGCCTGCCTCAAAATCTGTTGCAATGATATTCACCATATTGGCTGCTTCTTCCATCTTCTTCTGATCAACACCGCAGATAGAAACAGCACCTTCATCTGTAATATCAATCTTTACGCCTGTACGTTCAATAATTGTATTAATAGTCTTGCCTCTCTGTCCAACCACATCACCGATTTTCTGAGGATCGATCTGAATCTGAATGATCTTCGGCGCATATTTACCTACTGAAGGACGGGGAGCAGGAATACATTTCTCCATAATTTCTGTAAGAATATATTCTCTTGCCTCTTTTGTACGGCTGATTGCTTCCTCAACAATAGGTCTTGTCAGTCCATGAATCTTAATATCCATCTGTATGGCAGTGATGCCGTCATGAGTACCTGCCACCTTAAAGTCCATGTCTCCAAAGAAATCCTCAAGTCCCTGGATATCTGTCAGTACGATATAATCATCATCCGTGTCTCCTGTTACCAGACCACAGGAAATTCCGGCAACCGGTTTCTTGATTGGAACACCTGCAGCCATCAGTGACATACTGGATGCACAGATACTTGCCTGAGAAGTGGAACCGTTAGATTCAAATGTCTCAGATACTGTCCGGATAGCATACGGGAATTCCTCTTCGCTTGGCAGTACAGGTACAAGGGCTCTCTCAGCCAGAGCGCCATGACCGATCTCCCGGCGTCCCGGCCCTCTTGATGGTTTGGTCTCACCAACGGAATAAGACGGGAAATTATAATGATGCATATATCTCTTCGAAGTTTCAAATTCATCAAGTCCGTCAAGTTTCTGTGCCTCTGCAAGAGGTGCAAGGGTTGTAATGGTACAGATCTGCGTCTGTCCACGTGTAAACATTGCAGAGCCATGTACTCTCGGAATGGTGTCCACTTCTGCTGCCAGAGGACGGATCTGTTTGATGGCACGGCCGTCAGGACGTTTATGATCTCTCAGGATCATCTTACGAACTGTCTTCTTCTGATACTGGTATACAGCATCGCCAAGAGCTGCCAGCCATTCTTCCTTGTCTGCAAAAGCTTCTTTCAGTCTGTCTGTAATTTTGCTGATGTTCTCTTCTCTTGTCTGCTTGTCGTCTGTAAATACGGCATTTTCCATTTCTTCAGGAGGTACGATCTTCTTGATGGCTTCCATTAATTCATCCGGTACTGAGAAGGATACATAGGAATGTTTTGGTTTGCCGCATTCTGCCACGATCTTATCAATAAATTTAATGATCTCCTGGTTTACTTCGTGTGCTTTATAGATTGCCTCGATCATCTTGTCTTCCGGAATTTCATTGGCACCTGCCTCGATCATAATGACTTTCTCTCTTGTGGAGGCAACTGTAAGCTGCAGATCGGAAATATCCTTCTGTGCAAGAGTAGGATTGATTACATACTCGCCGTTAATAAGACCTACCTGTGTGGTAGCACAAGGACCGTCAAAAGGAATATCAGAAATACACGTTGCAATAGAAGATCCCAGCATTGCAGGAATCTCCGGATTACACTCAGGATCTACGGACATAACCATATTCACAAGTGTTACATCATTTCTGTAATCCTTGGGGAACAAAGGACGCATAGGCCTGTCGATGACACGGGAAGTCAGGATGGCATGCTCGCTTGCTTTTCCCTCTCTTTTATTGAATCCTCCGGGAATCTTTCCCACAGCATACATCTTCTCTTCATATTCAACACTCAGTGGAAAGAAATCAATTCCCTCCCTGGGCTCTTTGGATGCAGTTGCTGTGGATAATACTGTGGTATCTCCGTAATGCATCAGTGCTGCTCCGTTTGCCTGTTTGGCAACACGGTCAATATCTACGGTTAAGGTTCTTCCGGCTAATTCCATGGAATAACTTTTGTACATATTCGTTCTCCTTTACATTGAATAATTTTATGGAACATGTTACTGTTCACTTTTGCTTACAGTAACCTGAACATTGAAACAGGAGTCCGAAACAACTGAAAAAACTACCCGGAAGTTTCCGGATGGGCTTTTCAGTAGTCTCGGATATAACTCCTGTCATGTTTCCTTCATAATGAAAAACGGGGCGGATGGAAATCCGCCCCTTCCGCATACTGATTACTTTCTTAAACCTAATTTATCAATCAGTGCACGATATCTTTCGATATCTGTTTTCTTCAGGTATGATAAAAGTCCACGTCTCTGGCCTACCATTTTAAGAAGACCACGTCTGGAATGATGATCCTTATGATTTGTCTTTAAATGCTCTGTCAGTTCCTGAATTCTTTCTGTAAGAATAGCTACCTGTACTTCCGGTGATCCTGTGTCACCTTCTGTTCTTGCATATTCTTTGATAATTTCTGCTTTCTTTTCTTTTGAAATCATTTTGATTTCCTCCTGTTATTTAATATTAAACCGCCTCACATTAAGGAACGGCCGGAGTATCCTGTTCCTGAACATGGGCTGAATTCATCTTGCATAGTATAGCACATCAAAACATTCCTGTAAACTGTTTTTTTCAATTAATGTGCTGCCTGGGCTCTCTGTTCCTTCTGCTGTTCAATTGGATCATCATCAAGAAGAGAGAACGCAATATTTGTAGCATGGTCTGCCACACGTTCCAGACCTGAAAGCAGATCTGAGAACATCATACCTGCGCTTGCAGTACATTCATTTCTGGTCAGTCTCTGGATGTGAGATTCCTGAAGATCTCTCTCGGCCTGATCGATCTGGTCTTCCAGATCCAGAATCTCCTGCATATGTTCCTGATTATTATGAGAGAACATATCCAGTGCATAGGTAGTGATCTTTATGACCATATCCAGCATCTGGGAGAGCTCCTTCTGTGCGGAATCACTGAAAACGATTCCATTCCTGATTCTTGATCTGGCATCATCTGCCACATTCTCCGCATGATCTCCAATTCTCTCAATATCATTGACCACATGGAAAAGTCCTCCGATACTCCTTGCATCATCTGCCGGAAGGGTAGTGCCGTTGATCTTAACCAGATATGCGGTTATGGCATGATTGAGAAAATCAATCTGCTTTTCCACCTTATATACTTCTTCAATTTCATTTTCATCAAGAGTGACCAGGGCATTCATGGCACGTTCCAGGTTGGTGATTGCCATCTGTCCCATTCTCTCCATTTCTCTTGTGGCATCAAATACTGCCGTTGTAGGTGAATATACGGATTTTACACCAATATACTGAAGATCAAACTGACCGTTGGTTTCCTCTTTCTTCTCATCTGTGTGTACAAATAAACCGGTAAGTTTTACAAGCTGTTTATTAAACGGAGCCAGCATGAGCACTTCCGTGATCTTGATAAGAGTATGGGCATTTGCCACTTCACGTGCAGGATTATTGCCTGAAATATACCGGATAAAGTCCGTAATCGGATTAAGGGCAAATGAAAGGATCACATAGATCACTGCAGTTCCGATAATATTGAAAATCAGATGGATCAGTGCTGCCCTCTTGGCTACAGGTTTCCCACTGATGGATGCCAGAAGTGCGGAAACACATGAACCAATATTACATCCCATAATGATAAAGAAACAGATCCTGATATCAAGAAGTCCCTGGGTTGCCAGCAGAAGAACAATACCGACTGTGGCAGAGGAGCTCTGCAGGACAGCGGTAACCACAAATCCCACCAGAACAGCCAGAATATGGCTTGTTAGGGAACTCATGATCTCCACCACACGAGGTGATTCCCTGAGTACCGACATAGAAGAAGACATAGTAGTCAGACCCATAAACAGAATACCAAAACCCAGAAATACTTCACCGATCCTCTGAATCTTCACATTCTTGCAGAACATCAGCATGATGACACCAATCATAATGATGGCCGGCGCAAGAGCAGAAAGATTAAATGAGATCAGCTGGGAAGTGACTGTGGTACCGATATTGGCTCCCATGATCACCCCGGCTGCCTGGTAAAGATTCATCAGGCCGGAATTTACAAAGCTTACCACCATAACCGTAGTGGCACTTGAAGACTGAATGATCGCTGTAAAAAGTGTTCCAACCAGAATTCCTCTTAACGGTGTTCTGGTAAAAAATTCAAGAACACTTCGCATCTTGGCACCTGCTGCTTTCTCCAGACCGTCACTCATCTGTTTCATACCAAACAAAAAGAGGCCCAAACCTCCCATTAGCCCAAGAATAATATTCGCCATTGTTTGATTATCTCCCTTGTATTTTTGTTACTGTTCATCCTACTGTTTACTATAAATGAATTTGCAGGTTTTGTCCATGCAAATTTTCAAAATACTCCAGTCCCTTTCGGGAGTCCTTATTAAGCTGGTCCTTTAAAGCCTCAAGAGAAGGAAATTTACGTTCCGGCCTTAAAAACTTTTTAAAATCTACTCTGCAGTATTCACCATATAGGTTTTCCCGGCATCCAAAAAGATATGTTTCCACTCCCGGGAATTTTTCAGCTCCCACTGTAGGTTTATACCCAATATTGGTAATTCCACCGTAACTTCTGTTTTTTATATGAGACACTGTAATATACACTCCATTGGGCGGAAGGAGCTTATCCGGTGCAGCCGCCATATTAATGGTAGGAAGAAGAAGCTTATGGCCCATTCCTCTTCCATGCTCTATCATTCCTTCAGCAGAAAAATCCATTCCCAGAAGGAAACTGACTTTTTCCATATTTCCTTTATTAAGTTCCTCCCTGATATAAGTGCTGCTGATTTTTCTGCGGCCATCCATTTCTTTGGAAAGTACTTCTGTATGAAAGTCATATTTTTTCCCATACTCCCTGAGCATTGCAGGTGTGCCTTTTCTTTCGTATCCAAACCGGAAATCTTCTCCTACCGCAACGTAGGATGCCTGAAGATCTCCCACCAGAATTTCTTTTATAAAGGCATCCGCTTTCATATGTTTCATACGTTCTGTCAGAGGGCATTCCAGAAGTATATCCACTCCCAGACTGTCCAGAAGCCTGCAGCGTTCTTCCCTTGTAAGTATGGTTTTTGAAGCATTTCCAAGGGCCACCACCACTGCCCTGGCGCCCTGTTGTTTCTGTTCAAGAATTTTCTCCACCAGTTTTCTGTGGCCACGGTGGATCCCGTCAAATTTGCCAAGTGTCACCGCGCTGTTGCCCAGTCTGGGAAAATCACCGTCAATCCTTATATATTCCATAGTTTCTCCTGGTTAAACATCTTTATGGGAAAATATCTTTCTTTTTCTTCCTTCCACTGATAAATTCCTGCGAACTGCCCTTCGCTGAAACACATTCGGATCCATCCATCCTTCTCCACAGGTGAAACAAGATTCTCGGGAATAGGATTTCCATTGGACAACAGACGGTCTCCTTCTTTTCTGCAGCATACACGGGGATACTCCGCCAGAACCTGTTCCACCGGAATAATATACTTTTCAATCTCTCCGGACTTTACTTCTTTCTCCACCTGAGCAATTGTAATTGCATGCTCAAGGTCAAATCTTCCCACTTTTGTGCGGAGCAGAGATTCCATGGCAGCTTTACATCCAAGCTTCTCCCCTATATCATGGCACAAAGTACGGATATATGTTCCCTTGCTGCATGTTACAGTAAGACGTACAAGAGGAAGCTTTATATCCGTAACCCTTATTTCGAAGAAATGTACCAGACGGGGTTTCCTCTCTACTGTTTTTCCTTCTCTGGCCAGTTCATAAAGTTTTTTCCCGTTTACCTTTAAAGCAGAATACATCGGAGGTATCTGCATATAATCTCCCACAAAGGATAAAACCGTCTGCCTGATCTGTTCCGGAGTAACAGACGTATAATCATTCTCTTCCAGAATGGTTCCTGTCATATCCTGGGTATCTGTTTGTACTCCCAGACGCATAACAGCCTGGTAGGTCTTGTCTTTATCCGTGATCATATCTACAAGACGGGTAGCTTTGCCCAGGGCAACAGGCAGCACACCTTCAGCCTGAGGATCAAGAGTTCCTGTATGGCCGATTTTTTTCATATGGAGGATTCCCCGAAGCCTGGCTACCACATCATGAGAGGTATATCCTTTTTCCTTACGGATTACTATGATTCCATCCATCAGGCAACAGGCTCCTGCATCTGTCTGCAGATTTCCGCAGTCAGATTATTGATCACATCATATACAGATCCCTGCATATCACATCCTGCTGCCCTCGTATGGCCGCCGCCGCCGAAAAATACTGCCACACGGCTTACGTCCACATTTCCATTGGAGCGAAGGGATACTTTGAAATCCTGTGTTTCTTTTTCATAAAGAAACATAGCGATCTCCACACCCTTGGTCAGTCTGAGCTGGCTTACGATCCCATCCAGATCTTTTCCCTCTACTCCATAGAAATCCATATCTTTTTTCTTAAGATAACCGATAATGCATTTTCCATCCATCAGCATGATACTTTCTGCCAGAACACGCCCCATAACCTGATTCTGGACATAAGTTTTCTGATAAAAGGATTCGTCAATGATCCTGCTGAAATTGAATCCAGTTTTCATCAGCTCACCGGCAATGCGCATAGTTTCCGGAGATGTAGAGGAATACTGAAATACGCCTGTATCATGAGCCATACCTGTATAAATTGCTTCTGCTATGGAACGGTTTATCTTTTCAGGATCAAGAAGTCCGTACAGGACCTCGCTGGCAGAGCTTACATCACCTCTGATATGGTTGATCCGGGCAAAACCAGGATTACTTACGTGATGATCAATACATGCTGTATTTCTGGCTGTGTCAAAATAAGGACCTGCAATGGCCAGCCTGTCTCTGGCACTTACATCACAGGTAACAAACAGATCATACTCCTTACCTGGCTCATACTGCGTTTTTATTTCATCTATGCAGTCAATGTACCCGAAAACAGGTCTGGGATGATCCAGGTAGACATCCACCTGTATTTCAGGATAATAAGCTTTGATATATAAATATAAACCCATACAGGAACCTACACAGTCCCCATCCGGGCGGACATGCCCGGCAATTCCCATGGTTTTTACACCTTCCAGTATTTCCCCAATATTATTCATACGCTCACCTTCTCAATCTTCATCCTGCTCCCGGTTCTGATTTTTTCGGGCGCTGTCATTTCTGGCTACATCGTCGATCATTTTTGACATATTTACACCGTATTCAATTGATTCATCCAGAATAAAACGGATTTCCGGTGTGTTTCTGAGATTTAAATTATGGGCAAGCTGACGTCTGATATATCCTTCCGCGCTGACAAGGCCCTTAATAGTAGCTTCCTTTGCTTCTTTTCCTCCTAGGACACTGATATATGCCTTGCAAGTTTTCAGATCAGGTGCCACCTCCACAGCCATGACAGATGTCATGGGATGAATACGCGGATCCTTGATCTCACTTCGGATGATGGAGCTTAATTCTTTCTGTACTTCCCCGTTGATCCGTGTATTCTTAATGCTGTTTTTTCTCATTTAAGTCTTTCTCCTATCTTGGAACTTCCACCATGATATATGCTTCTACTTGATCTTCTTCTTTCAGGTCATTGAATCCTTCAAATACAAGACCGCATTCATAACCTGCCTTAACTTCCTTCACATCATCCTTAAATCTCTTCAGAGATGCCAGCTTGCCTTCGTAGATCTGCTCTCCGTCTCTGCTGATACGTACTTTGCAGTCTCTCTGGAATACACCGTCAAGAACATAGCTTCCTGCAATGGTACCTACTCCGGATGCTTTGAAAAGCTGACGCACCTCACCATGACCGATGACTTTCTCCTCAAATACAGGATCAAGCATACCTTTCATAGCAGATTCCACATCTTCTATTGCCTGATAAATTACCTTGTACAGACGCATATCCACGCCTTCCTGTTCTGCCAGCTGCTTTGCAGTGGAATCCGGACGGACATTGAATCCGATGATAATGGCGTTTGATGTGGCGGCAAGGCTTACATCTGATTCATTGATAGCGCCTACCCCTCCATGGATTACCTTAACTACCACTTCTTCATTGGAAAGCTTGGTCAGACTCTGTCTTACTGCCTCTACAGAACCCTGAACATCTGCTTTTACAATAATAGGAAGTTCCTTAAGATCGCTGGCCTGAATCTGATCAAAGAGATTATCCAGAGACAGTTTGCCTTTTGTTTCTTCCAGAAGACGATTCTTATTTTCGGATACAAATGCTCCGGCGAAGTTCTTGGCTTCCTTGTCACTGTTAAATGCCATAAGAATCTCTCCTGCATTGGGAACATCTCCCAGTCCAAGAATTTCTACAGGTGTGGATGGTCCTGCTTCTTTGATTCTGCGTCCTTTATCGTCCATCATTGCACGGACTTTACCACTGCATGCGCCGGCTGCAATAAAGTCTCCCACATGAAGTGTACCTTTCTGTACCAGAATCGTTGCAACAGGTCCTTTTCCTTTATCAAGCTGTGCCTCTATTACAAGACCTCTGGCCGCACGTTTGGGATTTGCTTTCAGTTCACTTACTTCTGCCGTAAGAAGGATCATTTCCAGAAGAGTATCGATTCCTTCCCCTGTTTTTGCTGAAACAGGCACAAAGATAGTACTTCCGCCCCAGTCTTCCGGAATCAGGTTATATTCGGAAAGTTCCTGTTTTACACGTTCCACATTGGCACTTGGTTTATCGATCTTATTTATGGCAACAATGATCTCAACGCCGGCGGCCTTGGCATGGCTGATTGCTTCTACTGTCTGAGGCATAACTCCATCATCTGCAGCCACAACAAGAACGGCAATATCTGTGGAATTGGCACCACGCATACGCATTGCAGTAAATGCCTCATGTCCAGGTGTATCAAGGAATGTGATCTTCTGTCCATTTATTTCCACTACGGAAGCACCGATATGCTGTGTAATTCCACCTGCTTCACCTCTGGTTACATTTGTATTACGGATGGCATCCAGAAGAGAAGTCTTACCATGGTCAACATGGCCCATAACACATACAACTGGCGGTCTTGGAACCATCTTGGATTCATCTTCTTCATCCTCTTTCAGAAGTTCCTGGATCACATCCACTTTTTCTTCCGGTTCTGCGATAATATCATAATCCAGTGCAATTTCCTGGGCTTTTTCAAAATCGATCTCATGATTTACGGTTACCATGATTCCCTGCATAAAGAGTTTCTTTACGATCACTGACGGCTGCATTTTCATTGCTTCTGCCAGCTCACGGATGGTTACCTTCTCAGGAAGAGTAATTTCCTTAACTTCCGGTTTCTTCTCCTCCTGTTTTGGCTGAGGTGAAGGTTTCTGTAATGCCTTGGGAAGTCTTGAATTCTGTTTAAAGCCTCCCTGATTTGGTCTGTGCCCGTTGTTCTGAGACTTCTCGTAATCTTTCTTTTTATTTTTGTTTTCTCTGTCTCTCTCTCTTTTGCTGTCTTTGGAAGTCTTGGTCAGCTCAGGTGCAAATACCATATCATCATTTTTCCTGGAGCTCTGACGCTGTCCTCCCTGACGGCCCTGGCCTCCCTGACGGCCATCACGTCCTTCTGTTCTTCCTCCATCAAAAGTACGGTTCTGAC
>JAQYGS010000117.1 GCA_028722515.1 Clostridia bacterium | reverse complement strand
TGTAATGGTATCGCCCTCTTCTGCTGCAACACTGATTGCAGGAACCACGCCCATAGCGGAAACCATAGCTGCTGTTAATAACACTGATACAACTTTTTTCTTCATTTTGAATTCCTCCCGATTCATTTAAGATGCTTTTATTTTAATCGACCGGTTAAAAAATTTCCATTGGATTTCTTATGAAAAAAGTTCAATCTTCTATCACAGTTTGTTCATTTTTTATTTAAAGTTTGTTTTTTTACGAAAACGGTTCGTTTTTTTATTATGCAAAATATACAAACTACATTCCTTTTTTGTCAGTGTTTTATATGTTTTGCCAGATATACATCTATTTGTGTGCCTTCTCCCTCTGACGAAGAAACTTTCAGTCCATACCCTGAGCCATAATACAATGCAATTCTCTCCGAAACAGCAGCAAGTCCGAATCCAGCTCTTTTTCCTGTACGGATAGCCTCCTGAACTTCATGGAGCCTTTCCGGTGTCATTCCCTGTCCGTTATCCAGGACTCTCAACATCATATCGTCTCCCAGATCAAATCCCTCAATAAGAATCTTGCCTTTTCCCCGTTTATTTTTTATCCCATGATAAAGTGCATTCTCTGCCAAAGGCTGCAATGTAAGTTTGGGAATCAGAACATCTTCCAGTCCTTTCGGAATTCTGATCTCAAATTCCAGAATATCCCTGTATCTGGACTGCTGAATTTCCAGGTAACTTAAGGTATGGCGTTCCTCCTCTGCCAGAGTGATAATGTCATTTCCCTGAGAAAGAGATGTCCGGAAAAAAACAGAAAGACTGGTGATCATATCTACCGCATCCTGCTCCATTCCTCCTTCCACCAGCCAGACTATCGTATCCAGGGTATTGTACAGAAAGTGAGGATTTACCTGAGCCTGTATCAGCTGAAGTTCTGTAAGACGCTGCGCTTCCTGCTCCTTCTTTACATTTTCCATAAGACCCTGGATCTTTCCGGCCATTTTACGGGTTCCTTCATCCAGTTCCTGGATTTCCATGCTGTCTGCCGATACAGCTGTAACCTGACGGTATTCCCCTTTTCCTACCTTTTTTATATTATACAGGATCTCGGAAACAGGTTTGGTTATACTGTATGTAAAACGAAATGATCGTCTGAGGAGAACAATGATCGTAATTATAATCACTCCACACATACACAGAAGTGTAAGCCTGACTCTTTCTGCAATCCGGGATTCCACTTCCACAAGCTGGGTTGCCTCCTGGTAAATATAATTCTGCATTTCTTTTTCAAAAAGAGTAGTAAGGATTTCTGTATTATTTGTCATAAACTCCTGCCGGTCATTATAATTTTTTATTTCCACCAGCTGAGTCATTCTTTTTTTCAGGTTTTCCAGATAAGCGCTGAGATTTTTCAGAGAACTTAAGCTTTCTTTTTTGTAGCTTGTCTTTTTCAGTTCCTCTACTGTAGCAATGGCTTTGTTTACCTGGTCGACAGGAAGCCCATCCTTTCCTTTCCTTCCTATGGAGACATAGTAAATATCCATATCCACTTCATCTTTAAAACTCATATCGCTGTTTGAATTTTTGTAATTGGCATTGTATTCACTGCTTACCGCCAGGTTATTGGACAACTCATTGTACATATTTGTATAATGCCAGAAAAAGGCAAGAAGAACTATAAGCAGAACAGTCATAGGAATCAATGTACTTAAAAGCATCCACTTCATTTTTCTTTCAAGTTTTTCATGCTTTTCTATCATTATAAGGATTCCCCTCCTGTCTTACGGTACTCGCTGGGCGTCATTCCCTGAGTTTTCTTAAACAAATAACTGAAGTAATGAGCATCTTTATAGCCCACTTCTCCTGCTATTTCACTGGAGCGTTTGGAAGTACAGCGAAGCAGTTCCTTGGCTTTATTCATTCTCAATCCGGTAAGATATTCAATGAAAGTCTGCCCCATATTCTGGCTGAAAAGCGCACTGAAGTGGTTGGCACTCACATTAGCCACATGAGCCACCTTGTTAAGGGAAAGTTCTTCATCCATATAATGGCTGTCAATAAATTCTACCGCCTGTTTCACTACATTTCTGTTCTGATTTCCTGCATTTTCATCACGGATAGCAATTGCCTTTCGCAGGAGATTCTCAGAATAACTTACAGACGCTTCTACAGACTTGCCGGTCTGTTCAACAATATCACTTGTTTCCTGCTGTTCAATCTCTGTGGTATCACATCCGATTTTCTTCAGAAAAGACAAAACGGAAAAACGCACATTCAAGACCACATAGTTTCTGAAAACAAGAGAGCCCATAGGTTCCTGTCCAATGGCCTGAAAATAATCATGTATAAAATTATCCACTTCTTCCATCAGTCCACTGCTCAGGAATTTCTGAAGAATAGCTGGATTTAATGCATTTATATTTACATTTTTCAGCTGGACAGACTCTTCTTTCGCAGAATTTCCTTCATTTTTATTTAAATCAGAATAAGATAAAATATGGCCATCATATAAATACCGGAAAGCATAGGTCCTGGAAGCCGTACTGTAACTGTGTCTGATCCTGCTGAGCCGGTCTGCTTCCTCTCCCACAGCGATAAACCAGCTGGAAGGACCTTTTGTTTCCTCAATAATATCTCTGATGGCTTCCACACATTCTCTGGTATTTTTCTCAATGGTATTCTTCTGGCCTTTCACAAGAATAGCGTAGCTGAAGATCTGATAACGGAAAAGGATGGCAACCGGATGGTGAAGAAAATAATTGTCAATTTTTCTGTATACTTCCGCTTCCCATTCCGAATAGCCTTCGGAAGTTCCAAAGCAGTTATCCGAATCATCCAGCGAAAAGAGAAGGATATTATAAGCTTCCGCCACGATATCCAGATTGAGTTTATCGGCCCTTTTATATATTTCCTCCAGATCCATATCGGCCCGTACGAGAGACTCAAAAAAATCTCTGCTGGCATTACGCTCATATTCCTGAATTTCCAGGTGAAATTTCTCATAATATTCTCTCTGTGTTCTGTCGTGCTCAAATCTGTTATGAATATCCTCCAGACGTTCAATAAAAGCATTCTTGGTGATAGGTTTCAAAAGATAATCCTCCACCCCGATGCTGATTGCCTGCTTGGCATAATTGAAGTCATCATACCCACTAAGAATTACGATTTTAATATCAGGCTGTTCTTTTTTTACCAGCTTGCACAGTGTAAGCCCGTCCATAAAGGGCATTTTAATATCTGTGATCAGCAGATCCGGTTTTTCCTTCAATATAAGAGGAAGTGCCATTTCCCCATCAGATGCTTCCCCCACAAGTTCAAAGCCATACTGCTCCCAGGGAATCATACGTTTGATCGTTTCACGTACAACCACTTCATCCTCTACAAGAAATGTCTTCAGCATTTTATCTTCCCCCTTTTTACGAAATACCCGATTTTACTTTTATGCGGGGGATCAGTCTTATTTCCCGTATCTTAAGATTATCTGCTCCATAATAAAGTTTGATATAGTGATTATGCCCCGGTCCCAGGTTAAGCACTCTTTTTTCCGTGATCCACTTCCCATCTGTTCCATGAAAGGATACTGTTAATTTATGAATGTTGTCAACGAAAACAGACACTGACAGCTGAGCAAGAGGATTCAGTTCAGATTTCAGAACCATCTCCATGGTGAAATCCCCCATATGATCATTGATAATGAAAAATACATCTGCTTTTCCCTTTGCAGGATGGAGAAGAGATCCATCGATAACAATCTCTTCACTGTTTTTCTCGCAGGAAATATTTATTATATTTCCTCCATCCACGTCATCCTCTTCTTTTGTGTTCAAAACCTTAAGTTCTTCCTGGCTGATGCGTCCTGCCATATGAAGAATAGATGGGCTTTTAAGGAGAAATCCCAGGATATTCTCTGCATTTCTCTGTAGCTCTCCTACGGTCAGATATCCCGTCTTCAACTGTTCTGCCATATCATCATTTTCCGGGTTGGAGACAGCATCACTGACTACCATATAAATATCATTCTGGGCAGCTGCCATAGGTGCTTTGACAGGAATTTCTGCCTTATGGCCCTCATAGTTGGCCTTTGCCCACCAGTCGGTCATTACAATTCCTTCAAATCCCCATTCTTTACGCAGAATTGTGGTGCACAGATCATAACTTCCCGCTGTCCATAGACCATTAACACTGCCATAAGTCGTCATTACAGAACGGGCTTTTCCTTCCTTTACTGCAATCTCAAAACCTTTCAGATAAATCTCTCTCAGGCACCTCTCAGAGATAACAGAATCGGAGGTACTTCTTCCCACCTCCTGATTATTGCCACAAAAATGTTTGATGGTACCACTGATATCTGACTTTGCCATACCTTTAAGCTCTGCTGCACCAATTTTTCCCGTAAGCAGAGGATCTTCAGATATATATTCAAAATTCCGGCCATTTAAAGGATTCCTGTGTATGTTAAGACCTGGTCCCAGCAGAGAATCAATCTTATTTAACCGGAGCTCCCTGCCTGTCATTTCAAACAGTTTCTCAGTAAGTTCTGTATTAAAGGTGCAGCCAATAGCTGTTCCGTTTGGAAGTGAAAAAGCTTTGGTTCCACAATCCATACGGATTCCGGATGGACCATCCGCACAGCAGCCCGCGGGAATTCCAAGTGCCTTAAGATTGTCTGTAACCCCTCCAAAAGCTGCTGCAGTACCTGCCGTTACCTTTGGACTGCACATTCCTTCCCCATGGAACATAGCGATCAGATCTTCTTTACTGATCTGTGCCACAAACTCATCCATGGAAACTTTTCCGTCCAGAACATCCACAAGTTTATATCCTTTGTCTCCTGTAATGGCAATTTCCCGTGGAAGACAGGATTTCCTCCGTTCCTGAGGATTCTGCGTTCTTAAAGGCACTTTTTCCATAACTGTCTGGTAAGTTCCATCCGACATAAGAACTGCTTTCATTCTGTCAAATTCTTCCACAGGGGCATACGCTTCCTGAAGTTTTTCCACAACCCTGAAATCCTCATGCCAGTTTCCTGAGGGCCTGGCACTTCTCACGTCAGCGCCTGCAAAAATCTCATACATTCCTTCTTCCAGCACATAACAGGATTTATACCCTGTCACGCCGCTGTCATCGTAAGATGCCATATAATATTTTGGTACAGTCAGAATGATTTTTTCCTTTTCTCCTGGTTTTATTTCACCTGTTTTTGCAAATCCAACCAGCTTTCTTGCCGGATTTCCCAGACTTCCCTGAGGGACTTTCACATACAGCTGTACCACTTCTTTTCCCCTGACAGTACCTGTATTTACCACTTCAGCTTCCACCGTCAGGCTCTCATGTGTATTAGCTGTTATGCCTGCCTTTATATCAAATGTTGTGTAAGACAGTCCATAACCAAATGGATAGAGAACCTTTTCTTTTGCAAAGGTCTCAAAATAGCGGTAGCCCACATAAATGTCTTCTTTATAGAAGTTTTTCTCCGGGTCTCCAAAATCAGATGTGGACGGGTAGTCCTTAATTGAGCCTGCAATGGTATCTGTCAGCCTTCCGCAGGCACAGACTCTGCCGGTAAGTACATCCACTACACCGTTTCCGCCTTCCTGTCCTCCCTGCCATACATAAAGGACAGCCTGGGGATGATATTTCTGCACCCAGCTCATGTCAATGATATTTCCCACATTGAGGATCACTGCGGTTCGTTTGCTGGCCTGACAGACCTTACGGATCATATCTTCTTCCGTGTCCGTCAGGCAATAGCTGCCGGCCTGTGCCTTATTGTCCTGGTCTTCCCCTGCTGTTCTTCCTATGATCACCAGAGATATGTCATTTTCCCCGGCACACTGGAGCATTTCTTCTGTAACAGGCATTTCTTCCTGAGACCATGGCACACGTCCCCATCCCTGTCCTTCATCATAGGGATGCTCTGCGATCCAGGATTCGTAGATTCCCATAAGCTTTTCATCCAGGTAAAGCTCCTTCTGCTCTTTCAAAGCATCCAAAATTCCCACGGTATACCTTGTGTTTACCAAACCGCCGGATCCCAGTCCGCTCTTATAATAATGAAATGCCATTCTGCCAAAAATGGCAACATGATCTCCCTTTCTTAGAGGAAGTGTCCTGTTTTCATTTTCAAGAAGAACGCACCCTTCTGCAACAGCCTGTCTGGCAAGAGCAGCATATTTATTTAAATCCAGTCTGTAATCTGCCATTTCTGATTCTCTCCTCGTTCTTTTTACTTTTCATATTACCAGAAATGACACCTGGTGAAAACCCTGTAATTATTATATTTCTTTGTGTTTTTTCGGAAGCTTTAATATGATTTCCGTGCCGGATCCTTCTTCACTTCTCAGAGTCACAGTTCCCTGCAGATATGTAACAGCATGTTTTACGATAGAAAGTCCCAGACCTGTACCTTCAATTTCTTTGGAATGGCTTTTATCTGCACGATAGAAGCGTTCAAACACTCTGTTCTGGTCTTCCGGTGAGATTCCGATTCCCGTATCGGCAACAGTGATCTGTACCTCGTTATCCATGTCTTCCAGATAAATTCCCACACTTCCATTATTTTTATTGTATTTAATTCCATTATCGCAGAGATTATACAGTATCTCCTCAAGCAGAGGTTTTACTGTACACAGCTTTACTTCTGCTCCTCTGATATACATATGTACCTTCATATCTCTGGCTTTTTCACTCAGCATATCTATTACGCTCTTACAGAGCTCTGAAGCCTCTACTTCTTCCCATTTATGAGAAACTTCTTCTTCATCAAGGCGGGAAAGCTGTATCACATCTTCTATAAGCTGAATCAGTCTCTGGGCTTCTTTGTAGATCATCCCGGCAAATTTAACCGTATCCTCCGGGTTTACACAGCCATGCTGCAAAATTTCTGAAAATCCGGAAATGGATGTAAGAGGAGTTTTTAATTCATGGGATACATTTGCGGAAAACTCTCTTCTTAAGTTTTCTCTTTCCATTTTTTCTGTTACGTTTACCATAAGAAGAACTGCGCCTTCTACTTTCTCCTTACGGATAACAGGGTTTGCGATCAGCTGAATGTCATTTCCATTTAGCTTCAGGATTCTTTCGTTATGTACACCCGATAAAACCCGCTCCACAGATTTTCTGAAATCTTCACTTCGATCCAGACAGTAGACACATTGTCCCAGGCGTGTTTCCTCAGCCTGAAACAGCTTCCATGCGCTGGAATTTGCAGAGAGGATCATGGTATATCTGTCAATCAGGACTAAACCTTCCTGCATATTTTCCGTTATAATAGTAAATTCGTCCTGCTGCTGTTTTGCCATATCCAACTGATTCTGGATTTCAAGATTCTGCTTATGGATTCTTCCAAGAAGAGGTGAAAGCTCCTCATATATCTGGTTGTCTTCCGGATGTTCCAGATCCAGCTGATTAACAGGCTCCACAATACTTTTGGAAAGTCTGGAAGCAAAAATGCCGGAAAGGATAAGGATGAAAAACAGAAGCCAGCAAAATGGAAGAATCATTTCACCAACAAGTGCGATCACAGAATACTGGGTGTTAGAAACCCTTAACACTGTACGGTCAGGCAGACGCAGTGCATAATAAATGGTCTTTTCAGCCAGTGTATGGGAAGTTCTAACTGTACTGCCTGCACCATATTCCTGGGCTTTTTTAAATTCTGCACGATCACTGTGATTGTCCATGGAAGACACATCAGCTTTATTATCAAACAGAACAGTACCATCTGAATCAATATAGGTGATTCTGGAATCCTGTTCTTTCAGTTTTTCCAGAAAAGAAACTCCCTGCTCCTCCACCCCCTGTGAAAGATAGGCGGCTTCCTTGGCAAGCTCCGTGGTAATCTGATTTCCAAAATATCGATAAAGTATTCCTAATACAAATGCCAGTCCTACTGTCGCTACGACAGCACAGACCAGCATAATAGATTTAAATATTTTTTTTGTCAATTTTCTGTTCCCTCATTGAGATAATCCTGATGTTCATTGTTTCTATGTTCTCCGGTAATAGAAAACTCCACCCATTCAGCAATGTTTACTGCATGATCTCCAATACGTTCAAAATATTTGGCTGTCATAAGAAGATCCAGCCCTGTTTTGGCATCCAGGTCTCCTCCGTAGATCAGCTGGGCAAGTTTTTCCTTAATCTCATTGAAAGCCTGATCTACAATGTCATCATTATCGATAACTTTTCTACAGAGTTTCAGGTCTGCTTTTACAAAGGCATCAATACTCTCCGTAACCATTCTGACCGTATCTTCCGCCATACTGGAAATACTGTCAGGAACGGCACAGGTGTTCCGGTCAATATAAAGAGAAAGGTCTGCGATATCTGCTGCCTGGTCTCCAATCCGCTCCATATCAGATACCATTCTTAAAGCAGCGGAAATTTCCCTCAGATCTCCTGCCACAGGATGCTGATGAAGAAGAAGGCTTAAGCAAAGATGTTCTATTTCTCTTTCCTTGGTATCAATTTCTCTGTCTGTCTCAAATACCTGATGTACAAGTGCTTTGTTTTTCCCCTCCTGAATTGCCCTGGCAGAAAGAGAAATCGCTTTTTCACAATAACTTCCCAGTGTAATCAGCTGTACATGAAGTTCTTCCAGCTGCCTTTCAAAATACTTTGACATAATCAACCAAACCTTCCTGTAATATAATCCTCTGTACGTTTGTCTGATGGCATAGAAAACAGCTTATCAGTATCTGCAAACTCCACAACCTCTCCCAGAAGAAAGAATGCTGTTTTATCAGAAATACGGGTGGCCTGCTGCATATTGTGAGTTACCATAACGATGGTGTAATCCTTCTTTAACTCCATAGCCAGCTCCTCGATCTTGGATGTTGAAATGGGGTCAAGGGCGGATGTGGGTTCGTCCATCAGAAGCACCTCCGGCTGAACTGCAAGAGCTCTTGCAATGCACAGTCTCTGCTGTTGTCCTCCGGACATGCCAAGTGCGCTTTTCTTAAGTCTGTCTTTTACTTCGTCCCAGATAGCAGCGTCCCGGAGAGATTTTTCTACAATATCGTCCAGTTTTGCCTTGGAACGAATTCCATGTGTTCTTGGTCCATAGGCAATATTATCATAAATACTCATGGGAAAAGGATTAGGCTTCTGAAACACCATTCCTACTCTTTTTCTCAGAAGATTTACATCCATATCGCCATATATATCTTCCCCGTCAAGAAGAACATTTCCGGTGATCACACATCCTTCTACCAGATCATTCATACGGTTTAAGGATTTCAGAAGTGTGGACTTGCCACAGCCGCTGGGCCCTATAAATGCTGTAATTTCCTTCTCAGGAATTTCCATATTGATATTTTTTAATGCCTGAAATTTACCGTAAAATAAATCCATATTCTGTATTGAAATTTTTGCATTTTTGCTCATGTTCCTTTATCCTTTCGCAATTCTTTTGGCAATGGCTCCGGAAAGACAATTAATGATCAGTACAAAGACAAGAATCACAACTGCTGTTGCTGATGCCTGATTCATATGAAGTCCCTCTCCTGAAAGCACATACATATGCAGTGCCAGTGTACGGCCGGAACCCATCAGACTGCCTGGCACCTCAGCCACTGTACCTGCTGTATAGATAAGAGCAGCTGTTTCACCGATCACACGTCCTACAGCAAGAATGATTCCTGCCAGGATTCCCGGTACTGCAGAAGGCAGAACAATGGTAAAGATGGTACGAAGCTTCCCTGCACCAAGTCCGAAACTTGCCTCCCTGTAGGAATCAGGAACAGCCTTTAATGCTTCCTCTGAGGTACGCATGATCAGCGGAAGAATCATAATCACCAGAGTAAATGCGCCGGATAACAGAGAAAGACCCCAGTGAAGAGCTGTAACGAAAAACAGCATACCAAAGAGTCCATATACAATAGAAGGGATACCGGAAAGTGTTTCTGCCGTAATACGGATCACATTGACCAGCTTGCTGCCTTTTTTCGCATATTCTACAAGATAGATAGCTGCAAAAATTCCAAGAGGAGCTGCAATTGCCAAAGATACAATGGTTAAAATAAATGTATTGATCAGAGACGGCAGTAAAGATAGATTATCCGATGTATATTCCAGTCTGAAAAGGTCTGCGGAAAGATACGGTATTCCTTTTACCAGAATATATCCTACAAGGAAAAACAGAAGAGCAAAGGTTAAAATAGCCGCCAGGATTGTAAGTAAAGCCATTACCCCGGATGCCGGATGGCGAATATATGATTTTATCTGATCCGCAAAAGAAGACTGATTTCTCTTCTTTCCTGCAGCTGCATTTACAGATGCTGCTGTATCAATCTGCATGTTCTGACCTCCTGTTTAATAATGAAAGACTTAAATTTATAATCAGGATAAACACAAACAATACCACGCCTGTGGCGATCAGTGCTTCTCTGTGAAGTCCTGTGGCATATCCCATTTCCGTAACGATATTGGCAGTCATAGTACGAAGTCCTTTTAAGAGTCCCTGGGGCATTCTGGCCTGGTTTCCCGCAACCATTACAACAGCCATTGTCTCACCTATGGCACGTCCGATTCCCAGTACGACGCCTGCTAAAATACCTGATTTGGCAGCTGGGATCATAACCCGGAAAATACTTCTTTCTTTGGTGGCTCCCAGTGCAAGTGAACCTTCATAATAGCTTTCCGGCACACTTCGGATCGCAGATTCTGTAACTCCTATGATTGTAGGAAGAATCATCATTCCCAGGAGAACACAGGCTGCCAGCATACTTGTTCCTGTTCCGCCGAAAAGTTTACGAATCATCGGAACAATAAGGACCAGTCCAAAGAAACCATACACGATGGAAGGTACACCTGCCATCAGCTCAATTCCGGATTTTAAAGGTCCGTATATTTTTTTCGGGCAGTAGCGAGCCATAAAAACTGCAGTAAAAAGAGCAATAGGAACACCAAGAAGAATAGCTCCTGCCGTCACATAAATACTTGCTACGATCATAGGAAGGATGCCAAACTTGCCATTGGATGGTTTCCATGTGGTTCCCAGCAGGAATTTCAGTGGGCCTATTTTTCCTATTGCAGGAATTCCATTTGCAAACAGAAACGCACAAATCAGAAACACTGCCAGCACCGAAGTGCAGGCAGCGATCAGAAAGACGTATTTCATACCTTTTTCTTTAAGACGGTTCATTCATATACACCTTTCTTTTATTTTGCCAGATCTTCCCATTCTGTTGTTTCACCTGTGTACACAGATTTGATCTGGTCGCTTGTCAGTTCTTCAACTTCATTGGATTTATTTACGATTACTGCAATACCATCTCTTGCGATTACTGTAGAGGTAAGACCCAGATCTTTTTCTTCATCTTTCAGATCACGGGATGCCATTCCGATATCGCATGTTCCCTCAGCTACCATATTTACGCCTGTTGTGGAATCGCTCTGCTGAACTTCTACAGATACATCCTTATTTACTGCTTCATATGCCTCTGCAAGTTTCTCCATTACAGGGGTTACAGAAGAAGATCCTGCCACTACAACCTTTCCGGAAAGTCCATCTGCTGCTTCATATGGTTTTGCTTCTTTGTCTTCTTTAATATAGCCATTGTCTTCCACAATCTGCTGTCCATCAGCGCTCATAATGTAATTCACAAAATCCTGGGCTACATCGCTGACTTCTTCACCTGTTAAAATGTTAAAAGGACGGGCTACTTTATAGGTGTCATTTGCAACATTCTCTGCTGTTGCTTCCACGCCGTCAACCTTTACAGCCTTAACAGTATCATCCAGAGAGCCTAAAGAAATATATCCAATTGCGTTCTCATCACCTGCTACTGTTGTAAGGACTACTGAAGTGCTGTTAGCAATGCTTGCTTCCTCTGTAGTCATATCTACTTTTTCTCCGTCCTGTTCTTCCTGGATTCCAAGAAGCTCTACAAATGCACCTCTTGTGCCTGATCCATCTTCACGGGATACTACTGTAATGGCTCCGCTTGCTGCACTTGCCACTGTTGTAAATGCTGTTGCACCGATAACTGCTGCTGTAAGAATTACTGCTATTTTTTTCTTCATTATTTTTTTCTCCTCTTCTTATCTTTTTTCTGTCTGTTTTCTTATTTACAAGTGTTATTTTAAAAAGAAAATGTAAAATATGAAATCACATTTATGTAAAATCAAGGTAAAAAAATCAGGAGATTTCATAGAATCCCCTGATCTTTTCTGCAGTTTCCTGAAGTTTTTAATCCTGTTTTCATTAGTCTGGTTATATTATCCATAGTATACTTCAGATTTTCTTCACTATAGTATCTGCTTATCTCGAAATCCTGCGGCAGCCTGTTTATGGAAAATACAGCAGTGACACCTGTTTCATAGACTTTTTCAATTTCAGGATCCTGACAGCCTCCTACTATGGCAATTACAGGTTTACCTTGTTTCTTAGCCCTTTTCGCAATACCCGAAATTGCTTTTCCTCTCAGGCTCTGGGAATCCAGTTTTCCTTCCCCTGTAAAAATAAAGTCCGCGTCCTGTATCATATTGTCAAAATGAACTGTATCAAGAACAGTCTCTATTCCCATCTTAAGCCTGGAGCCAAAAAAAGCCATCATTCCTGCACCCATGGCGCCAGCTGCTCCTGTGCCGGGTACCTGGCTGATATCTTTTCCAAGTTCTCTGCTCAGAACCTGACTTAAATTCTTAATTCCCTCGTCAAGTTCCTTCACTGTTTCCTGATCTGCACCTTTCTGAGGTCCAAAAACATAAGATGCGCCCAAAGGTCCATACATGGGATTATCAATATCACACATGGTAATGATTTCTGTATGGTCAAGGAGTTTATTTTTTCCTGAAAAATCAATTCTGGCAATGTTTTTCGTTGTTCCTCCTGTGGGAATAAATTCTGTTCCATTCCCATCATAAAAACGAATGCCAACGGCCGCAGCCGCACCACAGCCTCCGTCATTTGTGGCGGAACCCCCAAGACCCACTATGATCTTTTCTGCTCCTTTTTCAGCAGCCGAAAGAATCATCTGCCCAACCCCATAAGTGGTGGTAAGCGCAGGGTTTTTTCGGTCTTCTACAAGGGGCAGGCCTGCGCAGGAGGCCATTTCTATCACTGCCGTTTTTCCCTGATCAATCAGTCCATAAAAAGACTCTATGTCCTCAAAATATGGATTTTTCACAGTAAGATATTCTCTTTTGCCCCCTGTGGCAGCAAGAAATGCATCCACGGATCCCTCTCCACCATCTGCTACAGGCACAGATATACAGGTACTGTCCGGAAAATATTTATGAATCTGTTCTTCCATAATCTGGCAGATGCGAAAAGAACTTAGTGTGCCTTTAAAAGAATCAGGGATTAAAATGAATTTCATGTTCTGTTTTTTCCTCCAATTCCTTACTTTGTCAGGTCTACTTTTCTAAGCAATATCTCGTGCATAACTGCCATTACAATCATCAAAATCAAAATAAATTCAGGCAGCAGTGCAACATTGATATAATCTGCGATCAGACCAAACAAAGGCGGCATCAGACAGATTCCAATATAAGCACTGGCCATCTGAATGCCGATCAGTGACTGAGATTTGTCTTCTCCAAAATACTCTGGAGTAGAATGGATCAGGCATGGATAAATGGGTGCACAGCCAAATCCCATCATAATAAGTCCTGTAAGTGATGCCGTTTTTCCCAAGGGAAGAAGCATGGCAGCAATGCCTGCCAGGATTATAATCTCTCCTCCTCTGATCAGCTGCCTGTCACTGAATTTCAAGGTCAGAAAACCATTTAAAAGCCGCCCTGCAGTAATGCCGACAAAAAATAAACTGGCAAAAAATGCTGCTGTTTCCACCGGAACCCCTTTATATATGGAAAGATATGAGCTTGCCCAGAGGGACGCCGTCTGCTCCAGTGCGCAATAGCAAAAAAATGTAACCATAACTTCTTTTGCCCCGGGTATTTTAAATACCTTAGAAAGAGTCAGAGGCTTTGCACTGCTTTCCTGATTCCCGGCATTACTGCTTCTGCGTTCTTTCCAAAGAGGAAGGCTCAGGAACAAAATAATGGTTAAAACAATCTGGATCAGTCCAATTGTCCGATAACCCAGGGTCCATGGTTTGTTACCGGACAATACATAACCCATAATATAAGGACCAACTGCAGCACCTACTCCCCACATACAGTGCAGCCAGCTCATATGCCTGCTTGCATAATGCAACGCAACATAATTATTTAAACTTGCATCCACGCTTCCTGCACCAAGACCATATGGAACTGCCCACAGGCATAACATCCAGAAAGTATTACAGGAAGAGAATCCCAGTAATGCCGCAGCAGTCATTAATACACTGATTGCCGTCACTTTTCCTGTACCCAGTTTATATGTAATCCTGTCACACATAAGGCTGGAAATCACAGTTCCGGCAGAAATAATTGTTGAAATAATCCCTGCGTAAGAAACGGGGACCATCAGATCCTGATAGATTTTCGGCCATGCAGAACCAAGAAGCCCGTCTGGCAGTCCTAACGATATAAATGAAATATAAATTATTACAAGAAGTAAATGTACCATCTTTCTTTTCTCCTGCAGTGAATTACTCATTCTTCTGTTCATTTGAAATACAATTTTCATTGTTTCTTATATTATATGATGCCTGGATTGTGGGAGTGCGAAGCACGGAACAATCCGTATGGCATCTTTTGACCCCAACATCATATTTTTCTAGTATACGCTATAAAGTTTCTGGTGTTCCTCATACCGTTCTTCCTGTGTTTTGTTTCTGATCAGTTCCTCGACTTTGAACAGAATCCCGATTCGTACCATTACCTGATATACAACGGTCTCTTCATTCTTTCTATAATTCCGCAAACAGGACGCTGCCCCTCTTTTTCAGCCAGAGGGTGAGTGCGGCACACAGTGCCAGCGTCATCACCCCGAAGATACCCATATATCCGTCAAAACCCAGCTTCCAGCCGGGGAGCAGCAGAAATCCTATGCAGAAAAGGATGGTATAGGCCAATCCCCCCAGCAAAACGATCATCACTCCCATGCTCTGTTTGATGGCCGTGATCTCGCTGGTCCATATGAGATTGGGCATTTTCAGTCCCATAAACAGCCCGAACAGTGCAAAAAGTAACACAAAGGACAGCGTCTGTAGCGCCATAAGCAAAAGGTCAAGAGGAGAGAATACGCGAAGCAGTGCAAGACACAGAACGCAGAACAACATGGGTATGCCGGTCAGTAAAAGCTGTACGAAAAGTTTTGCCTGAAGTATTTGCCACGGTCTTACAGGCAATGACTGCACAAGCCACAGGCTTTTTCCCTCCAGTGAGACGGAAGGAACCACCATATCATTCATGGAAGCAACCATACACGCTATCGCACACAGCAGCAGGGGAACGCTCCCCACCCGATTTCCGAACACTTCTCCAAGCAGTTTTATCAAGTCCCCACCTTTCCAGAGCAGAACAATACCGCACAGAGGCAGGAGCAAAACGCCAAAACCGCAGTTAAGCATATAGTTGGGGCTGGAAAGAAAACGGGAAAACTCTTTCCCCAACAGCGCCGAGGAAACACTTTTCTGTCTCGCAGTGGTTTCCCGGTAGATCTTCCGCTCCGATTTTCCTGTGGATGTGGCCAGCTTCAAAAAACTGCGGGAAATGAGTACCCACATCAGGGCAAACAGTGCCGCAACGACCAAAGACACGATCGCGCACGCTCCGGGGTCACCTATGCCCACCCTGCCGAACAGGTAAACGGGATAAGCAGCGGCTTTGATGTTTTCTCCATAAACCATAGCATAAGCCATCAGGCTGCTCAGCAACGTCTGTGCCTTGAAAACAACAAGGCAGTACACGCCAATAAGCACAATGGAAACCACTACGGTGATAAAACTCCTGTTTTTCAGCTTCAGGCTGATTTTCGCCACTACCCAGCCCAGAGCGCAGGAAAGGGTCATGACAAAGACGGAAATAAGCAGGATCAGAAGCAACCCACCCAGCACAGAAGCCAACGAAAACTCCGCCTCCACCCAAAAGACAATGACCGCCGGAATAATCACGACGCTGGAATAGAGCAGCCCCATCAGGTAAACTGCCAGAAGGCGCGACACCATCAGCACGGAAACAGGGATCGGCATGGAAAGCAGAAGATCGTTGTCTTTGGCCATATACAATACAGAGTATGTGTTGAACACACTGCCGAACGTCCCCAGCAAAACTGCTATCAGGCCCATCAGGGCAAAATAGAGCCAACCTATCCCCGCCCCGGTAAGAGGTGCGCAGAGCGTCCGGGACAGGATCGTAAACATCCCGCCCAATATACCCGCAACCAGCAAAATAAACCAGATCGTGTAAAGAACCGTTGCTCTTTTGGAGCGGGCTTTGTTTTTCTTCGCATCATAAAAATAGCTGCGGAAAATTTCCGTCATCTGCTTTTTCACTAAGACCTTCAGCATGATTCTCCCTCCAGTTCCAGGAACACATCCTCCAGGGACTCGTCCCCTTTGACCTCCTCCATAGTGCCAGAGCGGACGAGTCGGCCGGACTTGATAATGGCAACCTTGTCGCAGAGCTTTTCCGCCACCTCAAGTACATGAGTGGAGAAAAAGATGGCTCCACCCTCATTGCAGACCTCCCGCATCATTTTCTTCAGCAGATGGGACGCCTTGGGGTCCAGACCCACAAATGGCTCGTCCATAAGGATGAGCCTGGGGCTATGCATCCACGCCGAAATAATGGCCAGCTTCTGCTTCATGCCGTGGGAGTAGGCGGCAATGGGCTGGGCCAGGTCGTCGGTCAGTTCAAAGAGATCAGCGTATTTGCGGATGCGTTCCTGCCGCTCCCTGGCACTGACGCCGAAAATGTCCGCAATAAAGTTGAGATACTTAATCCCCGTCATGTAGTCATACAGGTCGGGATTGTCCGGGATGTAGGCCATCTCCCGTTTGCAGGAGAGTGGGTCTGTTTGGATGGACCGGCCATTGATAGTGACTTCGCCAGCGTCAAATTGCATAATACCCGCCACGGCCTTCAGTGTGGTGGTCTTGCCCGCACCATTATGGCCGATGAATCCGTAGATTTCGCCGGGCCGGATATGTAGGGTCAAGTCATCTACAGCTTTTTTCTCACCATAGGTTTTTGTCAGATGTTCGATTTTTAACATTGGTTTTTCCTCCTCAAATTTCTCTATCTGCTCTTTTAAAAAGCAAAAAATATATCAGGAATCCGCCATTTTCTTTGCAGTGGCCATATCTAAAGTGCCATCCCGCAGTTTATCTGCCAGGACAAGCCCGATACACACCTGACTGAGATAATAGCTTACCGTTTCTTTGGAAAAACGTTCTGTATCTGTAATGATGAAAGCGGCGATGCCGTTGGCAAAAATAATCATCTGGTTGAGCAGATCTTCCGCATCCTGCTCAGATAAGCTAAATGTCTTCACGATTTCCGCTACAAGAGGGGCAAAGATACCTTCAAATTCCAGCTTGAAGCGGAGATACGGACTGTATTCGTCCCGCGGTGACAGAAACAGCAGGCGGTAAAGATTCGGTTCTTCCGCCGCAAAGCTGACCCAGCGCATCCCAAATTCCTTGAACGCCGGGGTATAATCGAAAATATCCGCCATATACTCCTGATACTTCTGGCTGGCCAGTTTCCGAACCTCCTCACGCAGTTCCTCCATACTCTTCCATACGGTAAAGATAGGGGAGGCAGACGTATTCAGACGTTTCCCTACTTCACGGGCCACCACAGCATCAATGCCCTTTTCCCGTGTTACCTCATATGCTGCGTTTACAATTTCCTCTTTCGTATACTTCGGTTTCGGCGGCATATTGTCATCTCCATTTCAAAATTTTTGTTCCAAAACATTCATTTCGTAACATCTGTTCCGTAACATGTGCTCTGATTATAGTGTCTTTCATTCTGCTTGTCAACAGGTTTTTCACCCAATTCTTCAATTCCAAAATGCTTCACTTTTCTCGGACGCGGGTATTTAGCAAATGCCCGCAAAGACAATAAAATAGGGACTTCCAAGTAAACTTGAAGTCCCTATTTTATTGCCTTAATTGGCACTTATCTCATTGCTTTCGTGCATACAATTGAACATTAGTAGTTCAATTATCATGGATTACTAGATGATTGTAGCAACACGGCCTGATCCAACTGTACGTCCACCTTCACGGACTTCAAATTTATGATATTTCGTGATAAATGGCTATTTTCTGTGGCTTTATTATCTTGATTATATTATTTTCGGTGAAAAATCTGTGGTTTTGAGAAATTTTGTAGCCAAAATGTAGCCAGTTTTTCCAAGTCAAACAGCCCCTTACCACATTTTCTTAAAAATAAACAGTTGCAGCCACCTCTGTTCGTTGTTATAATTATTCCATGGGTGCTACCAAAAAACGGTAGGCGGTTAGTCCTTCTGCGGAGGGACTGTGACCCTCCGATTACATAGAAATCCCCAGTGACATCTGGCGGAAAACTCGCGAAAGGAGGGCTAAGCCAATGAGTATTATTGACTTTATCGCAGTTGTAAGCTTCGGCTTAACCTGCTTTGGAATCGGATATACCTTTGGTAAGGATATTAACAAGACACAAAAATAGCCGCCCCGGTCTGGTAAACTAGGCGGCAATTTTTGTCAAACCATTTATCGGACTAACCGTCTATCGGTAGCACTCTTTCTATAATCATATTACCACCGAATATCTAAGATGTCAAAATTTTTTTATCACTTCAAAGAGCAGTCTTTCGACTGCCCATTCTGCTCACATATACACAGCTCTTGAAGCACAATTTCTTCTGCACAAGCTTTTTCCATAAATACGAACGATAATTTTATCCTTAATATACAGAAAAGCCCCAGAAACACAAGGTTTCTGGGGTATCTTACATTTGGACATAAGTTATCTTGCGATAACAAATCTATTTTCAGATTGTATTACTCGATGATTGTAGCAACACGACCTGATCCAACAGTACGTCCACCTTCACGGATAGCGAAAGTAAGACCCTGGCTCATAGCGATTGGGTGGATCAGTTCGATTGTCATCTCGATGTTATCTCCAGGCATGCACATTTCTGTTCCTTCTGGAAGTGTGATAACA
>JAQYGS010000116.1 GCA_028722515.1 Clostridia bacterium | reverse complement strand
GATTTCGGAGTGGAGGAATACAGAGTCTGCGGAACAAGTGCTTTCAGAGAACTTCAGGCGCCTCTCATTGTGATCGACCAGATTTACTGCCGTACAGGAATGAAGGTGGAAATCCTCAGTAATGCGGAGCAGCATTTCCTTGGCTATAAATCCATTGCGGCTATTGAAAGCGGATTTAAGAAAATGATCCAGAAGGGTACTGCCATACTGGATGTGGGAGGCGGAAGCCTTCAGGTTTCTCTTTTTGACAAGGATGCCCTGGTTACCACCCAGGCTCTGAAAATGGGAAGCGTAAGGATCCGCCAGCGTCTTCAGGAACTGGAGAAATCTACTATTCATTATGACAAGCTGGTGGAAGAATATATTCGCAATGATATCACTAATTTCCAGCGCCTTTACCTGAAGGACAGAGATATTAAAAATGTGATCCTGATGGGAGATTTTATTACAGACACTATTTTCCAGGAGGAAAGAGAAGACCATATTATCACAAAAGAAGAATTTATGAAGCGGTATGAGGATCTTGTGGGAAAATCCGATTATGTTCTGGCACAGGAACTTTCCATTGACCCGGAATATGCATCGCTTGTTATGCCTACACTTGTAGTGTGCAGGAGTTTTATTGATATTTTCAATGCAGAGGCTCTGTGGGCCCCGGGAGTATCTCTTCTTGATGGAATTGCTTATGATTTTGCGGAAAAGAGAAAATTTATTAAAAGTGTACACAATTTTGAAAACGATATTCTTGTAACTTCCCGGAACATTGCCAAGCGTTATTCCAGCAGTAAAAGCCACATTCAGGGTACCATGAACCTGTGCCTGGATATTTTTGACAGTATGAAGAAGGTTCACGGTATGGGACCAAGAGAACGTCTTCTTCTTCAGATCGCTGCCCTTCTTCATGACTGTGGGAAATACATCAGTATGGGAGATGTTTCCGAGTGTTCCTATCAGATCATAATGTCCACGGATATTATTGGTCTGTCCTCTCTGGAACGGAGAATGATTGCCTGTGCAGTACGTTATAATACTTCATCTTTTCCTGACTATGATGAGATTCAGTCGGCCGGCCAGGGAATCGACAGGGAATGCTATATCAAGATTGCAAAAATGACGGCAATCCTTCGTCTTGCCAATGCCATGGACAGAAGTCATTGTCAGAAAATAAAGGGAATCAAGACATTGTTAAAGGACAGGGAACTGCAGATGATCATGGATTCCAGCCAGGATCTTTCTCTGGAGCTGGGACTTTTGAAAGACAAGACCGCATTTTTTGAAGAAGTTTTTGGAATCCGGCTGGTACTCAGACGGAAAGCAAGAGCATAGAGGGAGGATATTATGGATCTGAAAAAATTTGAAAAAAGCCAGTATTTCGTAAACCGTGAGCTGAGCTGGCTGAAATTTGACGAACGTGTATTAAGTGAAGCCAGGGATAAGACCCTGCCGTTATTTGACAGATTGAAATTTTTAAGTATTACTGCCTCCAACCTTGATGAATTCTTTATGGTCCGCGTGGCCTCCCTGAAGGATCAGGTTCACGCAGGATATGAGAAAACGGACATTGCAGGCATGACTGCCAGAGAGCAGTTAAATGAAATCAGCCTGCGCACCCATGAGCTGGTGCATGTGCAGTACAATACACTAACCCGTTCTCTTCTTCCGGCTTTGGAAAAGGCAGGACTTCATCTGCTCCAGGGCCATGAGGAACTTACAAAGGAACAGAAAGAATTTGTGGACAGATATTTTGAGGATAATGTTTACCCTGTGCTCACACCTATGGCTATGGATTCTTCCAGACCTTTTCCTCTGATCAGAAATAAGACTCTTAACATTGGTGCCCTGATCTCCAAGAAGGATAAAAAAGACAAAAAAGATCATAATGAGCTTCTTTTTGCTACAGTTCAGGTTCCTTCCGTACTTCCCAGGGTTGTGAAGATTCCTTCTGTCAGGGAAGGAGACACTACACTGATTCTTTTGGAGGAAATCATTGAGCGCAATATTGATAAGCTCTTCTTAAGCTATGATGTGGTCTGCGCCCACCCTTACCGGATTATGCGTAATGCAGATCTTACCATTGATGAAGATGAGGCCGAGGATCTTCTGGTGGAGATCCAGAGGCAGTTAAAAAAGCGTCAGTGGGGTGAGGTAATCCGTCTGGAGGTGGAAGACAGTATGGACAGCCGTCTTCTTGATATCCTTAAGAAAGAATTTGACATCAAGGACGGAGATATTTATGAAATAAATGGTCCTCTCGACCTTACCATGCTGATGAAGGTTTATGGAACGGAAGGCTTCGAAGAATATAAGACGCCCAAATATAATCCTGCGCCAGTGCCCCAGTTCCAGAATGATAAGGATATTTTCCAGGTAATCCGGGAGGGGGACGTTTTTCTTCATCATCCATATATGAGCTTTGACCCTGTGGTAGATTTCGTACGTCAGGCAGCCAAAGACCCGGATGTGCTTGCTATTAAGCAGACGCTGTACCGTGTCAGCGGCAATTCTCCTATTATTGCAGCACTGGCTCAGGCCGCTGAGAATGGCAAGCAGGTTTCTGTACTGGTAGAGCTGAAAGCCCGTTTTGACGAGGAAAATAATATTGTCTGGGCGAAAAAGCTTGAAAAAGCCGGATGCCATGTAATTTATGGCCTTGTAGGGCTGAAGACCCACAGCAAGATCACCCTTGTTGTGAGAAGAGAAGAAACAGGAATCCGCCGTTACGTCCACCTTGCAACAGGTAATTATAATGATTCCACTGCCAAGCTCTATACAGACTGCGGAATTTTTACCTGTGATGAACATTTCGGAGAGGATGCTACCGCAGTATTTAATATGCTGTCCGGTTATTCCGAACCCAAATACTGGAACAAACTTATCGTGGCACCTATCTGGATGAAGGACCGCTTCATCAGTCTGATTGAAAGAGAAGCGGAGAATGCAAAGAAAGGCCTGCCTGCACATATTCGGGCAAAGATGAATTCTCTGTGTGACCCCAAGGTGATGGCTGCCTTATATTATGCTTCCTCCTGTGGCGTCCAGATTGACCTGCTTGTCCGGGGAATCTGCTGCCTGAAGGTGGGAATACCAGAAGTCAGTGAAAACATTCACGTTCGTTCCATTGTGGGAGAGTTTCTGGAGCACAGTCGAATCTTCTATTTTGAAAATGGTGGAAATCCTGAAATCTATATGGGAAGTGCGGACTGGATGCCCCGTAACCTTGACCGTCGTGTGGAGATCGTATTCCCGGTAGAAGATGAACAGATCAAAAAAGAACTGGATCATATCCTTGACCTGGAGTTCAGGGACAATGTGAAGGCACACATCCTGCAGCCTGATGGAAATTATGTGAAGCCGGATAAGAGAGGAAAGGTCCTTGTCAATTCCCAGATGGAATTTTGCAGGGAGGCTACGGAAAGGGCCAGAAAACTTACCCATGAGGACAAAAAATCCCGTGTATTCATTCCCGCAGAACCTGCGGAAGATATAAAAGAATAGTCAGAAAAAGGAAAAAGCCGCCGGTATCGGGAAAGTGAGATGATACCGGCGGTGGCTTTTCATCTGGAAATTGCGGATGCAAATTGTTTATACTCTTTAGCAGTAATGTATTTGCTCAGTCCAAGCTCTTTCTCTGTTTCCTCCAGTTCTGTAAGATCTATATGCTCAAGACATTTTATTATATCCACCCTTTGAAGGACTTTTTTCGTATATGGTCTTTTTGCATCCTGAAAAGAGATACTGAGCAAAAATTGTTGAACCTTTCTGCTGTTTAACAACAGCATGCAGGTATATGCATCCGAATAATTATCAAAGGATAAATAATATGATGTATCGTCTAACATAACCGGATGAGAAATTTCTGCTTCGTTATATAAAAGAGAAAATAAGGGTTTCTTGTAAAAGCCTGAAATTCCCACTTTATATGCAGCATATGAATAATCACCAACTCCAAACATGCTAAAGGGAGGAGCACCTTTATATATACTGCTTTTTCGCTTGTTAAAAAAATCTATGTTAGAGTTTAGGTATTTCCAGGTTAGTGGGGCAATTTGTTCAATCCTATTCGTTTCTTCCCGGGTTTTCTTCTGAGTCATTATAACATATTTTGAAAATCCGGCTTTAATTACGGGCTTTTTAAAAGAACTGCTTTTTATAAGAGGAAAAACCAATGTTGGTTCTATGGAAACAGTTTCTTTTTTTCTGTTAAGATAGGTACCATCTGAAGCGGGAGTTAATTCCATAACATTTGCACAATCGTGCTTCACACCTTGTCGCCATTCAAAGATACAGTTCCCATCCAAATCGGTAACATCAGATAAATGTGTCTGTAATTTCCCATTCTCTACTATAATTTTACTTTGTATATCCTGAGGATAATTTATATCCATAATATTGCATGAACAAATATGTCCGTCATTTGTTGACATTTTAATATACAACAGACAGGCAGATGCATTAATGCCAAATATTTCTGATGAATTAAATGTATACATTTCAGAGCAGGCGATGGGAAAGTTCTGTCTGTTTGATTCAAGTAAAATACTTCTTGCCACAGAGGTTTTACATAACATAGCTATTGACACATTTTTCCCAATGGAGTTTTCAATTATTTTTAAAATGATATACTCACAAATATCAAAATTGCTGGCTCCTGTGATTGCATCTGTCCCCTTGAAGTGTTTAAAATTTTCTTTAACAGGTAAATTAAAATTCAAGTCTGAATTAGTAGCCCATGGAGGGTTTCCAACAAAGAGTATTTCCTCATTATCAGGTAAAAAGTTCATTTTATATGAAAAAAAATTTTCATTGATGATTTGCAGCCTGCCGTCAGAGATTCTGTCTCTGCATATTTTGCAATATTCAGAATTGATTTCAATTCCATAAACATGTTTTGCTTGAGGAAAAGTATCAAGTGAAGCACGAATGAAATTCCCAATACCGGAAGTGGGTTCAACAATAACTGCCGGATTGATGTTCATTTTATTTTTCAGCAAAGAACAGATTTCATAAGTAAATTTATCAGGAGTCTGATAATCACCATATTCTTTTTTCAGATCTTTACCATTCATAATTTAAAACTCCATTTACTTTGTTTTCTAAAGAAATTACGCGGGAATACTGTAATCTCCACTGAAGAGCATTGCTTATAGTCAGATAACCCTGTTCAGGCTTAGAGAGCAGTATTTCATCAGCAAGATCTGAATAGATAATATCATCTCCCGGAACATTTTTATCCGCAAGAAATCCCATAATATCTTCTTTATTTGCCCCATCATCTATCATTTCTCTAAGTCTTTTTGTTATGGTATAATCACCGGTACGTGACTTGTCAATAAATGTACAGTATTTAAAATCAAGAGTACAGGAATCGAAGGTGTCTTTTTTATCATAAACAAAAATTAAAAGGTTATATCCAAGACCATATATTTTTTGCCTTGCATTTTTAAAAGGACAGCTGCTTTGTGGTTGTACAATACTGGTAACTTTTATGTCTGTTTCTATACCGGAGCCTGGTAAATCAATTCCCTTTGCACTGCTTCCGATTTCAACGGAATATTTGCCTGAAATATAGTTCTGAAATCTATGTTCGACATATGTTCCTACTGCTTTTCCATCTGTAATTCCAATGAGTGATGAATGATTTTCAAGTTTCATAAACTCACAGAAAATTTTTGCTTCTTTTTTCAGGTCTTCTATATCCATTGTTTTCATTTCCATAGTGAAATTCCCTCCCATGTTGTTGATTCTAATTTCTATTTATGTTTGGGTTACGTGTATAAGAATATCCGGGTATTAACAGGATTATTTGGTCGACCGGGACTATTTTTATATTAACAGTATACTTTTTGAAATTGAAAAAGTCAATAAGAAATCGAACATTTGTTCTGAAATGATTTTTTTATTTTTTTGAAAAAAATACTTGCATTTAAGTGAAATATGGTGTATATTAAACAAGTCGGTTGATACAGACCAGACTAATGGCCAGTTGGTCAAGGGGCTAAGACGTCGCCCTCTCACGGCGAAAACACGGGTTCGATTCCCGTACTGGCTATTTGGAAAATCGCAGAGATGCGATTTTTTTTGTGCGTAAAAATAAGGGGATGGGCAAATTCAGTCTCCGGGGCGCACTGCGTTTCCTGTTGCGAATGAAGGCAAATTCAGTCTCCGTGCCGCACTGCGTTTCCTGTTCGCTTTGCACACCTGTAATCCGCCAGTCGCGAAACTCGCCTGCGGCTCAGACAGTTCGCTTGGTGGCGGCAGGTGTGCAGCCTCACGACGGAAGCCTCGTAAGCGACCCGGAAGGCTGAATTTGCCTGGTTCAGATTTTCGCTGTGTGACTGATTTGGTGCTCAGGATATTATTATCAACTTGCAAGAAATCAAACTCTTGCCAGTGAAGTAGAACACACATCGCTGTGCCACAGAAGAAATACATAACCGAACCCGGATAGGGAAATATATACCGGCTGCAAACCTTGCGAAGCCGCCGGTACTTAGTGAGTTCTGATGGTTTTGGGCAGAACGAACTTA
>JAQYGS010000115.1 GCA_028722515.1 Clostridia bacterium | reverse complement strand
TGTAACCGGTTCTCCTTTTCCTCTTGTGCTTTTATATAATACCTGCATTGTAAATCCTGCCTTTCCAGATTTTTTATATAAACCGACCTCATTATATCATATGCTTTATCAAAATACCATACTGAAATCCAAAATGTTTCCGCATAAAAAATGCAGGCTCTTCTGCTTGAAAAACCTGCATTACAGCTTCTTATTCATCCGGATATGTATAAAATTCATGCACACCGTATTTAAATAATTTTTTCAGATCCTTTTCAAACCAGGATACGTTATGCTTCTCAGCTTCTGATTTCTGAATAAAGAAAAGAGCTCCCCGGGAATAATCCGTTCCTTCCAGTACCTGTTTCACTGCTTCTTTCGTCTCCTTGGAAACAGTTACTTCATTGATCCTGCCATCGTAGGTAGGTGAAAACTGAGGTACGCCGTTTGTTGTCTGCCATACCACCTCAGTAACCGTATCCGGGAATTCACTGTTCTTCACACGGTTCATAATAACATTGGCTACAAGGATCCTTCCCTTCAGATCTTCCGTTCCTGCTTCCGCTTCCACAATATGCAGGAGTGTGTCATAATCCTCATCCGACATTATAGCAGGATTCTGAGCCATGGAAATTGATTTCGCATCAAAATCATTGACCTTGGTTTTCATAGAAGAGCTTACATCCAGATCTGCTATGTTGTCCTCAATTATCTTCACACGCTGTCCAACCATTACCTGCTCACAGGAAGTTCCGATTCTCTCAACCATTCTCTGTCCGGATACTGTACACTTCACACCGGAAACCACTCCGGCAATTCCTGTGGGAAGAGCCTGTTCCCCTTTAAGATCTGACTGTTCTTTATTGTCTTCCTCTCCTGCTGCAGCATACACACTGCCTTTATCACCCCTGTTTGCAATACCGGAGCATACAGCAATTATCAAGGCAACAGAAGAAACGATCAAAACATTTATAAGGCTGTGGTAAGTATCTCCTGTCTTTTTCGTTTTATCTTTATGTCTGTGAGATTTCCATCTTTTCATTCTGACTTTCATCATATTACATTCCTCATATTTTAGTCACAATTTTGTTTTATTTTTTAATACTTTTGTAACTTATATAGAAATTATATTTAACAAAGTCAATTCTGTCAAGTTGTTTTTTTATGCTATTCATAAAACCACTTTTGTGCAAGCACAATGTGGTTTATGACCTTTTGACCCTGGCATCATAAATTATAGAATTCTCACATATAATCGTCAAGAAGATTCATCATACCCTTTTCGACACATTTAGAAAATCATCTATTTTTCTCCGCAGATCAGAAACATAGGTGTAGGGTTGTAAAATTCATCCTTCTTTGTATAGATTCTTCTGCTGATGCCAAGATCGATGGAGAATCTGGACAGCCCAAGCCTGCCCAGAATATCAAGATCCCATGCAGGACGGATATAGGAGCTGACAGGAAGCTGCCGTTTAATCTCCTCACACTCTCGCATCATCTCATCTCCCACCGTAAAGTGGGCATGATTGGACGGAAGGCCACTGGTGTCCGAGAAATTCTCTGCACCGTAATTGGCATCTGCATTGATCAGGATCCCGCCCGGTTTCAGCACGCGGATCCACTCTTTATATGCTTTCCCAGCATCCGGCAGTGTCCAGGTAAGATTTCTGGAAACAACCGCATCGAAACTCTCTGAGGAAAAATCAAGATTCTCCGCATCCATTACTTCAAAAGTACAGTAAACTCCCTCTTCCTGTGCAAGCTCCCTGGAATTTATGATCATGTCAGGAGTAAGATCAATTCCCGTTACTTCATGGCCAAGGCCGGCAAGAAGAATACTGAAAAAACCTGCTCCGCAGCCTACATCCAGAATCTTCAGGTGTCTGGCAGGAAGAAAACCTGTGATCTCCCTTAACCATTTACCTGCCATATCACTGTGCAGTTCCGCACGTTTCTGATCCTTAAAGCTCTCACTGCGTTTCGTCCAGTATGTGGCAATCCGTTCTTTGCGCTGGTCTTTTTCCAGACTGAAACTGCCATATGCGATCATAGGGGTATCCTTAAGAATCTGAAGAGTACCCGTCTGGTAAAGGATCACTCCATTCAGATCCGAATAAGCAGTTTCCAGAATATTTCCCTCATAATCTTTAATATAACCAAGCATCTCACCGGCTTTAATCAGATCTCCCGGCTTTTTTTCAGGATACCACAGCCCCGAAACACTGGCTGACTGGTAGCGCATTTCTTCTATTTCCATAGGATAATAAGTGCTGTAGCTTCTTATTCCATCATAGATTCCCAGACTACACAGAATATTGTAAACATCTCTTCTTGTAGAACGAACCTCTTCCCTGGTCCATCCTGCCATCTGTCCCCGTTCGATCAAAACGCTTGGAATTCCACATGAGGCAGCATAATTGTATGAGCCCCCTGAAGAAACATTTGACCTGACCATATAAGGAACATCCGCCTGCTCTGCCATCTTCCTGGACATCTTCACCACATCAGGATCTGCTTTTCCAGCAAAATAAATATAAGGAGTAAGATTCTCAAAGGAATCTCCGCTGTGAAGATCTATATAGTAATCTGCCATGCTTTGCAGCATCATCACCACAGAAAAAGCAAGACGCTCTGATCTGGAGCCCTGAGGATTTCCGGGAAAAACCCTGTTGAGATTTTTATGATCCTCATAACAGAGACTTCCTCTGCGCTCTTCAAATTCTTTCCTGCAGATTACTTTAACAATGATCACTCTGCCTGTAACTTTATCTGGATCCAGTTCCTTCGCAAGCTCCAGGGATGCCTGGATTCCCACAGTTTCCCCTCCATGAACTCCTGCTGTGATCAGTACGGTCTTTCCCGGATTCTTTCCATTGATCACTGTAAATGGCAGGGAAAATTCTCCGCCCGCAAGTTTGAGGAAACCATTTTTCATTGTACCAGGCTCGGTATAAAATGGATCCTGTGCATCAGGACATTTATTTTCTTTGACAGCACAGATCATAAACATAGGAGTTGAACGGTAATTTAATTTTTCTTCCTTACTCCAGACCCGCTCCCACACCTGAGTATCCACTGCAACCGAAGCAAATCCGGACTTTTTCAGCACTTTTCTGTCCCATGAGGGGCGTTTCACTGCAGAGAGAGGCATCTGTCTGGCAATATTCTCCATACGATCTATATCCGTACACAGATAATGATCATCCAGGTTCTCCTTCTTAACATTCTGTCTGTCCTCCTCATAGGAGAGACGCTTTTCTTCATCATAAAGATATCCGTACCAGTTGGCATCGAAGTTCAAAAGCTTCCCGCCCGGCTTCAGCACACGATGCCATTCTTTATATGCGGCTTCAGGATTCTCCAGATTCCAGGTAAGGTTTCTGGAAATTACCACATCAAAACTTTCATCCTCAAACTCAAGCTTCTGGGCATCCATTTTTATAAAAGTAATATTCTTGCAGAGCTCTCCTGCATTTTCTCTTGCTTTATCAAGCATTTCCCGGGTACAGTCCACAGCAGTGACATGATAACCTTCTTCTGCCAGAATCATAGGAAAAAATCCAGGTCCTGTTCCAATATCCAGGATCTTAAGATCTTCCATGTCTTTCTCAGGGAACTGTTCTTTCAGAACAGTAAGCCAGGCTTTCTTCTGTATGCCTTCCAGTTCCTTATGATTTACCTCGGAATAGCCTTCTGCACGGGTACTCCAGTAGCTTTCTATTTCATCCAGTAATTTCTTCAAGATTCATTCCTCCTGTATTCAGGTCACAGTTTTGGCTTTTGGGTATATTTGTTTCATTTTTTCATCATCATAGTGCTCATCCATCCATACCTGCCAGGCTTTTTCTGCCGGCACGCCTTTTTCTCTCTGGTCATAGCGGAACAATGCCATACTGCTGGCCAGAATATTCACGCTCATAAAAAGTATCATACACCATGTAACAATTTTGCCTGCTTTTTCCGGGATCTTTCCAATCCATCTTGATACAGAAGGGTACACTTTTTTGAACCATATTACTGCAGCGAATCCCCAGAAGAAGCAAAAAATAAGATTGATCCTGCCTCCCAGGTTAAATGGAATTTTTTTGTAATCCCAGAAAATTTTGCCAAACACAACCTGTGTAAAAACGCTGCATATATACTCATAGGTACCTCCAAGAAAGGTTCCCATAATGAAAAGAAAGCTGACACTTTTGTCCTTGTATTTATATAACAGCGCAGTTAAAACTGCAATGGCAAGTCCCCACACCACGCTGAACGGTCCCCATATCACACTGCTCCTGCTCATCCATTTTCCAAGGCTGAAGCGGCAGAAAATGGTTTCTGCAATGTCGCCAAGGAAAGCACCTATCATAAACAAGAGAGCAAGCTTATATAAGCTGCAATCCTTTTCAAACACTGTTTTAGCAGAATTATTCATATCTGGCTCACCCTTTATCCTCACACATTAATCGACATTTTTCAACAATATTATGATTTTACAATATATATGTGCCAGATTCAAGTACAGGTTTTTACTATGTAGTTCTTTGCATGCAAAAACCCTGCCGGATATACCGACAGGGCGTTATAAATATTACGTATGTCAATTACTTTCACTCGTCAAACTCCAGAACTGCAATATTCTGCCTTGCTGTTTTCTTTTTTTCCACTGCAATCCCTTTTCTTGATTTAAGTCGTTGGTTAAGTGGTACAGGCGGACTCATCCCAAGGGCATCCTGAATCATATAGAAATAATTGGCAGATAAATACTCTGTAACTTCATACTCCTTCCCGATTTCAATTCTGGGGCCATTATCTTCAATTGAAAATTCAAGTCTTCGCATATGTGCCTCCATCTGCATCCGGGCAATAGTGATAATTAATACTCATAGTTTATTCACACAGTATTGCATCTTTCAGGTCGATCCAACCGTCACCATTTGTAAGCCGCCCCCAAAGAACATTTTCCCTGTCTCGTTTGATCTCCGCGACAGGAATGGGAATCCTCTCATTTTCCAGTCCCCAGAGGGCAACGTATTCCTTGCCTGGTCCGGTATAAGTTTTCTTATAATCACTTGTTAAATTTACTTTACACGGAGCACCATGTGCTTCAATCTTTCTCCAGGTATCTTCATAATCCATGAAAAGTCCTCCTTGTTCTCAATAAAATATTTATTTCTATATTTTATTGACAAATAATTTATTTTCAAAGTATTTTAACACATGCGTTGTTCTTGTCAATAGCTTTTATAAACATTTTATTAACATGTGATTTTTTACCGGGATCTATTCCCAAATATCTTTCTCCCTGCAAATAATGTTGTCATTGCTGCCAGAACCAGAATTATACGTAATGGAACAAGTGGACTTTCATCATCTGTTTTCGGACTCACTGATTTCTTTCCTGCTTTTGGCATAACTGCAGGTTTCCTTGTTTCTGCAGCTGTTATTTTGGGTGTAGCCGTAAGTTTCGGTATATACTCATTTGTAAACCGGATTTCATCTTTTTTTTCTTTCCCCCCATCTTTCTGAGCCCATATTTCCGCCTTCAGATTTCCGTCTTGTGCATTTACGATACGCACCGTAACCCTATAGATTGAGGTATCATATTTATAATACTCTTCCTTTCCTGCTTTCTGTGTGATTCTGTATTTATAGTCTCCGGGAACCGAATATGTGATCGGTCCAAATTCTGCACAACTACCTTCATGCACCAGCAGGCTGTTTTGAACCGGCATAGGAATTCCTTCTGTCTCTGCTGTAATGGTTACCTTATACTGGATATTTTTTTCCTCAGTAATATTTTTTGTCTCAACATAAACCGGAATATTCACAGTGCACCCGTTTTCCGCAGCCAGAGCCTGATCAGTAAAAAGCAGACTGCAAAGCAGCATTGGTATACACAGAAAAATATGCATAATCTTTCTCTTTTTAACCATTCAGGCACCTCCTTATGAACTTTTTTGTTTCAGCCGCCCAATCAAAACAACACGGCCGTTTGTCTCCGCCTTTGCACAGGTGGATAATGCCAGAATCTTATCCTGAGAATCAATGCCAATATCATAGTATTGAACTGATTTTTCTCTGATATAGCTTAACAGAGAAGACAGATCCGTTTCTCTCCATGAATCCGGACAGAATATTTTTTCATCAAAAGCATCCGTCTCCATACAGGCAAATAATTCAATGAAATCAGTTATTTCGTCAGTCAGATAAAGGCATCCTGTCCTGTGCGTGTCAAAGTAATCTTTCTCTGTAAAATTTATTATATCTCCGAACATTGCACCATTTGACATATGATGTCCATATATCAGGTTATAATTGTCGGAAAAATCCGAAGTATTCCGGCTATCCAGGAAAATTGAACCGGAAAAGGAAAATTCTCCATACACATCCTTATTAATATAGTCCAGATCCGTTTTTCCCTGCACTACCGGATAATCAATGTTTGTATCATCCACAGTAAGCCATCCTCTTACATCAGGATTGATCTTAAGCAGCTCCTGTAAAGTGTCCATATCCTTTTCGTTGGATGGTTTAAATTTCATCAAATCATCAGAAAGAAAAGCTCCTTTATAAAGCATAGCCGTATCCCACAGGGTATACCCGCCATACACCAGCAGGAACAGGATCATTGTTCCTGCCAGGAAACTTATGATCCTGTTCCCTAAGCCGGCCAATGCTATGGCAGCCTTTCTTATGCGCTGTTTTTTATATGAATTCATATTTAATTATCTTTTGAAATAACGCTTTCTGCGCAGGAAAACTACTGCAAAGACACCTGCTGCAAGAATCATGATAATATATGGTGCAATGCTCATTACAATACCTGTTGGAGTTGCTGCATTCCTGGTATTTTTAAAGATTACCTCAGAATCTTCAGAAATTGTGCCTTTCGCTTCATTGGTTCTTTTGTCTCCAATACTCGTCACATATCCGTCATTTGAATAATCATCTTCTGTAACAGTATAGGCATCATTTGAAGATAATCCATGTATGGTAGCAGATTCTCCATTTTTAAGTGTAATCGAAAGGGCACTTCCCTGTAATGTAACCGGCTTTTTCGTCCCGGAAAAAGTCACATAATAATTTTCTCCCTTATCTCCTTCTACATTAATGGTAAAATTAAATTCCTTTGACTTATTACCCTGATTTCCTTCAACATTTTTCGTTATAGTCAGATCTTTTACATCATAATTGTTGGTGAAATTACCATCATCTTTTTCCTGTTGAGTATCTTTATCTGTAAACTGGTAAGCATAGACTTCTCCATCTGCATTCACATATACATCAAAATATTTTTCATCCGAAGAATAAGTAATTCCATCATAATTACCCGTTGTTTCTTTAACCACATAACGGTAAATTCCTGGTTCCTCAAATTTGGAAGAATCAACAGATATGTCTGTATTTGCCGTTATTTTTGTATTTCCAATATCAGCAGCATCAGGTGAAAAATGAATTGCTCCTTTTCCTTCTGCAAAATAGGCACCACCCTTTATTCCTGCAAAGATTGCATCCTGACCATTGCCTGCCGGTACAGCCGAGCCTGGAGTAATTGTAAAGGAAAAGTCTGTATTTGGGGCATAATCATATGCATCTTTTGTAATGCTTTTAGTTATTGTTGCATTTTTCGGCAGACTGACTTGATCCTCAGCCATAGCAGCTGTACTTATAGCTGTCATCATTGATCCGGCCATTACCACTGCAACGATACACCGTAATGTTTTACTTTTCATTTTACATCCTCCTCAAGATATACGATTTGTCTTTATATTCCGGAACGTCTCAGAACCGTTATCACCTTTCCTTTGATCTCATTTGCATTTACCGGGCCGAAATATCGGCTGTCCTTTCCACCTTCCCGGTAGTCACACAGAATAAAATACTCGTTTTTTTCCAGTGACACAGGATAATCAATCTCAGTATCATATCTGGGTGTTGAATAAAAAATATTATTTTCAGCCACAATGCTCCCATTTACTTTTAACTGAGAATCTTCTGTAATTTCTACCGTATCTTCACTTCTGGCTACCACCCGTCCGGTATACCATTTCCCGTCTTTTTGAAACACTGCTACATCTCCACAGTACAGATTCTTCTCAAGGCGATAAAACAACATCAGATCTCCGGCACATATACTGGGCTGCATATCAGCATTTGCCATAGGACGGATACCAAAAATCATTCCAAAAAGGAACCAGAAAAGAACCAGGAAAAGTACCAGCCGTAAGAAGAAAATTTTTATCTGTCTCATAATTTACTGCCATCTGCGTCCGGGTACAAAAAGCAAAACAGCCCCCGCCAATGCAGTCAACAGCATGATGAGAAGCGCTGACATATTATTCTTAACTCCGGTAGGCGGTACTACTTCCCTTTTATTCAAAAATTCAATGGTAAGATCATTGGAAAGATTTTCTATTGTATATTTATTATTATCAATTTTCTCCTCTCCAGCGACTATCTGTGTAGTATAGCCATCTGATTGGGGACTAATCTCTGTAACTGTAATCTTACTTCCCGGTTTCAGATTTTTAATTTCATAGGTACCTTGGTCAGCCAGCTGAAAAGATCCTGTATCGGTCTGATCTTTATTGCCTTCAGACGGCCCTGTAACAGTATATGAGAAATCAAATTCTTTTAGTTTATTTCCCATACTTCCAGATACACTTTTTTTCACAGTCACCGTGAAAAGCTTCCTCCACTGAGCATATAAAATATTCTTCTCTGGATTCAGCGTATCTACCTGGATATAGTCCCCCTGTTTTAACAAAGTGCCTTCCCCGGCCTGATCAACTGTCCACCCGGCAAAGTAATATCCTTCCCGGATCAGAGTACTTCCGTCCATTTGAATTGCATACCTGTCATTTGGAATATCAATTACCACAGTTTCTGATTCTTTCGACGGATTCTGTGGATCTTTTCCCCCGTTAAAGTCATAAGTTAATGTTGTTTTGCGGCAAGGTGCCCATTGTGCATACAGAGTTACATTGTCTGCAGGCATAGTATATGCATCACCTGGGTAGTAGTTCATTCCGCTTCCATCCGCCTTTGTATTCCAGCAGATAAAGCCAATCCCTTCTTCAGGAGCCATCCAGTCTGAAGGTATGGAAAGAAGTTTTGCCTGTGCACGATTGGTATATTTTATGGGATCAATCATAGGACCAGCAATAACTGTTCCTTCTCCATCGACAGCGCCATTTGGCTCGTATGTCACCGAATACCTGGCGCCACTTAGCCACTGCGCAACCAATGTGGTATCCTCTGTAATGCGTGTATTGAAATTGAAAGGTTTTCCATCTCTTGTCCATCCTGCAAATGAATAACCTTCCCATACAGGATCCTCCGGTTTGTTTACAGATTCTCCCTTTATCACTGTCTTAGGAGTATAAATATCTCCCTGAGATGAAGCCCCGTTAAGATCAAATGTAACAGTAAACAAAGGCGCTGACCACTTTGCATATAACACCATATTACCGGCAGGCATTACTTTTCCACTGAAATCAAAAGGATTTCCCATCAGCATTTCATTATCATACCATCCGTCAAAAACATAATCTTCTTTACCAGGCAGTGCCGAAGGAATATATCCGGCTCCACTGATATCCGCCTGATACAGATATTCTTCTGTTTTGTCCTTGACTCCACCATTCATAAAATCTATGTTATAGAAATTCCGATCATAATAAAATTTCCATCCATAAACGTACTTGCCTTCCAGCTTTTCACATTCTGCTCCAAGCTTGGGGCTTTTGTCACTGTTAACACGAAAACCCTTAATTTCATAATAGTCTTCGTTAGTTGTTTTCCACACCGTATTAGAAGAGTTAAATTGATCCGCATGATCTAACACGTATTTTCCAGTCAGATCTTTCAGGTAATATTCCAATCTGATAGTATATTGGCCGTTTTCTTCTTTATAATAAAATTTCGCGCCATCCAAAGGCATTGTACTAATTCCGGACTGATACCTGTCCTCTTTTGTTGGGTCCACTCTCCAGTTGGCAGGATAGGACGGGTTCTGTTTACTCGGCCATTTATCACTGATATCTGCTCCATATTTTGCCTCAATCGTTAAGTTAGAATCTTCTTTCCAATAACCATGGATTATAGGTGTACTTTGCCATCGGTAGAATATCACCTTATAAACTTTCCGGTCATAATACACGTTTACCACAGTTGAACCATCTCCGGAAATATTTTGCTGTTGAATCAGCTTTGATTCGCTTGGCTGAAAGCCTTTATATTTATCAATATCAGCAGTAACATTCGTGACAGTCCCTGTAGTACCCTGTTGAGTATCACTTGATTCATAAGTGTATCCATCATCATCGGGATTCTGCTGCCAGTATACTATCTGATAATTCACTGTTGCCGGATTCCATTTGGCATATAAAGTAATACTGTTTTCCAAAGGACTGCCAAATTCAAATGGTGTTATACATTCCGGCTCCAAATACCATCCACCGAAGTCATATCCGGCTCTGACCGGATTCTGTGGTGCCTTTGTCAATGCCTCTGAAAGCACATAAGCTGGCTCTACCTGTGAACCGCCCTGTGAATTGTATATAATCCAATTAGCAGCTTTTACCACAGGATACAATGTCATATCTGCTCCATGAATCACAAGCTCTGTTTCCGGCTCTTGGGCAGCCGGATCTGTGGACCATCCAATTAAAGCCTTATCCACATCGGTGTTAAAAGGAACCTCTTCAGATTTAACGGTCTCCCCATCCAAATAAGTCTGAGTATAAAGTACATTGCTGTCTGGTGAATTTCCATCCATATAGAATACATAAAATACAGTTCTGTATCGCGCATATAAATCTACTGTTTTACTCTCATTGAGTGACTCTCCTGTCAGTTCTCCTGCAGTCTTTCCAAAATCAGTAAATTTACTTCCGTCTTCATTGGCAGAAGTATACCATCCATCAAATACCTGATGTTCTTTCAGGGGACTTGCCGGTTCCTGAAGTACCTCATCCTCTGATAATATCTGCCTGTTTAAAAGTGTGGTTCCTTCTTCATCATAAAAATTATAAGTCACAGTATAATGTGTCTCAGGTTCCGTTACTACATAAATGGAAAAATGTTCCGCATCAAATGCAACTCCATTTCCGGTTAACGATGAATAAATTTCCTGTGGTGTATCCTGTACGTTTTCCATATGATATACAGAAACCTTCTTTTCCTCACTGACAGCCTGTGCCACTGCAGCACTGGCAATTTCTACTCTTACAGCCCCGTTCTGCGGCTGATAAGTCTGCCCCAGTGTATCAAGAATTGTAATATCATAAGCAGCCAGAACAGTCTGTCCTTCGATTTCTACCACAACCGGACTTGCTTCTACCCAGGCGCCTTCCGGCATCTGTCCACTTAGTGTTACAGATGCATCCTGTACCTGAACAGTTATGCTCTGCTCTGTGAAAACAGGTTCTTCAGTCTCACTGGTTTGCTCTGATACTTCAATGGAATCCTCTGTTACCTCTGCTGGAGATGGTGTCAGGGTTTCTTCTTCCTGCATTGTCTCCGTCTCCTGCTCGATAGATTCCACATTATCTGCAAGAATGGGATAGCCTCCTTCACATGCCAATGACACTATCATAATCAATGTCATTAAAAACGGAAGGAATTTTCTTACCCTTCCATGCATTCCACTTTCTTCCCTCCTTACCTAAAATATTTGTTATGTAGTACAATCCTGTTTGAAACATTACTGTACTATTAATTTAATCTATGTTTAAAGCATAATATAAATACCATAATCCGAAAATATTTTTAAGACAGCACTCATCACTGTGCGAAAAAAAGTGCATATATCCATTATCTTCAAATGATTGACATGATATCTGTTGTTTTGTAAAATAAAACGAATCCACTACTAAAAAGAAAGGAAAACCTGAAATGTCCCATCTGAATTACAGGCAATTAGAGGGAAATACAATTTTTACATTTCCCGGAAAAACAAAAGTCTTAAGTACCAGTCCGTTAAACGGGGGCATAACAACAAATCTGAAATATGCCCTGAATATAAACTGTATGAATGGAGCTTATGAATGTGAGATGCTTGGCGATACTTATGAAGAAGATCTTAAAGCCCATGTACGATCTTTGGACATAGATCCTGTATTCGCCACAGCTCTCAGTACGGCAGCCTGGACTGAACTAAATGCAGTAAAAGAAAAAAGTTACCTGGATCTTACGGTAACTGCAATGGTAACAGCAGGAATTGATTCCAACGGTATGTGTGCAGGAGATCCTTCTTCTTACTATGAACATGAAGGAAAATATGAAATGATAATACCTGGAACCATAAATATTTTTCTTTACATTAACCAGAATCTTACGGATTCTGCAATGCTCCGTGCTCTTGTAATAGCTTCAGAGGCCAAGGCAAATGCTGTTTCTCAGCTGCTTCTTGGAAGTAATTATTCAGAAGAAATTGCCACTGGATCCGGTACAGATGGCACTGTAATTGCGTCAAACTTGGAAGGAAGCCATACACTGACAGATGCCTCCGGCCACTCCAAGCTTGGGGAACTTGTGGGGTGCACAGTGAAAGAGGCGGTAAAAGAAGCACTGATGAATCAGACAGCTGCATGCGGTGCACGACAGTTTCAGGTTCAGATACGTACCGCACGATATGGCATCACTCCCGGATCCCTGTGGGATTTTTATTTTTGCCACATTAATTTTTTTAAAGACTATGGAATTGCTTTTTCCTGTGCTGCTGCTCTGGAGCATAAATTTTCCTGTATAAACAGAACCAGTAACGTAGTACTGTGTGTCTCTTTGTATCTTCATCTTATGGATCAGATAAGATGGGGGCTTATCATGGAAGCGGAAGCCAAACGAGAGGGAAAACGTCTTCTTCTAAATGGACTTTTTGTAAAAAAAGACACATTTCTTGAAAACACTTATCCGAAACAGGCATGGAATAATCCCCTGCTGCAGTCTCTGGATATGAAGCAACAGCTGGAATATCTTCTTTTATTTTTTATGGGATAAAAAAATATAAGACACAAATAGAAAGGTATAAATAATGAACGAAAAAACACCAGAATTTCTTGAATGCGAAAAGCGATGGGTATACTGGCTTCTGATCCTTACGGCAGGATGGTATGGAGCTTACACCTTTTCCCTGAGGGGAGGCGTATTCTGCAATGCCCAGACAGCTAACGTAGTACTCTTTGCCATGGCACTTGGAAATGGAGAATGGATGAAAAGTGCCTATCTTCTCATTCCCATCGGCAGCTATTTCCTGGGTGCACTTCTTTCCGAATGGATGGGCAAAACAGTGAAAAGGTTTCATTTTCTGAGATGGGATACCATACTTATTGGTTTTGAAATCCTTACAGTTATTTTTCTTGGTCTTCTCCCCGCAGATGCACCGGACCAGATTTGCCAGGTTATGCTTAATTTTATCTGCTCTATGCAGTTTAATACTTTCCGACAGATTGAGGGAATCCCTGCAGCTACCACATTTGTCACCAACCATATAAGACAGGTAGGATCCAATCTTTCCAAATATATCCGCCATCATGATGATGCAGAAGCATTAAAAAAAATAGAGATTCACGGTGCACTGATCATATTTTTTATCATTGGCGCTGTGATCTCTACTGTCTTCTGCAGGATTTTTTCATACCGCTCCATCTGGGGATGCCTGATTTTCCTCGTCATCATCTTCATCCGTCTTGTATATGCAGACAGATCCTATGAGAAAAGCCTGCTTGCAAAGGTTCCACACGGTCACTGAGAATACAGCAGTCTTGTTATTGACAGGGAAATTTCTCAGTGTTATAATTTGCATTGGTACTGCGTTGAACAGATAAAGCATCAGAAATGAAACGCTGTATCCATTTTACACTTTTATTTAGGAGGAAATTATAATGAAAACACTTGAAAAAATCAGCGACTTTTTTGGAAAGTATATGGCGCTGATCGTCCTTGTCGTTGCCGCTCTGGCTTTGTTTGTACCTGGTTCCTGTCTGTGGATCCAGACAAGCTGGGTTAACTATCTTCTTATGATTGTTATGTTCGGCATGGGACTTACTCTGAAACTGGAAGACTTTAAGCTTGTCTTTACACGCCCCAAGGATATTCTGGTAGGATGTGTTGCTCAGTTTACCATTATGCCTCTTCTGGCATTTGCCCTGGGAAAAATTTTCGGACTTGATGCAGCACTTCTTGCGGGAGTTGTTCTTGTAGGAACCTGCCCTGGAGGAACATCAAGCAACGTAATTACATATCTTTCAAAAGGAGACGTTGCTCTTTCTGTTGGAATGACAAGTGTTAACACACTTCTGGCTCCAATTCTGACTCCGGCGATCACTTTTCTTCTTCTGAGAACCACTGTCACAGTTGACCCAATAAGTATGTTCCTTTCAATCATTAAAGTAGTCATCATTCCTATTGCACTTGGCTTTATCATCAACAAACTGTTTGGAAATGTAACTCAGAAACTTGTAAAGGTTCTCCCTTCCGTTTCTGTTATTGCCATCTGCCTTATAGTTGCTGCTGTTGTTTCTCATAATTCTGAGAAGATCATGACTACAGGTGCTATTGTATTTGTTGTAGTTATTCTTCATAATCTTCTGGGATATGCATGCGGTTTCGGTCTGGGAAAATTACTCCATATGAGTATACCGAAAACAAAAGCAATTTCAGTCGAGATCGGTATGCAGAATTCTGGTCTTGCTACTTCTCTGGCAGGAACTGCATTCCCGGATCTGTCTATGGCTACCGTACCTGGTGCAATCTTCTCTGTATGGCATAATATTTCCGGTGCAATTCTGGCAAACATCTATAATCGCTGGACAGATAAAGACGAAAAATAATTAAGAAAATCAGGGACCGTTGCAAAATAGATGAATAATCATCTATGGAGCAATGGCTCCTTTTTTATATGCAAAAATAGAAAAGCAGGATCCGAAGAACCTGCCATCCATGGTATTATAAGATATGCCCAATAAATTAATATACCACAAAAATTATACCGACTTCGCAAAGCATTAGTGCATTCTACATTGATTCCGCTGCATAGAAAATCGTGATAATTGATTTTTCTACCATTAAGGTGAATTGCCGAGGTTGGGAAACAGTAAATCCTTGCATTCATTTCATTCTCATCATGCAATCAATGATCGTATTTTTAATGGAACAAAAATCAAATAAAACACTTCCATCTGCTGTAAAATCTTCACAGGCACATACAATTTTTTCTTTACCGGAAACCGTAAATGTTCCAAGTAAAGTATTCTGTGCTTCAATGCCAAGCATAGTAAAAATACTACTTCCGATATACTCGCTAAAACAGCTATTGGTGTAAGATAATTCCGTCGGTTTTTTCTTTCCAGATGGAGGAAATTTCAGCATATAACGCTTACCATTGTATTCAACGGCTATTTTCTTTCCGTTTGCACCACTATATGCCTTTCCTAAAATTCGTTTACAAACCGTAAAATCCATAGTCAATACCTCAAAGAGACAAAAACTTGTTTCTTAAATACGCTGCATGCTCAGGTGTTATGGAGCCTTCACTGATTTCTGCAGTATTTATGCTTCCATACAGTTCTCCCCACAAACAGTCCAACAAAGTTGACTTTGTTCTTAATCCTTCTTTGTACGCATCTAAATCATTTTGCAAATATGATGGAAGCCCTGTTTCGTATGAATTCTCCATTGAAGACTGCTGGATGCTGTCCCGAATCAAGTCTTCTATCCTGTCCATGTCCTCACATCCTTTCATCTTTATTATATTGGTATGCCGATATAAATCAAGTGAATTATTATTAATTTTTGACAGGTCTCCTACACCGCAGAAGTGTGTGAAATCTCACCATATCGATAACCCCACATGTTGGCTTCTGCTCAGGCAACAGCATCGCCCTTCTGTTGGAGTGGTTAATTCCTTTCCAGACAGGATTTCCACCTGTATTATTTCATGCCCTTGCAGGGCACACTGCCCGATCCCAATGCCCCCAATGCTAGAAAAATCCACCCTTTCGGATGGATTCCCCAAAAATAGCACTCACTTATGTGAGTGCCAGTTTATTTCTTTTGATCATTTATCATTGCCACAATATTCATAGCAGGTAACACAATAGGGTTCATTCCGGGCTGAGTCGTAATAATAGAAATATAACTTCTTATATATGGAAACATAATAGCTATTGTATTCTTTTCTAAAATATCCATGTTTTCCTGATTTGTATTAAAAATAGCTCTTCCCTTTACCCTTACAAAAATTTTTTCATCTTCATCAGATACAGTTGTAATAAGTACCACTTCAAAAGTCTCATCACTAATTTTGTTAAAACTATGTTCAACTTGAACACCTAATTCCAAACCATCCAATGTCTCATCTTTTTTTCTGAAAGAACTCTCGACAATCTCTATTTTCTCCAATACAAGAGGACTTTCGTATTTAGATTTTACTTTCATATTCCTCTCCTAACATGCTATAGCATAATCATCCATTAAATAGAACTCTGGCACTACAGTCTTTGTACTAATCTTATTGCCTGAATACCCAAAATATGTCTGACATGGTGAAAAAATGCGATTTACATCAGCATCTGTTATTGCGTGAACCTCAATTCCTTCCCTAATCATAGGGCTAGTAGCGGTTTCACTCAATTCAACATCATACTTCTCACATAATGAAAGAAATAAATCTTTATCAAACATCATATCACCTCTTCTTCCTCATTATATACCAATTTAGTCAATTTAATACATTCTTTTTTTGAAACGCATATCTGTCTCTCTCTAAACTTAATGCCAATAATATTCATTATCTTACGTTGCATTGCTTTGTCAGATTCACTTCTTTTCGTTGTGTAACCTGCAAATTCTTTACAAAAAGTCCCAATAATAACCGATATTCCATTCTGTTGTTTATAATAATCAAATAGAACAGCTCTAAATTTACTATCTTCAAATATAGGCATCTTACCTGGACAATTAATTTTGACATCTTCAATAAGTTTTAATGATTCTGTCATAAAATTATCTAGTTGTTTATTATCATCCAAATTAAGTACTTCCTCATCAGGTGCCTCTATAATTGATTTAAAAATAATTGCTCCACAATTATCATTTTGAGAAGAAATTGTCGTTGCCCACCACATTGCTTTATCGTAATCATCAAAAAAATACACACCCTGACCTAACCAATGATCTTCACGGTACTTGCATTTTTGGGGATCCAATCCATCCTTCTCTATATTATATCGGTACTTCGAGCAGGTTCCATGATATCCATTTTCGTTCATTTTCCACTCTTTCTCAATATTAAATGTTACACTAGTTCACACAATCAAAAATTGCATTAATAGACGAGTTTAAAATACCACAATTCACTTATGAATTCAATTATTTTTTCATCACTCATCAGAGAGCTGCTATTTTGTCTTTAAATAAATCTGTACCCCACCATACACAACTGCTAGATTCACACTCTTCACTTCCTCAGGAGTAACCCATACCGTAAAGGAAGTTTCTCCCATCCGGCTCCGTAATTCTGTTACCGGCATTGTCATATACCTCGCTCTCATAGCCATTCTTGTACTTATCCATCACAAGATCATTTTCTGCAATATCATCCTTCATCACCATCTGTGTCTTGGTCATGGCATTTTCAATATAAAACCCATCCTTGGGCAACTCATCCATATCAGCTGTTTCGCGGTCGAGTAGACTCACCCATTACTGAGCACGCCCCTTCTGAAATACGGTATTTCGGTGCTCAAAAGCTGTCCCTGCTATCTCGTTGTTTACGCTTAGCTGCTAATGTTATCATTAGCAACTCAAAACTCACTTCTGGTGGAGTGGTTAATTCCTTTCCAGACAGGATTTCCACCTGTATTATTTCAAGCCCTTTCAGGGCGCACTTGCCCTGGTGAGAAGATACCTCTCCCGCACACCCTTATCTGACCGCCATGGCAGTGATCAGAGAGAATCAAATCAATAGGGTAAGACTGTAGCTGTGGATAATACTCCGGGTGATGGCACAGCAGAACCTTGTAACCAGTCCTGTTGCTGAAGCTGGTGAGGAACTCTTTGTCTATCTTCCCTGTAATCTGTTTAGAGGGTATGCCCCCGAATAATATATTCTTGATTTCCACGCAGCTGTTATTCAGGAGCGCAATCTCTGCAGCCGCAAGAACCGTTTTATCTTCCTCAGTCAGATACAGCTCATGGTTGTCCAGGCTCATCACAACAGGGGCGATCTTGCTGGCTTCCATGAGAAACCGATAAGCGTTCTCCTTCTTCACGTCGTGCTTCTGCCTCCATCACTATTAGAAACTATATTATACCACATATCAAGTCCTAATAATAAGATGGGTGGGATAGCAGAAGCTATGAAAAGTAAATAGCGGAATTACACTCATCTTATTTTTTTATTTTTATCTTTTTCACAGTGCTGTAAGCACCGTAAACCTTTTTTCCGGCTGAATCTTTCTTGTATCCCCGTACCTTCACATAATATACCCTGTTTTCAGAAAGGCCGGTAAGTGTCAGTACAGATTTGGATGTTGTTTTACTCTTTGCACCTGAAAATCCGGAATTTGTAGCATATACAATCTGGTACCCAGAAGCTTTGCTGATCTTGTTCATGACAACTGTCAGTTTTCTGCCTTTCTCATTTGTCAGTTTCTTTATGGAACCCTGTGCTACGCTTACCTTGTTCCACCGTGCATAGAGGATACAGTTTTTCTTTATCTTTGAAGATGAAGTTACTTTACTTCCCCCGGATTTTGCGGTGTACCAGCCTGAAAACGTATATCCTGCTCTTGTCGGGGTGGGTAGACTGCCAATTGCATGACCGCTTGTTACATTCTTGCTCTTCAGGCTGACATTTCCTTTATTTCCATCGAAATTAACCCTGACTTTTTTAGACGACGAGGCTTTTGCCTCTACCTTGACCGTTTTTGTAACTGCTGCCTCCTGATATCCTTCAAAATACATAGTAATATCAGCTTTTCCCGGGGCAATTGCGGTAAGCTTTCCATTTTTCACATTACATACGGATGGGTTTGAAGACTTGATCACTGCTCCTGAATTATCCAGAATCATATAATCCCATAAAACATTTACACTGGTTTCTTCCCCTGCTTTCAACTGGTTATTTCCAACTGACAGGGATGCCTTATAAAATTCTGCATCTTTTTTTACAAGAATCTTACGGCTGTTCACTCTATTGGAATAATCAGCTTTATTTGCCTCACTGCTTCCTTCTTCTCCAAAGCACTGTACCCAGTATATGTTTCCCTGATATGTCACACATCCGATTCCAATGGTGGTAAAATACGCTGACAGAATATTTGCCCTGTGACCGGATGAGTTCATCCAGCTGTTCATAACACTTTCCGGTGAGGGCTGTCCACAGGCAATATTTTCACCCATCATCAGCTGATCTGCCGTAAAACAGTCATCTCCGCCAGGTCTTATGTGGCCCCAGTAAAGTACTGTTTCAAAGGCTCGCATCATTGCTGTCTCCAACAGACTGGTATCCATTTTCAGAGGAGAAAGACCTCTTTTTGTCCTCTCATTATTAACCAGTTTCAGCACTTCAAAAGCATATTTATAGTTTTCTTCAGCCGTTACGTTTACAAGTACCCCGCTTACATAAGAGCCGTCTGCACGCTTCTGTAACCCGGGGTTCTGTATGGTTACAGAAGTGGTTTTCTCAAAGCTGTTTTTTATTTCCATCACCGTGGACGGAAGCGTTACACTTTTCAGGGAGGTACACCACCAGAACGCAGCTGACCCGATACTGGTTATACCCTCTGGAATCTCTACCGTTGAAAGAGCAGGGTCGTAATAGCAGCAGGAATCTGGAATCTTCGTAATCCCCTTTCCGAATATTATAGCTGTAAGCATTTCACTATATTCAAAAGCTGCTTCGTCGATCTGTTTTACCGTATCCGGAATAACGATTTTGGTAAGGCTTGTATTGCAGAAAGCACCGCTTCCAATTCTTGTTACATGAGAGGGAATTGTATACTCTCCACTTCGTTTTGGCGGATAAAGTACTAAAGATGCACCTTGATCTTCATATAAGGCGCCATCTATTGATTTATATATCCCATTATCCGGTATTTCGATTTCTTCGAGTTCCCACATGGAAATCAGACTAGAGTCACTTAAGCTTTTCAGACTGGCAGGAAGAACAAGTTTTTTTATACTAATTCCATAAAAAGCGTCGTCCTCTATTGCCTCTACAGAATTTCCAATTGTAAGCTCTGTAAGTGCCCCATCATTGGCAAAAGCATACTGGCCAAGAGATTTTACAGAATTTCCAATAACAGCCTTCTGAAGATTATAACAGTCTGCAAAAGCCCTGTCACCTACCCTGGTTACTCCATCTTTTATATAAACCTCCATGATCTGAAAGGAATCATCTTCCCATGGGACTGGATGTGATTCTGTGATTTCACCTGTATTCCAGTCCTTTATCGTGTAAAAGTCATCCATAGCACCCTTTCCCTCAATGGTAAGGATGCCATCCTGCAGATTCCAGGTTACATTTTCCCCACAGCTTCCGCCTGACGTGTCTCCGTTCGTCTCTGCCAGGCTTCCGGCTTCAAAGAAGTCCCCGTCAGAAAATTCCTGTACGTCTGCTTTTGGTGTATCTGTTTCCTGTACATCTGTCTCCTGTATATCTGTCTCCGGAGAAATTTCGTCCGTTTGTTCCTCTCCATAGAACCCATCTGAAAAATCTTCCGCATAAATCACTGCTGGTTCTGCTACTATAGTCACACAAAGGGCTGCTGCCGCAATTTTTTGTAACCATATTTTTTTTCTCTTCATATCCATCTTCCTTCCTGAATACAAGTAATTGTTAATATGATTTCTCCATTGATGCCTGACCCCGGGTGGTTTTGCTTTCAAAGGTTCCCCACGGTCACTGGGAATACAGCGGTCTTGATGTTGACAGGGAAATAAAAAGAGACGTTGCTCTTTTATTTCCCATTATTTTATTTCGTCAGCTTCATTTTTTTGAGAACTCTTTGTACTTTATACCCGGAAGCATATTGCATTAATTTTTTCCTTGAATAATCTTTGCCTGAAATACCTGAGTACACTTTTGTGTCAAAAGTTTCTCCAGTCATCTGAACGTATGTCTTTCCCGATAACAGGAAGTAGGTGAAGATTCCATAATTGGCATTTGGCTGAGGATCTACGATATACCATTTTTTCTCAACTTTTACCATAGTCCACATATGATTTGGATTGGCGGCTTTGGAATTTGGACGTACTATTTTACATTCCAAACCTGCAGATGCACACAAGGCCTGTAAAGCATAACTGTATCCATAGCAGGACGCTTCGTGATACCCTTGCTTATTCTTGTAGACCAAAGCTCCCCAGGCATTATAAAACTTACCGCCGGTTCCATATACACACGTAGCAGCCAGGTAAGCCTGCGCAGCAATTAACTTTTCTACTTCAGTCATATCATCTGTAATATATGTCTGATAAAACTTTTTAGCTACATTCTGTACATCCTTTATCTCCTTAGAAGATAAACCTGACATATACTGATTGCCTGCCTTATAGAGTTTCTTGCTTGGTTCCCTGGCAACTGAAGAAAAATTAACCTTCCTGGTAATGTTAGAATCAGAAGATTCCACTGTTTTCTTTCCATCGCTGACAAAGGCTTTTACTTTATATTGATATTGATTTCCTTTCTTAACTGTATCATCATATCCATACAATGCATCACCGCTGTCAACAGTCTGCACTTTTTTCCATTTTCCATTCCCTGTTTTTCTGTATATGTTATAACCTGTTGCGCCTTTACTCTGTGTCCAGGTAAGTTTTACCGTTCCATTTCCCACAACAACCGGATCTTTTACAGAGACCTTGTTTATTGTAGTTTTTGCACTGACTCCTTTCTTGTCATAACTGCTCCAGCCACCTTTAAGAAGCCCATATACATTAACTATTACATCCTCATCTTCGCTTTGCAGATAATACTTCACCGTATTATACTTTTTATTGATAATATCAGTATTATGCAGATTTCCTTTATTGAAATCAATCACATAAGCAGTCAGATCTTTTTCTTTTGATTTTTCCCAGCTGGCAAAACATTGAACCTGGCTTCCGGAAGACAACGTGCCTATCTGCACCGGTCGTGGTTCTATTTTTTCAGATGGAACGCTCCTTACAGTATACGTATATTTCTGATTTGGAACAACAGGTGAATCCACATATGCATATTCAGCTTTATAATCGGCAATTACTGCATTGATCATCTTGTATGGCTGTCCATCTGTTTTACGAAAAATTACATACATTTCATCCTCAGAAGGATTTCCTGTCCACTTAACAGCAATGCTGCTGGCATTTAGTTCTTTCGCCCATTCTAATTTTGGTTGTGAAGCAGCTGCTTTTACCACAGTACCATTAAAACAGACCATCATCAAAAAGAACATTAAAAACGTCAAACATTTTCTTCGCAATTTCATAGCCTTCCTCCTTTAAATTAAAGAAACTAAACACGTATCCCGAGATATTTAAAAGATATCCCAATGATAATCTTTTATTGAGTATATCACGAATCCTGACAAACTGGAACAGCAGATTACTGTCAATATATTTTCCGGAACCATAATGATCTCAGGGATTTTCATCCCTTCTGTTTTTCTCCTGACTTTATTCTTTTATCTGCTCATTATCGCATAGTTTTATCTCAATATGTTTTCTCAGTGCATCCGCATATTTCTCAAGTACGATCAGAGCAGGAACTCTGGTGCCGCTCTCAATCCGTGCCAGATTCGGCGGTAAAATACCAGTGATATCCGCTATATCCTGCTGGGTCATCTTTTGAAATTGACTTTTCATTTGTTGTTTTTACTTTTTATTCCACCTTTCTGGTGCCTGACACTGAGCGGTCCCTTGGCAATGTGCATTAGATTTGTTCCAAGGCTACGAGCAAAATTTTCCTAAAACGATTTTCGATATATCTCTTGAAAATAGTCTTTGCAAATCCGAAATATAGTCCATTTGATCAATCAACTGGTTTATCCTATTCAAATCAATGCGTTCTATCATTCTTCGCAAAGCATTATTGCATTCTACATTGATTCCGCTGCATAGAAAATCGTGATGCATCTTCTCGTTTATCCGACTTCTTTTCACCTAAATTAACTAATGTATAATTAAGAATGATGTTGGGGTCAAAAGCCCCTCTATAGTACCTTGAAAAGTTCATATATTTTGTAGTAGATACAAGCCAAAACAGTTTACTTGCTGTATAATAGAGATATCTTAGGAAAGAAGGTATTCTCTATGTCATTCAAAGAAAACGCTTACCAGCAAATGTCATTGACAGATAGTTTTTCCAGATTAACTGCCAGAGAACAAAAAGCATTGGAAAAATCCTGGGCAAAAGTCTTTGCGGATGAAATATTTCCTGCCATTGATGAAAAACGTTTTTCTGTCCTATACAGTGATAAGGCATCCAGACCGAATACTCCGGTAAACGTGATTGTTGGTGCGCTCATTATCAAAGAGCTTTTTGATTATTCCGATGATGAGATGGTTGAAAATCTTATGCTGGATTTTCGAATCCAGTATGCTCTGCATACAACAAGTTTTGAAGAACAGCCTTTGAGTGACAAGACCTTGAGCCGTTTCCGTAAGCGGTGTTATGATTATGAAACGCTTCACAGCAAGGATCTCTACCACGATTGTGTGAAAGATTTAAGCAATTCCATTGCAAAAATGATGGGAATCAGTGGTAAAGTCAGACGTATGGATTCCATGATGGTTGAATCCAACATCCGTAAACTCAGCCGAATGGAACTGATATACACCTGCATTGCAAAGTTGGCGATTTATATGAATAAAATCAATGGCTCTGCTCTGCCTGACGACTTAAAACACTATACCGATCCTAACGATTTTAACAAAGTGATTTACCACCAACGCAGCACCGATGCAGATGAACGCATAAAGCAGCTATTAATGGATGCAGATAAGCTTCTTGCCTTGTGTGAGTCTGGTTACAATAATTCAACAGAGTATAATCTGTTTGTCAGATGTCTGTCAGAACAGACCATAGTTGAAAATGAGAACCGAAGACTCCGCACGAAAGAAGACGGCGGCATGAACTCAGCCATGATGCAGAATCCCTCCGATCCTGAAGCGACTTTCCGAAGCAAAGCAGGAAAAGAGCATCGGGGATATGCTGCCAATCTTGAAGAATCCGTTGGAGCCAATGGTTCTGTTGTCACAGAGTACCAGTATGAGCAAAACAACCATAGCGACAGTCAGTTTATTCAGGAACATCTTGACCAGATGGATAAACAGGAAGAACGGATTGTTATCGTCACGGATGGTGCATACAGCGGAACAGAAAACACACAACTTGCAAATGATAAGAACGTAGAACTGATTACCACAAGTCTGACAGGAAAGGCAGCTCCCGATATCATCGCCGATTTTGAATTCAACGAGGAAGGAACGCAAGTCCTCAAATGTCCAGCAGGACATGCACCGAAAAGCTGCTCTTATAAGAAACAAAGCGATCAGTGTGCTGTTTCCTTTTTACATGAACAATGTGCCAACTGTCCGTATCAGGAACAATGCAAGCCGAAGATCTTCAAACGGGTCGCAAAAATAGTAACATCCAAAGCGGCACATGAACGTGCAAAAATCCAACGAAGAATGAGCAGTGAGGAATTCAAAAACTATGCGAGACTCCGTAATGGAGCTGAAACTGTTCCATCGAATATGCGCAAGAATTACCATTTGGAAAAGATACCTCGTGGAAAACAGCGAGGCAAGTTCTTTTTCGGTTCCAAGATAGCGGCTCTGAATTTCAGAAAGCTCTTCAATTATAAGAAGGG
>JAQYGS010000114.1 GCA_028722515.1 Clostridia bacterium | reverse complement strand
CCGGGAATAATCTGAATCAGTACGCAAAGAGAGCGAATGAAACCGGAAGCATCTACCGGGAAGACATCGAGGAACTGAAAAACAACCAGAAAGAGATTTTGCAGGAAATGCGAAAGATGCTTGATAAGCTGACTGCAATTATGTAAGGCAGGTGAGAAAATGGCGGCGACAAAACTGATAGCAATGCATCAGAACAAGGGACGTTCTGTAATGCAGTGTCTGAAAGACAGAACCGATTATGCAAAGAATGGAGAGAAAACAGAAGACGGAAAATATATCTCTTCTTATAAGTGCCAACCGGATTTTGTTGATTGGGAATTTGCACAGTCAAAAATAGATTATCTGAAAAAAACGTGGAGACAGCCCAAGGGTGATGTCATTGCCTATCAGATCCGCCAGTCCTTTAAGCCCGGAGAGATAACACCGGAGGAAGCAAATGAAGTTGGATATGAAACCGGTATGAGATTCACCAAGGGACAGCATGCGTTTATAGTGGCAACGCATGTGGACCGGGCTCATATCCACAATCATATCATTTTCAATTCCACCAACCTGGAGTGTGACCGGAAGTTCAGAGACTTTTGGTTTTCCGGAATTGCCTTGCAGAGACTCAGCGACATTATCTGCCTGGAGCATGGTTTATCCATCATTCCAAAAGTAAAACCAAGTGAGAGACAGAGACGTACCAAGTATCCGGATCGTGTAAGCCTGAGGGATATTATCCGGGAAGATATTCTGAAATGTCTGGATCAGAAGCCGGCAGATTTTGAAGAACTTCTCAAACTATTACAGGCAGAAGGATATGATATTAAGCGTGGGAAACACACAGCAATCTGCGGAAAAGAGCAAAAGCGGTTTATCCGGTTCCGCTCCCTTGGAGAAGACTTTACAGAAGAAAATCTGAAAAAAGTAATTGCCGGCGAGAAGGAATCTCCTGAAAACATTGAGAAAGTATCAGACCGGAAAGAACCAAAACCGGAGAAGCGGAAGTTTGATCTGGTAGTCGATATTCAGGAGAAGATGGCTCAGGGAAAGAACGGCGGATATGTACGATGGGCGAAGAAATATAATGTGAAACAGTTTGCGGAGTCCATTTTGTTTTTGCAGCAACATGATATTCACGATAAAGAAACTCTGGATGCATTGGTAGATGGAAGTGCTGCCAGATACCATGAACTGATGCGAATCATCAAGGATGCAGAAACCAAAATGGCAGAGAACAAAGTTTTGAAAACGCACATCATCAACTATTCCAAGACCAGGGATATCTATATAGCCTATCGAAAATCTGGATACAGCAAGAAATTCTTTGAGGCACATCGAGAAGAGATTACTCTTCACAAAGCGGCAAAGGAAGCATTTTCTCATCTGCCGGATGGAAAGATTCCGAAAGTAAAGGATCTGAATGAAGAATTTGCCAGACTGCTTTCGGAGAAAAAAGCAGCTTACAGCGAATACAAGAAAATAAAAAAAGAGATGCGGGATTATCAGATTGCAAAGCAAAATGTGGAATTCTTCTATGAGGCTCAGAAGACCTGGGACCAGGAAGAAGATTTGAAAAAGAAAAGACAACAGCAGAGATAAGCATGTGGGCAATCATCAAAATGTAAGTTGGTGGTTGCCCTCTTTTTTTGCAATTCCGGCGGAGCAGGAATGTATCAGCACTCACAAAGTGAGGGCGCAGCTTGACATCAGGGATGTCATTCTAAGGGGATTGGGGATGTGCCTCCAACAAGCAAACAGCGTTCGTGTGATCACGAAGGCACTGCTTGCTAACTTGCGAAGCAACAACGATTGCGGCCTTAGTGAGCCGCCTATGAAAGGAAGAATGAAAGACATGAATAGAGAAAATAACAGTACAGAGAAAGAAATGATTGTAGCAGAGGATATCACAGACATTCAGCTGACACAGGCAGGATATTACTGGGAAATGGGATTCAATGAATTTGATTTTACATGCAAGATCAAGGGAGAGGACGATGTTCTTCACATGAGAGAGCAGCGGCATGATGAGGGAAGCGACTTTGTGATTCGTTCAGAGAAGGATGATATCTGGGAGAGAATTACAAGAAAAGAAGCATGTAAACTGGATGATAAGCTTCAGGAAGCGATTCAGTATGGAAATTATCATAAGAGGATTGCAGGACTTACCACAATAGAAGAGTGCAAGGATCTGGAATTTGAACTGATGGAGAATAACAATGTGTACCTCAACAGGGTAATCAGGAAACTCTGGCCGGAGCTTGCGGCTAAGCAGGAAGAAATTGCAGGTACTGAACCCGGAGTTGTTACAGATTTCAGAAGAAAGACTGATGAAATGTTTCACCGAATTGATGGGATGAGCGCTTCTGAGATTGAAGAGATTGTATCAGACTATGTTCAGTCGAAGATAGACGAAAACAATTTGGAGGCAGAGATTGTTGGTGTTGTAGTTTCAGGAAGCCGGTGCCGGGGAATTGAAAAAGCTGGTTCTGATCTGGATGTGGTTTTGGAATATAAAGGAAATGTCAGGGAAGATGCTTTCTATGATATTCTTCATGAAGATGGAATGGAAATTGGCGGGGTGAAGGTAGATATCAATCCGATCACAGAAGGAAAGACCGGAACACTGGAGGAATATCTGCTTGGTGTGGAGAAGTATTTGGAAGAGAAACGACAAAAGACATCGGTAAGGGGAAAACTGAAGGAGAAGAAATCAGACATCTATGCGCAGAGTGAAAGAACTGATAAGAGCAGTAAAAAGAAAACTGAAAATGTGAGATAAGAGCAATTAAGAAATGGATGAAGTTGTGGCGATTGATGGCTGTGGTGTTGCCCATTTTTTATTATCCGGAATGAGGCTTCACAAAGATTTTCTTGAATAGGGCTTCATATTTCGTGATTAGTAGATTTGGTGTTACTGTTCAGTGATTAGCCAAAGCCAATAAAATCAAAGGGTACAGAGAATGTGTTGTTAGATTGTAACAAACTTTTTTACAGTCTCCCCTTTTATGATTATTTGATAAATGCAGCTTCAACAACATCGTATATTTTTTTATTTTACATTTTTGCAGTTTTAATTATGTAAGTGCATCACAAATATGCTGTCCACCAGAATTGCTTCGTAGTACAACAGCCTGCTTTTGTTTTCGTTTGAATTTTCTTAGTTCTCGTTCACTGATGTTGTTCGTATAGTCAACATCAGGATGTTTGAGAAAGTATAGATGGTGGTCTTGTTATTCTCGCAGCCTTTTTGAAGAGTAAATCCATCCAGGTAATCTTTGGTTGGTGGATTATTTTCGTATTCATTAGCAGCAAGTTCAAGAATTGAAACATATTTATTAGTCAGTTTGTTTACCTGTTCGTTAGGAATACCGGTTTTATTTTTCTTAGCTATATGAATCATCTTTTGAAGAAGGTCATGCATTTGTTTATGCCACTTAAGATTTGGTTCGTTTTCAATTGCACCAACAAGATATCTAAATTTATGAGCAATACATTCCTGATGGGAAGAACCGTAGGAATAATATGATTTGTCGTGGTCATGGACAATGGTTCCTTTAAAGTCTTTGACCGGTGTTGGGGAAAGTGTTGTTTAGCACATTAAATGATGCTTCATTCTTCACATTAAATGATGCCAATGTAGCCTAGTTGAAAGTAAGCACTTAACATTAT
>JAQYGS010000113.1 GCA_028722515.1 Clostridia bacterium | reverse complement strand
GAAAATTTTACCTGTAAGCTTGTGTCAAAATTATCAATAGCTTTTATAAGTCCTATACATCCGATCTGAAACAGATCATCCGGGTTTTCGTTGCAATTCTGAAATCGTTTGATAACACTTAAGACAAGACGAAGATTACCTTTAATATACCGTTCCCGGGCCTGTTGGTCACCTTCTTTGATCTTCCTGAAAAGTTCCTCTTTTTCTTCTGCTTTCAGAACAGGAAGTTTCGACGTGTTGACCCCACAGATTTCTACTTTGTTAAGTGCCATCTTTTGAATCCTCCTTATTATCTTTGTAATAAAAATGATTCTCAAACAGAAGAATATTTATACTTTTCCCTTGAAAATATAAAAAATATAGGCCCTTGACAAAGAAAAAGGCCTATTGCTTGTGAAAGCATTTTTCTTCGTCAATCTGTACCAGAATAATGTCATCACCTATTTTGCAGATACATTCCCAGGGAATAATATATTCATTTTCATGGCCAAAGAAGCAGCAGAATTTACCCGGACCCGGTACGATCAGTGCAGTAAGACGGTTAGTTTCACAGTTAAACTCCACATCCACGGGGCAGCCCAGACTTCGACATGTGCAGGTATTAATAATTTCTTTTTGTTTCAGGTCACAGATACGCATAGGATTTTCCTTAATATTTCTGTTTCATATAGTTTATGTATTTTTTTGAATATTTGTGCAAGTCCTATTATTGACACATTAATGAAAGATAAAGTATAATCATTGTGTTATGAATTTTGTATCCTTAAGGAGGCTTCTTTATGAAATGTCCGTTTTGCAGTCAGGATAACACCAGAGTTGTGGATTCCAGGCCGGTAGAAGATACCAATTCTATCAGACGCCGGAGACTTTGTGATGCATGCGGCAGAAGATTCACTACGTATGAAAAAGTAGAGACTATTCCGCTTACTGTCATCAAAAAAGATCAGAACAGGGAACAGTATGACCGCTCCAAGATTCAGTCAGGAATTCTCAGAGCCTGTTATAAGAGACCTATTCCCATTGAGAAAATTGAAGAGATGCTGGATGCTGTGGAAGCGGAGATATTTAATACGGAAGAAAGGGAAATATCCAGTACCAGGATCGGGGAAATTGTCATGGAACATCTGAAGGATCTGGATGGAGTGGCCTATGTAAGATTTGCTTCTGTTTACAGAGAGTTTAAGGATGTAAGCACATTTATGGATGAACTTAAGAAATTTATGAATTAAAATAGCCCGGCAGGTATTCCCGCCGGGCTTACGTGTTTAATTTAGGGACTGCTCAGACAATGCCCTGAGCTTTCATGGCATCCACCACTTTCTCAAAGCCTGCAATGTTTGCACCGGCTACATAGTTGCCTTCCAGTCCGTAACGTCTGGAAGCATCATCTACCTTGTGGAAGATATCCTTCATGATCCGATTAAGTTTCTGGTCTACTTCTTCTGCTGTCCATGAAAGTCTCATGGAATTCTGAGACATTTCCAGTGCAGAAGTGGCAACACCGCCTGCATTTGCTGCTTTGCCAGGCATAAATACAACACCATTTTCCATAACATAATTGGTTGCTTCCAGGGTAGTGGGCATATTTGCGCCTTCCGCAATATATTTACATCCGTTTGCAACAAGTATTCTGGCTCCCTCCAGATCCAGCTCATTCTGTGTGGCACATGGAAGGAAAATATCACATCTGATGTTCCAGATTCCCTGTCCTTCGGTATAGGATGCTCCTTCTACACGTTCGGCATATTCCCTGATACGTCCCCGTTTTACTTCTTTAATATCTTTCACAATGTCCAGTTTAATTCCGGCAGGATCATAAATATATCCGTTGGAATCGCACATAGCAACTACTTTTCCGCCAAGCTGCTGTGCCTTTTCTACAGCATAGATGGCTACATTTCCTGAGCCGGTAACAATAATGGTTTTACCGGAAATGGTATCATTCTTTGCATTTACCATTTCGTTAAGCATATATACAAGTCCATATCCGGTGGCCTGGGTACGGATCAGAGATCCTCCATAGGAAAGCCCCTTACCTGTAAGCACACCTTCGTACTGACCCCGGATCCTCTTATATTGTCCATACAGATAACCAATCTCACGGCCGCCTACACCGATATCTCCTGCAGGAACATCCATGTCAGCACCGATGTATTTGCTAAGTTCAGTCATGAAACTCTGGCAGAATGCCATAACTTCTCTGTCTGATTTTCCCTTTGGATCAAAATTGGATCCACCCTTGCCTCCTCCGATAGGAAGTCCTGTGAGTGAATTTTTGAAAATCTGCTCAAAACCAAGAAATTTCAGAATACTCTGATTTACAGAAGGATGAAATCTTAATCCTCCCTTGTAAGGTCCAATGGCACTGTTAAACTGTACCCGGTATCCCTTATTTACCTGGACTGTACCCTTATCGTCCACCCATGGGACACGAAATGAGATGATACGCTCAGGCTCTACAAGACGCTCCAGGATAGACAATCTGCGGTATTCTTCTTCATTTCTGTCAATGACTACCTTCAGGGAATCCAGTACTTCTTTTACAGCCTGATGAAATTCAGGTTCGTTTGGGTTCTGGGCAACAACTTTTGCATATACTTCTTCAGTATAAGACATAATGGTTTCCTCCTCATCCATTAATAATTAATCAACCGACAACATTATACACGAAAGTGCATAAAAAGAGAAGACCAAACTACGAATTATTTGTAGATATTTTTACGGAAACTTAACTCTTGCTAAATATGTTCAAATGTGAGAATATAATAGATATAATTTGCTTATAGCTTATAGTAAATGATCATTAACATGATAACAGGGATAAGGGGGGGCTTTGTATCGAGAAAACTGTGATTGAAAGGAGACAAAAACTATGCCGGGATTTAAGACAAAGGTAACACCACAGATTGAGGATCTGACTGAGATATGTAAGGAACATACTACCCTGGATCTTTCTCTGTATGAAAAAAATGATGTCAAACGGGGACTTCGGGATATTAATGGTAAAGGTGTTCTTGCAGGACTCACTCAGATATCCAACATTCAGGCGACCAAAGTGGTGGATGGGAGAGAAATCCCATGTGCAGGTACGCTTTCCTACCGGGGATATGATATTAAGGACCTTACCCGCGGTTTTATCAATGATGACAGATTTGGATTTGAAGAAGTGACTTATCTGCTTCTTTTTGGAAAACTTCCTAATGAGGAACAGCTCAACCGGTTCAGGACTCTTCTTGCTGACCAGCGTTCACTTCCCACTAATTTTGTACGGGATGTTATAATGAAAGCGCCCAGCAGGGACATTATGAATGGTCTGGCCAGGAGCGTGCTGACTCTTTATTCATATGATTCCAATCCGGATGATACGTCACTTCCCAATGTCCTGAGACAATGTCTTAATCTTATAAGCGTTTTTCCACTTTTATCTGTGTATGGATATCAGGCTTATAATCATTATATCAGAGGGAAGAGCCTTTATATTCATAATCCCAGAAGAGAACTTACCACAGCAGAGAACATTTTAAGAATGCTTCGGCCCGATAAGAAATATACACCTCTTGAGGCCAAAATCCTTGATATTGCGTTGATTCTTCATATGGAGCACGGAGGAGGAAACAATTCCACATTTACAACACACGTGGTATCCTCTTCCGGAACAGATACTTATTCTGCCATAGCGGCTGCCCTTGGCTCACTGAAGGGACCTAAACACGGTGGTGCCAATATTAAAGTTGTGAGTATGTTCAATGATATGAAGAAACAGGTGAAGGACTGGACAGATGAGGAGGAGGTAGCTGAGTATCTGAGAAAGCTGCTGCATAAGGAAGCTTTTGATAAAAAAGGTCTGATCTATGGTATAGGCCATGCAATCTATTCAGTGTCTGATCCGAGAGCAGAGGTACTGAAGGCTTATGTGGAAAAACTGGCTGTTGCCAAGGGGAAAAAGAAAGACTATGATCTGTATGCCATGGTAGAGCGCCTTGCACCTCAGGTAATTGCACAGGAAAGACGTATTTATAAGGGCGTCAGTGCCAACGTGGACTTTTACAGTGGCTTTGTTTACAGCATGCTGGATCTGCCTCTGGAATTGTACACGCCTATGTTTGCAGTGGCACGTGTGGTTGGATGGAGTGCCCACCGTATGGAAGAGCTGATCAATACGGATAAGATTATAAGACCGGCCTATAAGAATGTTCTTGAACCGGCGGTGTATGTTCCCCTTGACCAGCGATGATCATAAAGATACTTTATAATTTTGGAAAGGACTGGTATAACAGATATGACAAGAAGAAACGGGGCTGCATTGATTCTGGAAGGCGGTGGTACCAGGGGAGTTTTTACTTCAGGTGTACTGGACAGTCTTATGAAACACCAGATTTGTTTTCCTTATGTGGTGGGGGTTTCCGCAGGGGCATGTAATGCACTGGACTATGTATCCTGTCAGCCTGAAAGGACGAAACATTGTATGATCCTGGATGATAAGGCAAACAGATATATAAGTCTCAGGCAGACCATCAGAAACCGGAGTCTCTTTGATATGGATATGCTTTTCGACCGTTTTCCCAATGAAATCTTTCCCTTTGATTTTGATACTTTCTTTCAGTCAGACAAAAGATGTGAGATGGTGATTACTGACTGTCTTACGGGAAAAGCCAGATATCTGGAGGAAAAATCCGATAAGAAAAGACTTATGGATATCTGCAGGGCATCGTCCAGTATTCCTGTTGCGTGCCCCACTGTTCTGGTAGATGGGCGGCCATCTCTGGATGGGGGAATTGCAGATTCTGTTCCTCTTATTCATGCTATGAATCAGGGATATCGTAAAAATGTAGTGATTCTCACAAGAAATTATGGGTACAGGAAAAAGAAGCCTGGGAAAAGCCGTGCAGTTTATCAGGCAGCACTGAAAGAATATCCCAACCTTGTGGATAGTCTCCTGAACAGATACAGAAATTATAACACAACCCTGAATCTCCTGGAAAAATGGGAGAGAGAAGGGCATATTTTTGTCATACGTCCTGAAATAAAGCTGATTTCCAGGACAGAGCAGAATAGAGAAAATCTTTTGAAATTTTATCAGCATGGATATGATCTTATGGAAAATAATATTGATAAATTACAAAATTATCTGAATAGCTAGAGGATGAAATACAAATGTTTAAGTGCTTTTTTCCGGACGAATATATGGATTCCACATATATGATCGATTTTGATGCTCTTTATTTACAGGGCTACAGAGGACTTCTGTTTGATATCGACAATACACTGGTACCCCATGGCGCTCCTGCTGATGAGAGAGCATGTGCGTTGTTTTCACATTTGAAAGAATTGGGTTTTAAGTGTTGCTTTTTATCAAATAATCAGTATGAAAGAGTGGCATCCTTCAATCAGCCTATAGGGGCATTTTTTATCGAAAATGCCCATAAACCGTCAAAAAAGAATTATATTCGTGCTATGGAAATGATGGGAACTGATCTCACTAATACTATCTTTATCGGAGATCAGCTTTTTACAGATATTTATGGTGCAAAAAGGACAGGACTTAGAAACATCCTGGTCAAACCCATTGATTCAAAAGAAGAAATCCAGATCGTGCTGAAACGATATCTGGAAAAAATAGTATTATATTTTTACCGCAAAGAGGAGGGGAATTCATGAACCATATCGTAATCATAGGCTTTATGGGTTCAGGTAAAACACGTGTGGGCAAACGGCTGTCAAAGGATTTTGGCATACCGTTTGTCGACATTGACAGAGTGGTTACAAAGAAAATGAATATGTCTGTGAAGGAAATCTTTGACAGATTTGGAGAACCTTTTTACAGAGCACTGGAAACTACAGCGATTAAATCCCTGATAGATGATAAGGAACAGAAAATTATTTCACTGGGTTCCGGGCTGCCTGTTCAGGAACAGAATGAGAAGTATATCGGCCAGCTGGGGACAGTTGTTTATCTGAAGGGATCCTTTGCCACATTGAGGAAAAGACTGGAAAATGGAAATGGTGATCCACTGATCGAGGGAGAGGACCGGGAGGAAAAAATCAGAAAACTTCTTAAACAGAGAGACCCGGTTTATGCTAAATTTGCAGATATTGAGATGATTACAGGGGATAAGCCATTTGAAGAACTTATTGCCCAGCTGGAGGAAAAATTAAAAACATATATAAAAAAGAGTTGAAAAATACATAGGAATATTATAAAATTAAAATAGAGTGTGTCGCAAATATGTAAAGAAAAAGACCCGACACACAGATTTGAACTGTACATTTAAGGAGGAAATATAACTATGATTTCAGCAGGTGATTTCAAAAACGGCATCACACTTGAAATTGACGGTAATGTCTGCCAGATCGTTGAATTTCAGCATGTAAAACCAGGAAAGGGTGCTGCTTTCGTAAGAACAAAATACAAAAATATCATTACAGGAGCTGTTCTGGAAAGATCTTTCCGTCCAACGGAAAAATTCCCTGCAGCCCGTATTGACCGTGTTGATATGCAGTATCTGTATAATGATGGTGACTTATATTATTTTATGAATGTTGAGACATATGATCAGATTGGTCTTAACAAGGATCAGGTTGGTGATTCTCTTAAATTTGTTAAAGAAAACGAGATGGTAAAGATCTGCTCTTATAACGGTAATGTATTTGCGATTGAGCCGCCTCTCTTTGTTGAACTTGAAGTTACTGAAACAGAGCCTGGCTTTGCCGGAAATACTGCTCAGGGTGCTACTAAGCCTGCAATTGTTGAAACCGGTGCTCAGGTTCAGGTTCCATTATTTGTTAATCAGGGAGATAAACTTAAGATTGATACCAGAACAGGAGAATACCTGTCCCGTGTATGATATCTGAGTTAGAAGACTGTCATCGGCAGGCCGGTGGCAGTTTTTTGTTTATTTAGGAGGATAAAAGATGGAGTATGTTACACTGGGAAAAACAGGTCTGAAAGTGTCCAGAATGGGTCTTGGCGGAATTCCCATCCAGAGAATTGATGCACAGGGTACAAGGAAACTGGTCCATCAGCTTGCAGATGAGGGAGTCAATTATGTGGATACAGCCAGAGGATATACGGTAAGTGAAGAGTATCTTGGATATGCACTGGATGGAATACGTGACAGATTTGTTGTAGCTACAAAGAGTATGGCCCGAACCAGAGAAGAAATGGCAGCGGACATTGACAAGAGTCTTCATAATCTTCGTACTGACCATATTGAACTGTATCAGATACATAATCCTGACATGAAACAATTTGAACAGGTGATCAGTCTTGGAGGCGCTCTTGAAGCACTGCAGGAAGCTAAGAAAGCAGGAAAGATCGGTCATATTGGATTAACTGCCCATTCCACGGAGGTTTTTTCCCGGGGATTAAGCTGTGACTGGGTAGAAACAATTATGTTTCCTTATAATATTGTGGAAAATCAGGGCAAGGATCTGATCGCACAATGTAAAAAGAAAAATGTAGGTTTTATTGCCATGAAACCGCTTGCCGGAGGAGCTATCGAAAACGCCGGACTGGCACTTCGATATATTTACACAAATCCTGACGTCACAATAGTAATTCCGGGAATGGCAGATGAGAATGAAATAAAAGAGAACCTGAAGGCCTGTCTTGACACTTCTTCTTTAAGCAGCACAGAGTTGAAGGAAATAGAGGAAATACGCAACAGGCTTGGAACGAATTTCTGCCGCAGGTGTAATTACTGTGCACCCTGTACAGCTGGTATCAGTATACCCAACGTGTTTCTGTTTGCAGGGTATCTGAATCGTTATGGCCTTGAAAACTGGGCAAGGGAGCGATACGCAGGATTAAAGGTAAAGGCTTCCCAGTGCATAGAATGTGGCAGCTGTGAAACACGTTGCCCATATCATCTGCCTATTCGCAAAATGATGAAAGAATGCGCAGAACAATTTGGGGAATAAACTGGATTTTTGATGAAAAAAATTGTTTCGTAGAAGTTTATTGGACTGTTCCTGGTAGACTATATAAAAATAATATAGTATAATATCGTTTGTATCGTAAATAACCCGAATATTGTGAAAGGAGTATGGTCAAATGACAGACAGTGAGAAACTTGATGTGATCTTGCAGGGATTTTCAACTTTGAATAACAGATTTGACAAGGTTGAAAATACAGTCGCAGAACTGAAAGAAAAAGTTACAGGATTACAGGAAAATGTTACAGGATTACAGGAAAAAGTCATAGGATTACAGGAAGTAGTTACGGGACTACAGGATAAAGTCTCCGGAATGGAGAAGAGATTTACGGTATTAGAAGATAAAGTCTCCGGAATGGAGAAGAGATTTACGGTATTAGAAGATAAGGTCTCCGGAATGGAGAAGAGATTTACAGCATTAGAAGATAAGGTCTCCGGAATGGAGAAGAGATTTACAGTATTAGAGGAAAAAGTCTCCGGTATGGACGAAAGACTTGCCAGTCTGGAGGATACGGTTGCCGGCTTACGGGACAAGGTTATAGATTTACGTCTTCACCTTGAAAATTCCACGGATAAGAACATTCAATTACTTGCTGAGAATCATGTTGAATTGATAAGAAAATTGAATGAAGCTATTCCTGCAGCAGATAAAAGCCTTGTATTTGAGGTAAAAGTCAGCTATCTGACTGATAAAGTTGAACAGCTGGAGAGAAAAGTACAGGAGATTGAGAATAAAATTGCATAATAATCAGTCAAAAAAGCCACCTGAAACAGGTGGCTTTTTGTAACTGTGTTAAAAAAATAATCAAGGGTAATCAAAACCCTTGATTTTACTGAATTTGTGACCACTTGAAAAATGGACCTGGCGGGAATTGAACCCGCGTCCGAAAACCTGTCCACCGAGGCGTCTCCCATCACAGTCGCTGTTTTAACATTCCCTTCATCATGCGCCCACCGACAGGCTCATAATTTCAGTAGCTTCATAATACATCTATCAGGGCAAAGCTTACCTGACAAGGTTTCTCACATAGTCGACGCCGGACTCCCTACGTGTGAGTGCATAAGGACCGACGTACAGCACTTAGGCTGCTAACGCGTAAGCGTAATTGTCATTATCTTCTGCGTTTATATTTAGGTTCCCGGTTATTACGCAGTCCAGGAGTCTGCGGATGGCTTCCTAAGCTTCAAAGTCCCCGTCGAAACCAGTACAAGCCCTTAAGAGACTTATTCTGTCAATGCTATTTTATTATATGCACATCATAAAGTTCTGTCAAGGATAAAATAAAAAGAAAATTCTTTAAGTTCACAAAACATACATAAATCTCTGATATAGTACGGATATATGATACTGGTGTTAAAAGATACCAGGAAAATAAACAGTAACATAATTTCCGCAAAGGAATTTATTATAATGGAGGAAACAGTATGGATACGTTAAAGATTCTTGTAGTAGATGATGAAAGCCGTATGAGAAAGCTTGTCAGAGATTTTCTTACAAAGAAAAATTTTCAGGTTCTTGAAGCTGGAGACGGAGAAGAAGCAATGGATATTTTTTACGCGGAAAAAGATATTGCATTGATCATACTGGATGTTATGATGCCTAAGATGGACGGATGGGAAGTATGCCGTGAGATCCGTAAGAATTCTAAAGTACCCATCATTATGCTGACGGCACGGGGAGATGAACGTGACGAACTTATGGGTTTTGACCTTGGGGTGGATGAATATATTTCCAAACCATTCAGTCCCAAGATTCTGGTTGCAAGAGTAGAGGCCATTCTCAGGCGTACAGGACAGGCAAATGCTGAAGATACACTTTCTGCAGGAGGAATCGTGATCGATAAGGCTGCTCATCTTGCAACCGTGGATGGCAAGCCTATGGATCTCAGCTTTAAGGAATTTGAGCTCCTTACCTATTTCCTTGAAAACGAAGGAATTGCACTGTCAAGGGAAAAGATTCTCAATTCAGTGTGGAATTATGATTATTTCGGCGACGCACGTACCATTGATACCCATGTAAAGAAACTCAGAAGCAAGATGGGGGAAAAGGGTGAATATATTAAGACAGTCTGGGGAATGGGCTATAAGTTTGAGGTAAGCGAATGAAACACGCAGAGAAACGTAAATTAAAAAAATTTCATTCCTTAAAGCATCAGTTTTCTGCTTTGTTTATCGGGCTTCTGCTATTGTCTATTCTTACCATAACGCTTATCAACGGACTGTTCCTGGAAAAATACTATGTATCCAGAAAAGTAGATGTACTTCTGAATGCCAGAAGTGTTTTAGCCCAGATGAATCTTGATGATCTGCTGGAATATGACAAGGATTCATCACAAAATACTTCAGATACAAAAGAGAATGTTCCGGATGAAATTGAACGGAGCAGTTCCAGGAACAATCTGACCTGGATCGTTGTGAATGAAGAAAACAGCGGATATTTCTTCTGGGGTGAAAATAATATGTCAAAAATGCTCAGAAGTAAGCTCTTTGGATATATTAATAACCTGGATCAGGATATGGAAAAAAGCCATATCATCAAAAAAATGAATAACTGTGTAATATGGCAGGTTCACGATCGCTTCGCCGGAATGGAATATGTGGAATGCTGGGGAAAATTTGATAATGGATATTATTTTCTCATTCGTTCACCTCTTGAGAGCATAAGAGAAAGTGTTGATATTTCCAATAGTTTTTACTTCTTTGTAGGTCTTGTGATCATACTGATCAGCGGACTTCTTATGCTCGTAATCACCAACAGGATCACTCGTCCCATCAGTGAACTGACAAGGCTTTCAGAGAAAATGTCTAATCTTGATTTTGAGGCTAAATATGAAAGTAATGCTGGAAATGAGATTGACCTGCTGGGGGATAATTTCAATAAAATGTCTGAGAAACTGGAGAGCACAATCTCAGAGTTGAAATCTGCCAATAATAAGCTTCAGAAAGACATTGAGGATAAAATAAAAATTGATGAAATGCGTAAGGAATTTCTTGACAATGTATCGCATGAGCTGAAAACTCCTATTGCATTGATACAGGGATATGCAGAAGGCCTAAGCGAAAATATTTCCGACGATCCGGAAAGCAGGGCATTTTACTGTGAAGTTATTATGGATGAAGCATCCAAAATGAATAAGCTGGTAAAAAATCTCCTTACCTTAAACCAGCTGGAATCAGGCAGGGATGCTCCCGTAATGGAGAGGTTTGATATTGTAAGTCTGATACAGGGTGTGCTCCAGACCATGCATATTATGATCGAACAGAAAGAAGCCGTAGTCATTTTTGAGGAACCCGATCCTGTCTATGTATGGGCAGATGAATTTAAGGTTGAAGAAGTAGTTACCAATTATATCAGCAATGCACTGAACCATCTGGAAGGGGAAAGGCAGGTGGAAATCAGAGTTCTTAGGGGAAAGGATTCTGTGAAAATTACTGTATTTAATACGGGAAGCCCCATACCGGAAGAAGATATTCCCAATCTCTGGAATAAATTTTACAAAGTGGATAAAGCCCGAACAAGAGAATATGGTGGAAGCGGAATAGGCCTTTCGATTGTAAAAGCAATCATGGAAGGTATGAATCAGAAGTATGGAGTCCAGAATTTTGATAATGGAGTAGAATTCTGGTTTACACTGGACTGCAGATAAAGAGAAAAACAGGCAGAAGCAAAGAAAGTTCTTTGCAACTGTCTGTTTTTAGGTTATACTGTAAAAATGAGGAAATGATAACGACATCAGGAGGATAACATGATAGGTATTATAGATTATGACGCTGGCAATATTAAAAGTGTAGAAAAAGCACTGAATTTCCTTGGGGAAGAAACGGTGATCTCCAGAGATCCCCAGGTGTTGTTAAAGGCAGATAAGGTAGTTCTGCCTGGAGTGGGAAGTTTCGGACAGGCCATGGAAAATCTGAATACGTATGGGCTGGTTCCGGTGATACACGAAATGGTGGATAAGGGAACCCCATTTCTCGGGATATGCCTTGGACTTCAGCTTCTTTTTGAAAGCAGTGAAGAAAGCCCGGGTGTAGAAGGACTGGGGATTTTGAAGGGAAAGATCGTGAAGATTCCTCCCTGCGAGGGTCTTAAGATTCCTCATATGGGATGGAATTCCATTCATCTGCAGAATAATGGAAGACTTTTTAAAGGCATTCCTGAACAGACATATGTGTATTTCGTACATTCCTATTATCTTCAGGCAGAAGAACAAAAGATCGTTAAGGCTACTACTGAGTACAGTACCTGCATCCATGCTTCTGTGGAGAAAGGAAATATATTTGCATGTCAGTTCCATCCGGAGAAGAGCAGCAGATGGGGCCTTCAGATCCTTAAGAATTTTGCATCAATAGGAAGGGGGAATGTCTGATGTTTACAAAGAGAATTATCCCCTGCCTTGATGTAAATAAGGGACGTGTGGTAAAAGGAGTGAATTTTGTTAATCTGAAAGATGCGGGCGACCCTGTGGAAATTGCGAAAGCATATGACGCTGCAGGAGCAGATGAACTGGTATTTCTTGATATTACAGCTTCCTGTGAGGAACGTGATACAGTAGTTGATATGGTAAGACGTGTTGCTGCCAATGTCTTTATTCCTTTTACTGTAGGAGGCGGAATCCGGACAGTTGAAGATTTCAAGAAACTTTTAAGAGAGGGAGCCGATAAGATTTCGGTAAATTCTGCGGCAATTGACCGGCCGGAGCTGATCAGTGAGGCGGCCGATAAATTTGGAAGCCAGTGTGTGGTTGTGGCCATAGATGCCAAACGCAGAGAAAATGGAGGCTTTAATATCTATAAACATGGAGGAAGACTGGACACAGGAATTGATGCGGTGGAATGGGCAAAAAAAGTTGAATCTCTCGGCGCAGGAGAGATACTTCTTACCAGTATGGACTGTGACGGAACAAAGGCAGGATATGATCTGGAACTTACAAGAGCTATCGCAGATGAGGTTTCTATTCCGGTAATTGCTTCCGGAGGCGCAGGAACGCTGGAACATTTTTATGATGCCCTTACTAAGGGAGGCGCAGATGCAGCCCTTGCAGCTTCTCTGTTTCACTATAAAGAGCTGGAGATTTCCCAGGTAAAGGATTATCTTGCAGGGAGAGGGATTTCTGTGAGAAAATAATATAAGAGTACAAGAGGTGAAGATAAAATGGCTCCTATTTCAGGTGACTGGCTTGAAGCGCTGAAAGGTGAGTTTCACCAGCCCTATTATGCCAGACTATATAAAACAGTAATGTCTGAGTATCGGACAAAGAAAATATTTCCACCGGCAGAGGATCTGTTTAATGCCTTTCATTTTACTCCTCTTCACGAAGTGAAGGTTGTAATTCTTGGGCAGGATCCCTATCATAATGACGGACAGGCACATGGACTCTGTTTCTCCGTGAGAAAAGGAGTGGAGATTCCCCCGTCTCTTGCTAATATTTATCAGGAACTTCATGATGACTGCGGCTGTTATATTCCCAATAACGGCTGCCTTGAGAAATGGGCAAAAGAAGGGGTGCTTCTTTTGAACACAGTTCTTACGGTGCGGGCACACCAGGCAAATTCACACAGGGGAATCGGATGGGAACAGTTTACGGATGCTGCTATCCAGGTATTAAATGAACAGGACAGGCCAATCGTGTTTTTACTCTGGGGCAGGCCTGCCCAGATGAAACGTTCCATGCTCAATAATCCCAAACATCTCATACTTGAAGCACCTCATCCAAGTCCGCTTTCCGCATACAGAGGATTTTTCGGATGCAGACATTTCAGTAAAACAAATGAATTCTTAAAAGAAAAGGGTTTGGAACCTATTGACTGGCAGATAGAAAATATATAAAGAAGAAAAGAGGTAATGTGCAGGCCGTGACAGCGGCCCACAGGAAAAAATGACTCAGAAAAACAATCTAGTAAAAAATGCATCTTTTCTGATGCTTGCAGCCATTATTTCAAAAGTGATCGGACTTTTGTACAAAAGTCCTCTTTCCAGTATCATTGGAAGTCTGGGTATGGGATATACCAGTCTTGCTCAGAATGCTTATATGATCTTACTGATGATTTCATCTTTCAGTATTCCGCAGGCTGTTTCCAAGCTTGTATCCGAGAAGATTGCAATGCATGAATACAGAAATGCTCAGAAAATATTCAGAGGTTCATTGATTTATGCCGTGGTTGTAGGCGGTGTTGTTGCTCTATTCTGTTTATTCGGAGCAGGAATCATTATTCCGCGCAATCAGAAGGATGCGATCCTTGCATTACAGATTCTTTCTCCCACGATTTTTCTTTCCGGTATTCTGGGAGTATTCAGAGGATATTTTCAGGCATACAGAAATATGCTTCCCACTTCAGTATCCCAGATTCTGGAGCAGATTTTTAATGCGGCAGTCAGTCTTCTGGCGGCATGGGGATTTATCAAAGTGTTTTCTGATGGAAGTGCAAACAGTGTGGCCAAATGGGGAGCTGCAGGCTCTACAGTGGGCACCGGTGCCGGAGTTTTCACTGCTCTTTTATTTATGCTGATGGTGTATGGAGTTAATTATGGCAGCATTCAGAAACGTGTACGAAGAGACCGCCGCCACCGTGAAGAGTCATACAGAGAGATTTTCAGGGTAATTATTTTAGTTGTGTCTCCTATAATTTTAAGTGCATTTGTATATAACGTGAATGCTTATATTAATGGTTATCTGTTTTCGGAAATTCTGGGAAGAAGAGGTGGAGATGCGGCACAGATAGGGATTTTGTATGCGGAATATGCCACGTATTTTATGACCATTATTAATATTCCTCTGACTTTGTCCAGTACAGCTCCAACTTCCATGATTCCTGAGGTTTCTGCCTTGTATGCAACAGGAGATATGAGGGCTGTGAGAGAATGCATTGATGAGACGGTGCAGCTTTCCATGACGGTATCTGTTCCCTGTGCAGTGGGACTTGCGGTTCTGGCTCAGCCAATTGTCTTTTTCCTGTATGGAAATTCTACGGGACTTGCGGCTAATCTTTTAATCCTTGGATCCTTTACCATCCTTTTAAATGGAATGTCCAATATTTCCAATGGCGTTCTTCAGGCTATAGGAAAGCCACGGATTCCCGTGATAACAGCAGCAATTGCCCTTGTGGTGGATATTATTGTTGTAGTGACCCTTCTGCTTACTACTGATCTGGGTGTATATGCTCTGCTTATTGCAATGATCGTTTATTCTGTGGTGGTATGCGTATTGAATGATTTTGCCATGAAGAAATACCTCAGGTACAGGAATCCATGGATTGAGGGATATCTGAAACCTATTCTTGCCTCTGTTCCAATGGGAATTGTAGCGGGATGTATCTGCTATGGCCTTAATATCTTTATTAAGTCGAATTTTATCTGCCTTCTGTTTTCCATTCCTGTGGCAGCAGTGGTATATCTGTTTTCATATCTGATCATCAGCAAACCATCAGAAGAGGAACTCAGAAGAATGCCCGGCGGAAGTTATTTGATCCGTCTTGCACGCAGATCTCCATTCTGGAATAAATAAACGTATAAAAAAGGAGCTTATCATTTTCGCCGCTGTTTTTGACGACGAAAGATAAGCTCTTTTTTGATAAAGATCAGTTATTTTTTTCTTCTGATTTTCTTAGATTTTTCTGAGCTGTGGAAAGCATAAGCTTAATACGGTTCAGCTGGTTTACTTCACTGGCACCGGGATCATAGTCAATGGCAACTATATTGGCACCTGGGTATTCCCGGCGGATTTCTTTAATAACTCCTTTTCCCACAATATGATTGGGAAGACAGCCAAATGGCTGAATACATACAATATTCGTTACGCCTGCGTGAATCAGTTCCATCATTTCACCGGTAAGGAACCATCCTTCTCCTGTCTGGTTACCTGTAGAGACAATAGGGGAAGCCATCTGTGCCAGATCCCGGATGTCGGCAGCAGGAGCAAAGTGCCTGCTTGAAGCCAGTGCTTCATGGGCCGCCTTTCTTATCCAGTCGATTCCTTTGATACCCCAGTTTCCCAAAAGTGCTTTAGATTTTTTAAAGCCTAATTTTTCTACTTTAAAATTCTGGTTATAGAAGCAGTAGCACATAAAATCAATAAGATCCGGAACTACAGCCTCTGCACCTTCTGATTCAAGAAGCTCTGCCAGGTGATTATTGGCAGCAGGAAGGAATTTAACAAGAATTTCTCCCACGATTCCAACTCTTGGTTTCTTTTCATCACTGATGGGGATGGTGTCAAATTCGTGTACCATTTCTGCACACATTTTCTTAAACTGGCTATGGCTCACACTGCTCCCCTGAAGGAATGAAATAACCCTCTGTTCCCATATTTTATGTTTTCTGTTCACAATTCCCTTCTCAAGTTCATATGGACGCATACGATAGACACATTTCATAAGGATATCCCCAAACACTGCACCATATGCTACGCGTTTGATCAGAGGAAGAGTTAATTTAAAGCCTGGATTGCTTTCCAGTCCGCTTAAGTTAATGGAAATAACAGGAACCTGTTCCATACCGGCCTTTTTAAGAGCACGCCTGATAAAAGCTATGTAATTGGAAGCCCGGCAGCCGCCACCGGTCTGGGACATTATTACTGCTGTTTTATTTAGGTCATATTTTCCGGAAAGAAGCGCATCCATGATCTGGCCTACCACAATAAGAGAAGGGTAGCATGCATCATTATTTACGTATTTCAATCCAACATCCACAGCATGCTTGTTGTCATTTGGAAGTACTTCCAGATTATATCCACAGGTATTAAAAGCTGCCTGCAGAATTCCAAAATGGAAAGGAGACATCTGAGGACACAGGATGGTGTATTCTTTACGCATTTCCCTGGTAAATGACACCTTCTCAATGGAAGAGGGCTGAATGGTCCGTTTCTGATTCTGTTCTTTCTTTGCCCGGATGGCTGCAATAAGAGAACGGATACGGATTCTGGCTGCACCCAGGTTATTTACCTCATCGATCTTCAGACAGGTATAAATTTTATCACTTCCATCAAGTATTTCGTATACTTCATCAGTAGTTACCGCATCGAGGCCACATCCAAAAGAATTCAACTGAATAAGGTCAAGGTCATCACGTGTCTTCACAAAGTTGGCTGCGGCATACAGCCTGGAATGGTACATCCACTGATCATTTACACGGATAGGACGTTCTACAGGAGCCAGATGGGATACAGAATCTTCTGAAAGTACTGCAATACCATAACTGTTGATCAGATCAGGAATTCCATGATGAATCTCCGGGTCAATATGATAGGGACGTCCGGCAAGGACTATTCCATGGCGTCCTGTTTCTTCCAGGTATCTGAGAGTTTCTTCTCCCTTTTTCTGTATATCACGCCGTACATTGGCCATTTCCTCCCAGCCCTTATGGGCTGCAGCTTTTATTTCCTCCTCCGGTATATCCGGAAATTCTTCTACCAGACGTCTGGTAAGGATTTCCTCAGAGGTAAATGCAAGGAATGGATTTCTGAAATCAATGGAAGGATCATTCAGTTCATCCACATTGTTTTTAATGTTTTCTGCATAGGAAGTAACAATTGGACAGTTATAGTGGTTGACTGCGTCAGGAAATTCTGTGCGTTCATATGGAACACATGGGTAGAAAATAAACTTCACACCCTTTCGAATCAGCCAGGTAATGTGCCCATGGGCAAGCTTGGCAGGATAGCATTCCGATTCACTGGGGATGGATTCAATGCCAAGTTCATAAATCTTTCTGGAAGAAGTAGGAGAAAGTATAACCTGATACTTCAGTTCTGTAAAGAAAGTAAACCAGAAAGGATAATTTTCAAACATGTTCAGCACCCTGGGGATACCTACCTGCCCCCGTTCTGCCTTGTCCGGAGTAAGGGGAGCGTATGAAAAAATCCGTTTATATTTATAATCATAAAGATTGGGAATGTGATCTTTGTTTTTTTCTTTTCCGATTCCACGTTCACAACGGTTTCCACTGATATACTGGCGTCCTCCGGAGAATTTGTTGATGGTCAGACGGCAGTTATTGGTACATCCACGGCAGTTAGCCATAGCTGTAGAATATTTCAGATCGTTGATCTTATCGATGGAAAGCATAGTAGTCTGTGTGCCTTCCTGATAGCGTTCCCTTGCAATCAGCGCAGCACCGAAAGCTCCCATGATTCCGGCAATATCCGGGCGGATTGCTTCGCATCCGGCAATTTTCTCAAAAGCCCGCAAAACTGCATCATTATAAAATGTACCTCCCTGTACCACAATGTGTTTCCCAAGTTCAGAAGCATCTGAGACCTTGATTACCTTATACAGTGCATTTTTGATAACAGAGTAGGCAAGACCTGCAGAAATGTCGGAAACCTCAGCGCCTTCTTTCTGTGCCTGTTTAACCTTGGAATTCATAAAAACAGTACATCTTGTCCCAAGATCAATAGGATGCTGTGCAAAGACAGCTGCTTTTGCAAAATCCTGAACCGTATAATTTAAGGATTTGGCAAAGGTCTCGATAAATGAACCACAGCCGGAGGAGCAGGCTTCGTTCAGCTGTACGCTGTCCACAGTATGGTTCCTGATCTTGATACATTTCATATCCTGTCCGCCGATGTCCAGAATACAGTCTACCTCAGGATCAAAAAATGCAGCCGCATAATAATGGGAGACAGTTTCAACCTCACCTTCATCAAGAAGAAGAGCAGCCTTAATAAGGGCTTCTCCATATCCGGTAGAACAGGAGTAGGCAATCCTGGCATCTTTCGGAAGAAGCTGATAGATTTCTTTGATGGAACGGATCGTTGTTGCCAGAGGATTTCCGTTATTACTGCTGTAAAAAGAATAAAGAAGAGTTCCGTCTTCTCCTACAAGAGCAGTTTTAGTCGTGGTGGAACCGGCATCAATACCAAGATAGCAGTTTCCTTTATATGTAGAAAGATCTCCTGTCTTTACCCTGTATGCACCCTGGCGTTTCAGAAACGTATCATATTCTTCTTCAGAAGCAAAAAGCGGTTCCATTCGTTCTACTTCAAAATCCAGTTTAATGGAATTGCGAAGTCGGTCTTTCATCTCAGTCAGCGAAATAACAACCTCTTCTCTGGCATTCAGAGCAGAGCCAATAGCCGCAAAAAGATGGGAATTTTCCGGGATGATGGTATGTTCTTCATCCAGCTTCAGAGTTCGGATAAAGGCAGTCCGAAGTTCTGATAAAAAATGGAGCGGCCCGCCAAGAAAAGCAACATGCCCTCGGATCGGTTTACCGCAGGCAAGCCCTGAAATCGTCTGGTTTACCACTGCCTGGAAAATTGAGGCAGACAGATCTTCCTTGGTTGCACCATCGTTGATCAGAGGCTGAATGTCGGTTTTGGCAAAAACTCCGCATCGTGCGGCAATGGGATATAATGCTTTGTAATTTCTGGCATATTCATTAAGTCCCGGAGCATCTGTCTGCAGAAGGGATGCCATCTGGTCAATAAATGAGCCGGTTCCGCCTGCACAGATGCCATTCATACGCTGTTCAATATTTCCATTTTCAAAATAGATGATTTTTGCATCTTCACCACCAAGTTCTATGGCTACATCCGTCTCTGGCGCAAACTTCTGAAGAGATGTAGATACTGCAATAACCTCCTGTGTAAAAGGAACACCCAGATGGTTGGCAAGAGTAAGCCCGCCGGATCCTGTAATCACCGGATGAAGTGTCATTTCTCCATATTGATCATAGGCTTCCTCAAGAAGATCTGCCAGAGTATCCTGGATATTAGCATAGTGGCGCTTGTAATCTGCAAAAAGAAGCTGGCTGTTTTCGTCCAGAATTGCTATTTTAACTGTCGTGGAACCGATATCAATTCCAAGAGTTTTACTATTCATAAAATAAATTTATGCCTCCTCTTTCAGTATGTATTCAGTGAATCGACTGATCAACTGATAGACTTGTATGGTTTTAAAATTATTTTTATAATGAATTATGCATACAGATATTCCGTAATATTATACGATAATCATCCAAAAATAACAATATGGAAAGTTTAACAAGGTTTCTTTTCTTTCCGGTTGTATTTTGAGATATTTGGAGATATAATTAACTTTGCCTTTGGCAATAAATTGAAAAGAGGACAAAGTATGGCGGAATATAAACTCCTGAAGACAGAAGGCCGTGCCAAGCGCGGTGAATTTCATACAGTGCATGGTACGATCCAGACCCCCGTTTTTATGAATGTCGGAACTATTGGGGCCATAAAAGGTGCCGTATCTACCATGGATCTTAAGGAAATAGGAACCCAGGTGGAATTATCCAATACCTATCATCTGCATGTACGTCCAGGAGATCAGATCGTGAAACAGCTGGGCGGTCTTCATAAGTTTATGGTGTGGGATAAACCTATTCTAACAGACTCAGGCGGATTTCAAGTCTTTTCTCTTGCAAAGCTTCGTAAGATAAAAGAAGAAGGAGTGTATTTTAATTCTCATATAGATGGTCATAAGATTTTTATGGGACCGGAACAGAGTATGCAGATTCAGTCCAATCTGGGATCTACTATTGCAATGGCTTTTGATGAATGCCCCAGCTCCGTGGCAGAACGGGACTACGTACAGAGATCTGTGGAGCGTACTACAAGATGGCTTGTGCGATGCAAGGAAGAAATGGCAAGACTCAACAGTCTGCCGGATACTATAAATAAAGAACAGCTTCTCTTTGGAATCAATCAGGGAGCCATATATGAAGATATCCGTATTGAACATGCGAAGGAAATATCAAAGCTTGACCTTGATGGATATGCTATCGGAGGGCTGGCTGTAGGAGAAAGCCATGAACAGATGTATCATATCCTGGATGAAGTTGTCCCTTATCTTCCCCAGAATAAGCCCACATATCTGATGGGTGTTGGAACTCCGGCCAATATCCTGGAGGGAGTGGAGCGGGGAGTAGATTTCTTTGACTGCGTTTATCCCAGCCGTAACGGACGCCATGGCCATGTGTATACCAATCATGGGAAAATGAATCTGTTTAATGCAAAATATGAACTGGATTCCCGCCCTATTGAGGAGGGATGCAAATGTCCTGCCTGCAGACATTACAGCAGGGCATATATACGACATCTGCTGAAAGCAAAGGAAATGCTTGGAATGCGGCTGTGTGTTCTCCATAATCTTTATTTTTACAATCATATGATGGAAGAAATCAGGGATGCACTGGATGCGGGGAATTTTGCAGAATATAAAAAAATGCGTCTCGCCGGTTTTGAAGAGGGGAAAATTAATTCAAACAGATAAAAATGTGAAAAAGCTCTTGAAGAATACATTTTTTTTGTGTATGATATATTCTGATGCTTTAATATTGAAACAATTACAGGAGGAATTAGAATGGACGCACAGAGCGGAATGGGAATGGTCGGCATGATTATCTGGATGGTTATCCTGTTTGGAATTATGTATTTTCTGATGATTCGTCCTCAGAAGAAAGAACAGAAAAGAATCCAGGCTATGCTCCATGACATGGAAGTTGGTGACAGTGTTGTTACTACAGGTGGTTTTTATGGTGTTGTAATTGATATGACAGAAGAAGATGTTATTGTAGAATTTGGAAATAATAAGAACTGCCGTATCCCAATGAGAAAACAGGCAATTGCTGAAGTAGAAAAAGCAGAAAAAGCAGCTGAATGATCAAAACAAGGAAAGAACAGGTATGAAGAAAAGTACCTGTTTTTTTTCTGGCTGTTTTTTCACTTTAAATGGTTGAATTATGTAAAAAAGTGCGTTATTATAATAACAATTATGCAATTAGGAGGAATTGGTTATGAATTATAAAATTGCATTGATTCCCGGTGATGGAATTGGACCGGAAATTGTGAGAGAAGCAAAGAAAGTACTTGACAGAGTCTGTGAGAAATATGGACACAGCTTTACATATTCAGAAGTTTTACTTGGAGGTGCCTCTATTGATGTTCATGGAGTTCCTCTTACCCAGGAGGCAATTGACACAGCCAAAGCATGTGATGCAGTACTGATGGGTTCAATAGGAGGCGATGCAAAAACATCACCATGGTATAAACTGGAACCATCCAAACGTCCGGAAGCAGGACTACTGGCTATCAGAAAGGCACTGAATCTTTTCGCAAATTTAAGGCCTGCATACCTTTATAATGAACTGAGAAAAGCCTGCCCTCTGAGAGACGAGATTATAGGTGATGGTTTTGATATGATCATTGTCCGTGAACTGACAGGAGGTCTTTATTTCGGAGAAAGAAAGACAATTGAGGAAAATGGAGTAAAAACTGCCATTGATACCCTGTCCTATAATGAAAATGAAATCCGCAGAATTGCAATTAAGGCTTTTGAAATTGCCAGAAAGAGACGCAGCAAGGTTACAAGCGTGGATAAAGCAAATGTGCTTGACTCTTCCAGACTATGGAGAAAAGTAGTGGAAGATGTGGCAAAGGATTATCCGGATGTAACTCTGGAACATATGCTGGTGGATAATTGTGCAATGCAGCTTGTCCGTGATCCCAAACAATTTGACGTAATTCTCACGGAGAATATGTTCGGCGATATTCTTTCTGACGAGGCAAGTATGGTAACAGGTTCCATCGGTATGCTTTCCTCTGCAAGCTTAAATGAAACAAAATTCGGACTTTATGAACCAAGCCATGGTTCTGCACCTGATATTGCAGGGCAGGATAAGGCTAACCCTATTGCCACTATTTTATCAGCGGCTATGATGCTTCGATATTCTCTGGATCTTGATAAAGAAGCAGATGCTGTGGAAGATGCCGTACAGAAGGTCCTGACATTGGGATACCGTACAGGCGATATTATGTCGGAAGGCTGTAAACTGGTGGGAACAAAAGAGATGGGAGATCTTGTCACTGATCAGATCTGAATGTATATGATTAAAAAATAAGGAAGAAAGGAAATAGAATAATGAGAAGTGATGCAGTTAAAAAGGGTTCACAGCAGGCACCTCACCGTTCACTGTTTAATGCCCTTGGAATGACAAAGGAAGAAATGGAGAAACCCCTTGTAGGTATTGTAAGTTCCTATAATGAAATCGTGCCGGGTCATATGAATCTGGATAAAATCGTAGAGGCTGTTAAAATGGGAGTTGCCATGGCAGGAGGCACACCGGTTGTTTTTCCGGCAATTGCTGTCTGTGATGGAATTGCCATGGGACATATCGGCATGAAATACTCTCTGGTAACCAGAGATCTGATCGCTGATTCCACAGAAGCTATGGCAATGGCACATCAGTTTGATGCTCTTGTAATGGTGCCCAACTGTGATAAAAATGTTCCCGGTCTTCTGATGGCCGCAGCAAGAATCAATGTTCCTACTGTATTTGTAAGCGGCGGCCCAATGCTGGCAGGCCGCATTGACGGTCATAAGACAAGTCTTTCCAGTATGTTTGAGGCTGTAGGATCTTATGCTGCGGGGAAACTGTCAGAAGAAGGACTGACTGAATATGAAAATAAAACCTGTCCTACATGTGGCTCCTGCTCAGGAATGTATACCGCAAATTCCATGAACTGCCTTACAGAAGTACTTGGAATGGGACTGAAAGGAAATGGAACGATCCCGGCTGTTTATTCTGAACGTATCCGCCTTGCAAAGCATGCCGGAATGCAGGTTATGGAAATGTACAGAAGGAATATTCGTCCAAGAGACATTATGACAAAGGAAGCAATTTTAAATGCCCTGACTGTTGATATGGCACTGGGATGTTCCACCAACAGTATGCTTCATCTGCCGGCAATCGCACATGAAATAGGAATGGATTTTGACATCAGCTTCGCCAACGAGATCAGCGAGAAAACTCCTAATCTCTGTCATCTTGCACCTGCAGGTCCTACATATATGGAAGACCTTAATGCAGCAGGCGGTGTGTATGCAGTTATGAATGAGCTGAATAAGAAAGGGCTTCTGTATACTGACTGCATGACTGTTACCGGAAAGACAGTTGGAGAGAACATTAAAAACTGTGTAAACTTAAATCCAGAAGTAATCAGGCCAATTGATCATCCATACAGCCAGACAGGAGGACTTGCGGTACTGAAAGGCAACCTTGCACCGGATGGAAGTGTGGTGAAACGATCAGCAGTTGCTCCGGAAATGATGGTTCACGAAGGGCCTGCCAGGGTATTTGACTGTGAAGAGGATGCCATAGCTGCTATCAAAGGTGGCAAGATCGTAGAAGGTGATGTGGTCGTGATCCGTTATGAGGGACCAAAAGGCGGTCCGGGCATGAGAGAAATGCTCAATCCTACTTCAGCCATTGCAGGTATGGGACTGGGTTCCTCTGTGGCATTAATCACAGATGGTCGTTTCAGTGGCGCATCCAGAGGCGCATCCATTGGACATGTATCACCGGAGGCAGCAGTGGGAGGCCCCATTGCCCTGGTAGAAGAGGGAGACATCATCAGCATCAATATTCCGGAACTGAAGCTGGAACTTAAGGTTTCAGATGAAGAATTACAGGCGAGAAAAGAGAAATGGCAGCCTCGTGAGCCGAAGGTGACAACGGGATATCTTGCAAGATATGCTGCTATGGTTACATCAGGAAACAGAGGCGCAATTTTAGAGGTACCAAAGGCAAAGTAATTAAATCAGATGCTTTGTGCAGTTAGGAGGAAAAAAAGATGCAGCTTACAGGAGCTGAAATCATCGTTGAATGTTTAAAAGAGCAGGGAGTAGATACTGTTTTTGGATACCCGGGAGGAGCAATCCTGAATGTATATGATGCTCTTTATAAATATAAAGATCAGATAACCCATGTACTGACTTCTCATGAGCAGGGGGCTTCCCATGCAGCAGACGGTTACGCAAGAGCTACGGGAAAAGTAGGAGTGTGTCTGGCAACTTCAGGCCCTGGTGCCACCAATCTTGTAACAGGAATTGCAACTGCATTTATGGATTCTGTTCCCGTAGTGGCCATTACCTGTAATGTGGGTACCCCTCTTCTTGGTAAAGATTCCTTCCAGGAGGTGGACATTAACGGGATTGTAATGCCTATTACCAAGCACAGCTTTATTGTAAAAGATATTACTATTCTTGCAGATACGATCCGCAGGGCATTCAAGATAGCAAAAAGCGGCCGCCCGGGTCCTGTCCTGGTAGATGTGACAAAGGATGTGACAGGTGCAAAATATGAATATACATCTCGTCGTCCTGTCCAGATCACTCCTAAGGTGGATACAATAAAGGAGGAAGATATTAAGACGGCTGTCCGTATGATCAATGAGGCAGAAAGGCCATTTATCTTTGCCGGTGGAGGCACCATCATTTCCGGTGCATCAAAGGAAGTGACGGAACTTGCCCACAGAATAGATGCTCCTGTCTGTGACAGTCTGATGGGAAAAGGAGGCTTTTCCGGTGAAGATCCACTGTATACGGGAATGATCGGAATGCATGGAACCAAAACATCTAATCTGGGAGTATCAAGATGCGATCTTCTAATTGTTCTGGGAGCCAGATTTGATGACAGGGTAACCGGAAATACCAGTACTTTTGCAAAAAATGCTAAAATTCTTCAGATTGATGTAGATGCGGCAGAAATTAATAAAAATGTTATAGTGGATGCCTGTGTGATCGGTGACCTGAAGGAAGCTTTGAAGAGGATTCTTCAACTGGTTCCTGAGAAGAAGCATCCCCGGTGGATTGCTGAGATTGACGGATTAAAGAAGAAATTTCCATTAAAATATGATCATACACAGCTTACAGGACCATATATTATTGAAAAACTCTATGAACTTACACAGGGTGACGCTATCATTACAACGGAAGTGGGACAGAATCAGATGTGGGCTGCCCAGTATTTCAAATATAAGGAACCCAGAACATTTCTTTCTTCGGGAGGTCTGGGAACCATGGGATATGGTCTTGGCGCTGCAATCGGAGCAAAAATGGGAAGACCGGATAAAACTGTGATCAATATTGCAGGTGATGGTTGTTTCCGGATGAATATGAATGAGATTGCAACGGCAGTCCGCTGCAACAGACAACTGATAGAAATTATCCTTGATAACCACGTTCTTGGAATGGTCCGTCAATGGCAGACACTGTTTTATGATCACAGATATTCACATACAGTATTAAATGATGCTGTTGATTATGTGAAAGTAGCAGAAGCAATGGGCGCAAAGGCCCTCAGGATATCCACTATGGAAGAGGTGGAGCCTGCCCTCAGGGAGGCACTGTCCTATCCTGGAACAATTGTCCTTGATTGTTTGATCGATCAGGATTTAAGCGTATATCCTATGGTACCTGCAGGAGCTAGCATTGAGGATGCTTTTGATGAGGAGGACATGAAAAAAGATGAGCAGAGTGTATAATTTTTCCGCAGGTCCGGCTGTACTGCCGGAGGAAGTTTTAAAAGAAGCTGCAGATGAGATGCTGGATTACAGAGGAACCGGTATGTCTGTTATGGAAATGAGCCACAGAAGTGCTGATTTTCAGAAAATCATTGATGAGGCAGAGCAGGATCTTCGTGATCTGATGAACATTCCTGATAATTATAAAGTGCTGTTTCTTCAGGGAGGCGCTTCTCAGCAGTTTGCAATGATTCCTATGAATCTTATGAAGAACAGGGTTGCTGACTATATTATTACAGGACAATGGTCAAAAAAAGCATACCAGGAAGCTCAGAAATATGGAAAAGTGAATAAGATTGCATCATCTGAGGATAAAACCTTTTCCTATATTCCTGACTGCAGCGATCTTCCTGT
>JAQYGS010000112.1 GCA_028722515.1 Clostridia bacterium | reverse complement strand
TGTTTGGTTGTACTGCCAACTACTAATTTCACTCCATACGAAGAAGCCTGGACAACATAACCTTCCGGTGCTGTAATCTCTTTTAAGTAAACAGTATCCTGTGTCTTGGTAAGAGTTACTCGTGAAGAACCATTGCTGTCTGTTGGCGGCATCTTAACAATCAGCTTTGTGCAGGCGTTATCACTATATACTCCATACACGGCTCCGGCCAGATTTTTCCCAGTATCTCCATCTTTCTTTGTAATTTCGATAACTGCTTCTTCCGGCCAGTCAACTGTAATCTGCAGATCAGCGGAATCCGTATAGTAGCCAAATCCAATATCCTGTGAACTCTCCAGTTTTAAAAGCATTGCATGGAAATCCAGGGGAAAATTGGAAGTGATCGCATACTTTCCTTTCAGACTGCCCATATTGGCTGTTGTAGCTACAAGATGAAATTTCTCTCCACCTTTTACAGTGACATTTCCAGATGCCGTCTTTCCTGTAGTTTCGTTGACAAGGCTCACACCATTTTCCAGATGAATGGTAATGGTAAATGCTTCATTTGCCTTCCAGGTAAAACTTTCTGTTTCCTTTCCCGTTGCATTAACGGAAAGTCCTGGAAGAAGTTTCATTGCTGTCGGATCAGGCATTTTAGCAAGAGCTGCTTTAATCTCTTTCAGCATATTTTTAGCGGTTGTAGAAAGCGCACCTCCAAATCCGGATTCGCCATCATATAAATAGTCAACCAGGTAATGCTGCATGGCTCTTGTCTCAGAACTGCATCCATATTTTTCCATAATGGATTTTACATTATATCCATTGAATGTATGTCCCCATCCTGGACCGCCATATCCATAGAATAAGGCTTTTCTCAAATATTTATCATCTCCGCCTTCATCCAGTTCAACCATATTTTTATATGTTGTCCCACTTGGAGGTGACTGCATGGAGTGCTGCATACAATACGCATTTACTGTATAAGTCTTTCCGCCTGCTTTGTAACGAACATATTTGTAGCTGTCATTTCCACCCTGTCCCATAACTGTATCAAACGGATGAAGCTGGCCATCTGAATAATAGTAATATTTATTTGCTTCAATATTTGTTGCATCATCCCATGGAGTATCGGTTGCAAGTAACATGATACCATTTTCTGCCTGATCCATGGAAACACTTAGGTCAATGTCATCTGCTGGCATTTCAAAACTGAATTTATCCGATTCTTCGTGATAAGTCACCTCTGAATACAATAAATCTTCTGTATTCTCTGTCTGGTTTGCCTGTACTTTTGTTGTTCCTACTGCAATTAAGCTGCCTTGCGGCATATCTCCGGAAAAAACAACGGTTTCTCCTGGCTGATACTGTCCATCTTCATGGTTCAGCTCAATATGAAATTCCTCTCCACGAACAATATTTACCTGATAATTTCCATCTGCATCTTCTGTTTTCTCTGTTCCATCTGTAAAAGAGTCGTCTGTCGCCTCTGGCATTTCTTCCGGATCTGTATCTGTAATTTCTTCAAATGTGCTGTCTGTATCCGGATTATCATCTATGGCAGGTTCTTCTGTTGAAACTTCCTCAGACGGATTTTCCGGGATTGGTGTATCTATTGGCTCTTCCTCAACCGGAATTTCTGTCGGAGTTACTTCTTCATAGATTTTATCCTCTGACGGAATTTCTACATTTCCCTCATCCTGCACAGGTTCTTCACTCTCTGCAGTGCCTATGGCTGGTTCCTCGCCTTCTGCTTCATTCTCATCTTCCTGGTTGCTTACAGATTCCTGATTCTCAGATTCAGCAACCTGCACCACCGCTTCCTTTACAATCAGCTTACGATTGATCTGATAAATTGGGTGGCCACTTACTGGCTCTACATAATAAACAGCTTTGTATGTATCTTCGTAATCTGTTGTAAAGTCCTGCTTTTCCTCATTTTTTGCCTCATGGAAAGTGATCTTCACCTTTTTTTCATCTGGTATTTCCAGTCCGGTAAAATCTTTCTCCACTTCAAAAATACTGCCTGTTTCCAGTTCCAGATCTTTTGCTTTTACCACCTCATCTGCATCAAGTTCATTTTTTACCTTTTCGTATAACGGTGGCTCTTCTGGCACTACATCTGCCGCATAGGACAGTATTGGAGATAGAATTGTAGATAACACTGTAAGCATTGCCAAGAATCCCGACAAAAATCTTCTCATATTTTTTTTATTCTTCATTCTTTTTTCCTTTCTTCCGTTCCGGGAAAATCAACTGAAACTTTGGATTTCCGGTTTCTGAAACCTCCATCTTTATAGTTGCTTCATACTTCCTTTTTGTTTTCTCTGATACCAGATCTTTGAAATGCACCTGCTTCTCACTCAGCAGCTTCCTGACAGTTGCTTCATCAAGTATTTTTCCCTGACTCTCAAAAAATCGGTTATTTTTCCATAAAGTAAAACTGCAATCACTTCCTGAACAATAATAATTTCTCTTTCCCACATAAACCTTATTGCCACATCTTGGGCATTTTCCAATTTCTTTCCGACCATCTGAAAATAGTTTCTGGTATTCTTCCACTGGCTGTCCATTATCACTTACCAATTTGGTAACCATTTTTTCAATTTCGAAGAGAAATTCTTCTACATTTTTCTGGCCTCTGGAAATCAGTGTCAGATCATTTTCCCATTCTGCTGTAAGTTTTGGTGATTTGATCATTTCCGGAAGAATCCTGATCAGATTTCTTCCATCTGCTGTAGGTAATATCTGCTTCTTTTTACGCTCAATAAAGCCTTTCTCAATCAGTTTTTCAATAATCGCTGCCCTGGTAGCCGGAGTTCCAAGCCCTTTTCTCTCTGCGTCTTCTATCGTATCCGAGCTTCCAGCGTGTTCCATGGCACTAAGGAGCGTATCCTCCGTATAATGTTTCGGCGGTGCTGTAAAATGTTCACTAAATTTTACAACAACACATTCAAATACCTGTCCTATTTTTATATCTGGAAAATCACTTTCCTCCTCTTCTGGCTTTTCTGCATTTTTCCCATATGATTTAAAGAACCGTTCTTCCACTTCTTTCCATCCATATTGGAGAACATTCTTTCCAGATGCAGTAAACAGTTCTCCATGACAGGAAATTTCAGTCTTAATACTCTCATATATGTATTCCTGTTCCGATGCACATAATAACTTTGATGCAATCAGCATAAGAATTTCTTTTTCTCCACCCGGAAGTGCTTTTAAATCCGTGTTTGCAATTTCTACCGTTGGTATAATTGCATGATGATCTGATACCTTTTTGCTGTTTAAAAGTCTTTTTATCTCTGGTTCCGAACCCTTCATTGATATTTCTGGAAATACTCTATTTACCGCATCAATAACCAAAAACGCATTTTCTTCCATATCATCTGTAAGATATTGGCTATCCGTCCTTGGATACGTCACCAGTTTCTTCTCATAAAGGCTTTGGGTATAGTCCAAGGTTTGCTGTGCCGTAAATCCAAGAAGACGATTTGCTTCCCTCTGTAATGTGGTCAGATCATATAATTTCGGCGGCTGTACCTTTTTCTTCTCTTTCTTTACTGAAAGAATCTGTGCAGTTTCATCCTTCATATCCTCCATCATCTGAACGGCAGCACTTTTCTCTTTTATCCGGTTGCTTACAGCATCCAATCCATCCATCAGAAGATGAACCAGATAATACTTCTCTTTCTGGAAGTTCTCGATGCTCTTTTCCCGTTCCACCAGCATTGCAAGTGTAGGTGTCTGCACCCGACCTACAATCAACCGATGGTGATACAGCACCGTAAACAGTCTGGTGGCATTAATTCCTACCAGCCAGTCTGCTTCACTTCTCGCCACCGCAGAATAATAAAGATTATCATATTCATGTCCATCTTTCATCTGCTGAAATCCTTCCAGAATTGCTTTTTCCTCCATGGAAGAAATCCACAGTCTTTTAAAGGGAAGTTTACATTCTGCCTGGTTATATACCAGACGGAAAATCAACTCCCCTTCTCTTCCTGCATCTGTTGCACATATAATTTCTGTGACATCTGCTCTGTGAAGCAGTTCCTTTAAAACCCGAAACTGCCCTTTGGTACTTTCTTTAATCTGATATTTCCAATTCTCCGGAATCATGGGAAGTGTTTCATATTTCCATGCTTTCCAGTCATCCCGGTACTGATCCGCACTAGCCAGTTCAATCAAATGCCCAATACACCAGGAAACCAGATATTCTTTTCCTTCCAGGTAGCCATCTTTTACGTTTGTGGCATGAAGCACCTTCGCAATGTTTCTGGCTACGCTGGGTTTTTCCGCAATTACAAGCTGCAATTTTCAATCTCCTTTCTGCACCTGTCGCTGTAATTAAGTGAAACAAAGTTATTCCTCTGATTCTTCGTCTTCTACTTCACCTTCCATTTCATATTCTTCTAATTCTTCATCATCCTCACGAATTGTATCTTCCTCCTCATCGTCGTCCTCGTCCTCTTCATAATCAAAAGAAGTATTTCTTCCTTTCATAAATTTCCAATAATAGTAAGCACCACAAACTCCTGCCAGAACCAGCAGCATTAATAAAATCGTGCCGGAATTATTGCTTTTCTTCTCAGGTTCTTCCTTTTCTTCCGGTATGATCGTAACTTCTGGTTCCGGTGTCTCTGTGATCTTCTCTGTTTCAAGTGGCAGTGCGGATTCTGCAATAGCCTGGTTCTGTGGAAGTGTGACCATGTTGGTATCCGTAAAGTTCAACAGATCATTTTCGCCTACCTCTGTAAGAAGATAAACATTTTCATCCGTTTTATCCTTATCTACGATCAGATAAAAAACCTTATCACTTTTTGTCTTGATCGTATAAAATTCCTTTCCCCCTTTGTCCTGAACTGTTCCTGTTGACATGCCGGAAGCAGAACTTTCTCCCTGCACCCGTCCGGTATCTGCTTCTGTATCCGTTTCATTTCCTGTGTTTTCTGGTTCTGTTGGTGCAGTAGCAGTCTCATTCGTTGTCTGATGTTCCGTTACGGTTGCCGTAGCACTGGTGGGCTTACTTGCAGTTCCATCGGCTGGCAAAGAAGCTGCATTTTGCTCCGTTCCGGAAACCTCTGTATTCTCTTTTACTGCATCTGGATTTTCATAATAAGGGTTTCCTACTTTATAGATCTCTGACATATTTCCTGCTTTGTCTTTTGCCTGCAGGGTAAAGTATTCATAGGAAGTATCCGCTTTTTGCAAACGGACATTTAACGTATTATTCGTCAGTTCTGTGAATTCATTTCCATTGACATACAAAGCAGCAATTCCCGATTCCGCATCAACTCCCTGCACGATCAGTATCCCATTCTTCGCAGCCGCAATAATAGTTGGTTTGGTTTTATCAAAACACTCTATGTAACGATTCTGCTCATAAGTATTTCCATTCTGATCGGTAACTCTCACATAAATACTACAATTAGAAGAGATGGATACTTCCATATTTCCGGTTATGTCTGACCATCCTCCATTTTCTGAAAGTCTTGCTTCTACTTTTGCAATAGAAAAAGCACCTGTATTCTTTGTATCTTCCACTTGAATTTTTACGGTTGCCGTATCTGTCTGCCAGCCTTCGGGTTCTGTAAAGGTAATCCCTACTTCCGGTGTTTCCGTCACATCATTTCCTGCATCTTCCTGTGCCTGTTCCACTGGATCTGCAAGAATTTCAGCTTCTGATTCATCTGAAAAATCAACATCTTCCGGGCTGCTTTCTTCTGATGATTCCACTTCTACATTATCTGCCCATACAGTCAGACTTCCGGGTGAACTATAAAAGAAAGCTCCTGCCGGAAGTCCTGCTAACGTAGCTGCGGTTAAAAATACAGCTGCTCTTTTATGAAATTTCTTCATTTTCTGTCTGCTCCTTTTCTCTGGTTTCCAATATCTTTTTTTGTTCCTCCTTACTGATATCAATCATCAACTGAAGTTCCTCTGCGGAAACTCCATTGCTTCGGATAATTTTCAGATACTCCATATCCTCTGCCTGTTTCTTCTGTTCTTCCAGATCCCTTGCTTTTTTCTGTAGCTTTTCAATCTTAACGTAGGTTCTTGCAAGTTCTTCTTTTATTCGTTCAATGTTCAAATACGCCCCTCCTTATGGCCTGCCAAAAGCATAAAAATGAGACTGCCAGTATGCAGAATTAATGGACGTATACTGAATTGGATTTCCACAATGGATCATCTGTCCATCTCCGGCATAAATTCCTACGTGGGTAACCGGCTCTCCCGCATCATACGTCCCAGTGAAAAAGATAATATCTCCTGGCCTTGCTTCTTCTGGTGATACAGGCATACAAATGTCATAAATTCCCTGTGCAGTAAGTCTTCCCATATTGCAGACACCCGAATTGGTAAACACATAGCTTACAAAACCAGAACAGTCAAAAGAAGTCTCCGGGCTGGAACCGCCCCATACATACGGCATACCAAGATATTTGTCTGCTTCCGCAAATAATCTCCGCACAGTCTCATCATCATAACTGCCGCCTCCACCATACAGCCCGCTATCTCCGGTACTGATATAAAAAACAGGATTATAATATTCCCCATCTTTGACCAGTTCCAAATATAACTGGCTTCCGGTTGCACTTCCTGTACTTCCCGTTGTACCAATTACAGTATCTGTTGTTACTTCCTGACCATTTGCTACCGAAATGCTCTGCAGATAAGCGTATTTAATCTGCACACCTTTTTTATCCTGCGTAACTACATAATTTCCAAAAGTTCCGCTATATCCTACATCTACAACAAAACCATTCATCGCTGACTTCACTTCTGTTCCCTGTCGTACATTAATCGTCACACCTCTGTGAAGTTGTGTCTGCCCGGTTCCATTGTTTACAGAATACCCATAATAGGTACTGATATAGGCATACCAGTTTAACTCAACCGGAGTTTTATATGTCTGTAAATTTCCTCTGTTGGAATAGACCTCTTCATAAATTTCCTGCTCATCCTCTTCCATTCTGGACAGAATAACACTTCTAAGCGGTTTTGCCTGAACAGAAACATTCAGTACATCTGCAGTTACTGTACGGGTAACTTCCACAGAGTTCTGATTGCCCTCTGCCAGAAAACATTCCCAGGTCTGATGACCATGTGCCTCAGCTACTGCGTGATTATCATAATAAACATCAAACTGGACACCATACTGGGCAAAGTTTCCAGTATCTTCTACGGTGTACTCAATCCCATTCATCACTACTTTCGTCCCCATTGGAAGAAATGGGTTTGCAGCATCAACCGCAAGCGTATGATTAGCCTGTGGCATTGCCCCTGAAGCAGTAGGTCCTCCACTCCACACGCCACAGCAGATGGGACAATTACAGTATCCACTGGTCACAACATTTCCCAATGACTGCCCTACCTGTATTGTAGATGTTTCCTGCCGGGTTTCACTTTTTTCCTCTACGGTGATTCCGTACTGTAAAGAAAAAATTGTTTCCAGTTCTCCTTTTATCTCATCAAACTTAAAATCCCCATAACTGGCAGTCAGATAACTGATCAATGTATGAGGATCATGGCCGATTTCACCAATGTTATATCTGTATTCATCTTTTCCTGGATACCGGGCTTCCATCTGGTTTATTTTCTGTTGAAGACTGGCTTCCAACTGCGTATAATACAACTCTGCTTTTTCAATTTCGTCCGGATCCGCAATGTAACTGGAAGCGATTACCGTAGAAATTCCATTAGAAAACATAGCCGAACAGGAAGCAAATCCTGTCATTACAGAAAGAAGCAAAATCAATAACACCCCCAATGAGATCAGAGTAGTTACATTTCTTACAAATACTTCCTGTGCCTTTCTTGCAATTTTAGTAGCAAGATTTACTGACCGGATTGAGGTGTCTTTTGTTTCTTTTGCAATCTTCCCAGCCCGGTATGCCATCTGATACTCTCGCTTAATCCTCTGCTTCTGTATTAATTTTCTGATCAGCTTTTTCTGCATCTCTGGATGTTCTTCCAGATATTTCTGATATTGATACCTGGATGCACTCTTCCAGGCTCTTTTCTCTAAACGGTTTTCTTTATGTATCTGACTGCGGTTCTTCCGGATATTTCTACTGCTATGTTCCTGTAATATCCACTCACCTGAACGCACCAGCTTATGTGCTGCATCTACAGCACTGTTTTCCTCTTCGTCTTCGCCTGCTTTCTGATATACTGCATTTTTTAATGCTTTCTTTGGAACAGAAGACAAGGTTTTCTTTTTACCATCCGTTTTCTCTGTTTTTTTGTCGAAATATAAATGGTACTTTACCTTTGCTTTCTGTTCCTCATTTGTTTTCTTGGTATAAACAGAATCTTTCGGAATTTTGTTCTGCCTCTCAGCTTCCTGTTTTCTTGCAGCCTTATCCACTTCCTGATAAGTTTTTATTGTTTTTCGGCTATATTTCTGCTTTCCTTTTTTTCGGTTTGTAGAAACATCATTCTTCTCTGCCTGAAAATGTCCTCCATCTGTTTCAGCCGAAGTTTTCTTTTCTTTCTTCAGACTTCCATCTGTCTCCAGTTTTCCAAACTGCAGTCTCTGCTGTTTCTTTTTCTGTCGCTGATACTGGCTCCTGTGTTTTTCTTTGCGCTCACGTATTTCTACCGCTGAATCCACAGATACACCTGCAGGCTTGTCCCGGTATCTGTACCGTCCCTGTGTTTTTCGTTTTCCCGGAGGACTGTTTGCAGCCTCTTCTTTTTTGGCAGGATTTCCCTCCTGAACTTTTTCGGAAAATTGTTTCTTTTCAGCTTTTTTATGAGAGTTTTTCTTCTTTTCAGAAGTAATAAATGCCTGTTCTACATCCTTCTGTTTATAAGGCAACTCCTGATCGCTGTTTGTAACTTTTCTGGTCTCCTTTGTTGCAAGATTTTCCTCAACCAGACCATTTCTGGTCATACGGCTGACTTTCTTCTCTTTCGCCGTATATTTTTGTTTTCCCAATGTACCTCACCTCTGCTTTTTTGTCCGTTAAGTCTGAATCTCATCCGGTTTAGTACTCATCAAAGCATAGGTTCTGGTATCCTGCGGATATCTGTCTGCAAAAGGTATGATTACATTTCCGTAAAAAAGCAGCCCTTCTCCTGCATTACTGTTATTTACAAAAGAAATCTGATGCTTGGAAATATTCAATTTCTCCGCAAGGATCTTCTGATCCCCGCTGTGCTGATTTAACATCAGGATAAAATCACTGTTTCCCACAATACTTTCTACTGCCAGAGAGCCAAGAAAATCTGTTACATTCTGACTGATTCCTGTAATGATTCCACCCCACTTACGAAATCTCTTCCACATTTCAATAGAATAATTAGCAGTCTGTGGCTGGTTCAGCAAAAGGTGAAATTCATCCACATAATAACGGGTTGATTTCCTGCGACTGCGGTTCTGTGATACTCTTGTCCAAACCATATGCTGGACAATCAACATCCCTGCTTTTCGTAGTGTGGTTCCAAGTTCCCGGATATCAAAGCATACCACTCTGTTCTGCGTATCGACATTACTTCGATGGTTAAATACATTCTGCGATCCTGTTACATACAACTGCAGACTGTTGGCAATGTTCTGTGCTGCTGGTTTATCTGGTGCATAAAAGTTCAGACGTTCATAGAAATCCTGCAAAGTCGGCATATTTTCCGGTTTTGGATCATTGTAAAGATATTTTTTATAAATGTCTTTTACACACAGGTCAATCATGGAAACCTCATCACCATTTAATTCTGCATTTTGAGGTTTCTTCATAATGACCTCGCAGAAAGATGTGATAAACTCTGCTTTATCAGCAATAATGGTATCAATATCCTCCACATCGCCATTAATCCTGTATTTCTCCGGATGATAAATAACATCCAGGTTCACTTCCATAGGATTGATGTAATCATTACTTTTTGCACTGATTTTAATAACTTCACCATTTAAGGCATTTACCAGCGGAAAATATTCTCCCTCCGGGTCACAGATAATAATGTCATCGTCTGTAATCAGGAAAACATTGAGAATTTCTCTTTTCGTTGCAAAACTCTTACCGGAACCAGGAGTACCCAAAATCAGGCCGTTAGGTGTTTTCAATCGTTTCCGATCCACCATAATGAGATTGTTTGACAGTGCATTTAAGCCATAGTAAAGAGCTTCACCGCCTTGGAAAAGTTCCTGTGTGGTAAACGGAACAAAGATTGCTGTAGAAGTCGTAGTCATAATTCTCTGTATTCCAGTCTGGTTCATTCCCAGTGGTAGTGATGCCACAAGTCCCTGTTCCTGCTGATATTGAAGTCTCCGTATATTACAATTATATTTCTGGGCAATTCCTGCCGTCTGATACACAATATTGTCCAGTTTTCTCTTATTGTCCGCTGTATTCATCAGCAAAAAAGTAAGTTCAAAAAGTTTCTCATTCCTGGACTGGATTTCATTGAGCAATCCCTCCACATCCTCTCCGTATGTAGAAATGTCCGTTGGAATAATATCCATATCATATCCGCTTCTGACCGCTTTCTTCTGTTCTTCAATTTTCATTTTCTGAATATTTGACAGCGTACTTTTCAGACTTTTAATAGCTGCCTTGGGATCAATGGGACGCAAGTGCATATTGATGATAAGATTCTCTTCCAGATCCAGCAGATCTGCCAGCAGTTTATCCGTAAGTTCTGGTGATGTAATCTGTAAATATGACACGCATCCAAAAGTCTGTCCCATCCGAAAATAGCTGTCATTGCGAAAATCAAATCCGGTAGGTGCAATAAAGTCTTTTGTCTGCAGACCTGTTTTTGCAACCATCCCATAATGGAAATGGAAAGATTCTTTTGTGTCCATATTCATCACATCATGCAGAATTTTCAGACGTTCTACCCCATTTAAAGGCTCTGCCATGGCTCCCATCACCTTAAAATTATTCAATACACTGGCTTCAATTCTCTCCAGCCTGGATTTTGCATTTCGCAGATTATCCGCCTTAATGGAAAATGTAATATATTTTGTTTTTACAAGCCCATTATTTCCTTTGGAAAGCTGCATTTTCAACATATCCGAATATTCTTTCCGAATATCATTGAAACAGTCATCCTGCTCTGGAATATCAATATTTTTTGCATACTCATCAAAATTCACCTGTTGATTAAGAAATGTAATTTGTACCTCAACAGAGCTGTCAAATGAATTTAGGAACTCACAATAGTTCTCAAAAATAGCCGCTTTATCATCATTCTGCGCTAACTGGTAATTTATATCGTAGAACTGCACCATTTTTGAATAATAGTTATCATCCGTTCTGCAGATACCATCCTTATATATTTCCTTATATGGAATCGTATCCTGCGCTGTAAAAGGCTTCCTCTTCTTCTGATTCTCCGCTTTTATCATCCGAAGTTCTTTCAGACGCTTTTTTTCCTCTTTCGTAAGTCCGGTTTTCTGTTTCTTATTTTTTTCGGTCTGCTTTTTTAAAGAAATGGAACGGATTTCTCGCTTCCCTGGCTTCTTTTGCCTTTTTCTCAAGCCATGCACCCTCTTTCTCTAATTTATCGTACTCTATAATCCGATCATATAAGTTTTTTGAACGATAGACCCTGATTCCAGGTCTTAAAAATTTCTGCCGGATAATGTGAAGCAATATTTTCTCTGCTGGAAATCCATCCTTTTCATACATTGCAAAAAAGAAAAATGGCAGCATCACTATGATCATAAGCGTTGCTGCCACATCTGTTCCCAGTCCTGCTTTTGTCAGCAAATAGACCGGAACCCCACAAATTCCTGCCAGAGAAAAACATATAATTTGTCTTTTAGTTAAATTCAGTGCTAATTTTGTCTTTATTTTTGAAAAATCTTTCGGCACTGGAACATATGCCATATTCTTGTTTCCTCCTAATGTGCATTGAAGATTGATTTTGCCAGGGAACTGGTCTTAAACAGGCTGAAACATAAAATAACTGTATATGCTGCAACTGACCAGATAGCTGTATGAAGATTATCCGCAACTGTAATAGCATTTACCAGAACTGCATAAATCGCAACACATACCATCATAAAAAATCCCTGGAATCCCAACGCTAATAATGCCTTCACATAATTATTTCCAATACTTCCCCATTCCCTGTTCGTAAATGTTGAAAACGGAATAGGTGCCACAGAGACATAAAGATATATTTCTATCATTCGTCCATATAAAATGACGGTAATCAGGACTGATATGATTTTTAGACATAAACTGACCAGCATCGTTTCCAGACCAAGCCCCAGTAATTCTCCGATTCCCATATCTTCAATCTGCGTTTCAAGAAGTGTTTTCAATGCTTCTGTAACATCAATAGATGCAGAACCGGTTATCATACCGCCAGCATTAGATACCACATGATTCGCTACATCAAAAATTGCCATCGCAATATCAAAAGTATGAGTAACCAGATATACCGCTACCCACATCTTGAAAATGTATTTGAAAAACATAAACGTATCCGTATCGTGCATATTGTTTTTTTCCATAATCATGGAAATCAGCTCATAACACAGTACAAATGTAATAATCATCCCCGCAATGGGGACAATGACATTATCCGACAGATTTTTTATCATGGAAAAAATGCCACTGTTCCAATTTTGGGGTGTTTTCCCAACCTCTGTAGCAATCGTTTCTACTTTGGTATTTACATCGGTGAACATGGTATCCAGGTTTGATGTGATCCAGCCTGTTAGCAGATCCTTTATGAACTCTGTTATTTTTTCGGTTATTCCACCCATTTATTTATCCAAACAAAGTTGCAAGCTGTGGAATCAGATTTATTCCAATCAGTACGATGCCACCGCCCGCCATCAACTGTGTTATCCCCAATTAGTAGGAACAATACAGCTTTCTGGCGGGCGGCGGCACGTCAAGAAATATATATGGAGTTTTTAAAGAACCTCCCCGGAGCGGGGAGCGGTCAGCCTGTGACCTGCTCCACTTCCGGTATGGGTTTGAGATTAAAATGAATTTCGATAGAAATGTGTCTTGTCTTATCGCTGCCTATGGTTTCATGGACAACGATTTCTTTAATCAGGCGGTTTAAGGTGGAAGCGTCCAGTTCGGTGATGTCCCGGTATTCCTGTATGGATTCCACCCACTGCCTTGCGTCCACGGCAAGCCGGATTTCATCGGCAAGGTGCTTCCTGCCTTTCTCGACTTTTGCCTTTAATTCCGCCTGTTCCTTCTGCGTCTTTTCCAGCAGGAGATTGAAGTTTGCGTCTGTGATTCGTCCGGCAACCATGTCCTCCTAGAGCCGCAGCACCATCTTTTCCAACACTTCAATCCGTTCCTCGTCTTTGGCAAGGGTGCGCTCCATCGCTTCCCTCTGGCCTTTCTGCTCGGCTTCGCAGGTGTCGGTCAGCCGCCCGGCCACCGCTTCACTGTCGGTCAGGGCAGCGGCGGCGCACTCCCGGATTTTATTCAGCACAAGGGCATAGAGCGTGTCATAATCAATCCGGTGCTGGGTGCAGTGCTGTTTCCCAAAGGCATTGTAAGTCTTGCAGGAATAAATCCTCTGGGGGTGCTTGGCATTGGTGTAGCGGACAGTCAGGGACTTTCCGCACTCACCACATTTGAGAAGTCCGGCAAACAGGCTCGGCTCCCCGGACTGCCCCGGCCGCTGGCGGGATTTCAGCTTCTCCTGCACGATGGCAAAACTCTTTTTGTCCACCAGCGGCTCATGCGTCCCTTCCACCACAATCCAGTCCTCCGGCTTCTTGTCCCGGATAGTGCCGATTTTAAAGCGGTACTCGGTCTTTTGGGAAGCGACTGCACCGGTGTAGACGGGGTTCATCAGGATTTCTTTGATAACGGAGAAATCCCAAATATATTTCCCATTCTCCGGGTCTTTCTTCTCCCATTTGGTGCGGATGTTCCTGTGCCCACGCTGCCGGTTCCACCATGTGGGGCAGGGGTGCTTTTCTTCCTCCAGCCTGCGCCGGATGTAGTTGGGGCCGTGGCCGTCCAGCGCATACCCGAAAATCAGCCGGACAACCGGGGCGGTTTCCTCGTCTACCAGCAGGCGGTTCCTGTCCTCCGGGTCTTTTTTGTAGCCGAAGGGGGCAAGGCAGCCGGTGAACTGGCCTTTCTGGGCTTTCAGCACATAGGAAGAATGGACTTTCTTGGAAATATCCTTGCTGTACATCTCATTCAGGATATTTTTGAAGGGCGCAATGTCGTTGTTGTCCCGCATGGTGTCGATACCGTCATTCATGGCGATATAGCGCACGCCGTTCCTTGGGAAGAAGTCCTCGATAAGCTGCCCGGTCTGCAAGTAGTTCCGCCCTAACCTTGATAAATCTTTCGTAATGACAAGGTTTATCTGCTTCCGCTCAATGGCCTTCAACATCCGTTTCAGGTCGGGGCGTTCCATGTTCAGGCCGGTGAAGCCGTCGTCCTGATAGACTGCCGCAACCTCCCATCCCTGCTTTTCACAGAACTTTTCCAGCATATCCCGCTGGTTTGCGATGCTGGCACTCTCGCCCTGAAGGTCATCGTCTTTCGAGAGCCTGCAATAGATAGCTGCCCGGAATCCCCTAGCAAGCGCCGTGCCAATCACATCATAATCTAATCCGTTCATCATAACCGTTTACCCGCACAATCCAGACGGAACACGGTCACTTTGAACCTCGTCTTTATTATATCTCATTTCTTGCGTTTTAGCAAGATATTCTTTATCTGTTTTTCTGGTGTGTTTCTGTGCGATAAGGCTCACGAAAACGTCCGTAGCGTCCAGTTCGCCGTCAAATACTGTGGTGACATGAATCTCTGTTTTATTTTTCGCCATAGGCAGTTGTCCTCCATACATGAAATAAGCCAGACAGGGGATAGCGGCAACGAAGTCCGGCAACGGGCTTCAAAAAACCTTGGAACTAATCCTTGTCTGGCGTCTGGGTTATTTTATACTTTTTCTTTTATTTTTCTGTTGCTTTGGTTGTTAAAGGGGAGAAAAGCCCGCAGTTACGGGATTTTTCCCGGCAACCGGCTCGGCAACGGGATAGCAACGGAGTGTGCAACGGGCTGTCCCTGCCCGGATTTTTTCAGAATGGAAGCTCCATCTGCTCCGGCACCGGCGTAAATCCCTCCGGGATTTTTTCCGTCCCGTTGTCGCTGTCCGTTGCCGGTTCTGTCCGTGCGTTTTCCCGTTCCCATCCCTTCTGCCTGCCGTACCCGGCAAACATCCGGGGGTTGGAGAAATACTTCCAGCCGGTGACGCACTGGTTCATTATCTCGTTGATTTCCCGTATCTCCCATTGTTTCGGTTCGTCAAAATCGTGGTTCAGGGCTTCTTTGTAAAGCTGCTTGGAGCAGACGGTATCGCCTGCATAGCTATCAAGAAATGCCTGAATCATGCCCGCTTTCGTGTCCTCCGGCAT
>JAQYGS010000111.1 GCA_028722515.1 Clostridia bacterium | reverse complement strand
AGATTAGACGCAAGATGACCTCCCGTTTCACTGACAGAGCTTATAAGAAAATCTCTTATTTCTTCTGCCAGCTTCGGAAAGTCTTCCAGTGGAATTTTATGAATGTCATTAGGCTTTTTGATCTTATCCAGAATCATTTGTACCCTTCTTTCATTTTCTGCGGTTGATCAGTTTTTCAACCATCATAAACAGAAATTCATTATTTTTTTGAAGACTTTTCAGCTGACTTATGGCTTCCCGGGTAAGTTCTTCTGCCTTCTCTGATGCTTTCTTAATACCCAGAAGAGTTACATATGTTACTTTATGGTTTTTCTCATCACTGTGAACCGGCTTGCCCAGCTCCTGATCTGTTCCGGTCACATCCAGGATATCATCCTGAATCTGAAAGGCGAGTCCTATATTTTTTGCTGCATTCTCCACAAGGGAAATCTGACTTTTATCTGCACCTGCAAGAATTGCCCCCGTCATCATAGATGCTTCGATCAAAGCTGATGTTTTATTCTCATAAATATAATCCAGCATTCCTTTATCTATCAGTTTTCCATCATTCTCCACATCCACACTCTGTCCGCCAAGCATACCATGAATTCCTGTCTTTTCTGCCATTACAGTCAAGGCCTGAACCACCCTGTCTGTTTCCTGAGAAAGTGAAAAAGCACGCAGCATTGTTTCATAAGCATAATTTAAAAGTGAAACACCGCTTAACACTCCCATGGCTTCCCCAAACACCTTATGAGTAGTCAGTTTCCCTCTTCTGTAATCATCATTATCCAGTGCAGGAAGATCATCATGTATGAGAGAATGGGTGTGGATCATCTCTATTCCTGCCATAAAAGGCTCTATAACTTTCTCATTTCCCCCAAAAAGCCTGTAGGTCTCCCGCATAAGCATAGGCCTAAGCCTTTTTCCTCCCGCAAGCATACTGTAATTCATGGCCTGTGCCATAGTTCTGGCAAAACCATCTTCTTCCGGAAGATATCTGCGTATAATTTCCTCCGTTTCTTCCGTCCTGACTTTTATTTCATCTTGAAAATTCACTGAACGTCCCATCCTCATTTAACTGCAGCATTTTTTTCTCCACGGTATCCAGCTTCTCATTGCAGTATTTAAGAAGCTCCATACCCTGTTTATACAGACGAAAGGAGTCTTCAAGAGAAGTATTTCTGTCTTCAAGTCTGCCTGCCAGAATATCCAGCTCTTCAAAGGCCTCCTCAAGAGTTTTCTCTTCTTTTATTTCTTCAGGATTGTTCTGGTTGTCCATCTGTTCTTTCCTCCGTTTTAATGCTGCGAACCTCTGTTTCAATTGTTCCATCCGTTAATGATACATATATGGTATCCCCGGTTTTTACCTGTTTTACACTTGTTACTGTCTTTCTCTGTGCATTTTCCACATATCCGAATCCCTGATTCAGTTTCCGAAGAGGAGATAATCCTGTAAAGCGCTCCAGATAAACAGAAAGCCTGTGTCTGTTTTCCTGGATCTTTTCTCTCATTGCCTGGCAGATGGTATCTTCATAATCAGCAGCCTGTTGTTTCTGTTCCCTGAGTCTGTTTAGAGGACTTAAATAGGAAAACTTTGTCTGATAATTACGCAGCACGCTGGAAAAATAATCCGTCTTCCCACTCATAGCCCGATAAAATCTGTCCCTGTAATATGAAAAGGATTCCACCACACTTCTGTAATCATCTACAGCCAGCTCTGCAGCAGCCGATGGAGTAGGAGCCCGAAGATCCGCTGCAAAATCAGCAATGGTAAAATCTGTCTCATGTCCTACAGCGGAAATCACAGGAGTTGAACACTCAAATATGGCTCTTGCAACGATCTCTTCATTAAATGCCCACAGATCTTCTATGGAACCTCCGCCTCTTCCCACAATGATCACATCAACATGAATAGAATCCAGCATCTGGATGCCCTTTACAATACTCTCTGCTGCTCCTTCCCCCTGTACAAGCGCAGGGTACAGGATGATCTGAAGATACGGATTTCTTCTGAGAGAAATGTTGCGTATATCCTGAATAGCCGCACCTGAAGGTGCAGTAACAACACCCAGACGTTTGATATATCTGGGAATGGGCTGCTTATATTCCTGTGCAAAAAGTCCCATATCCTCCAGTTCCTGTTTCAGCGCCAGAAAACGTTCATACAGGATTCCTGCTCCTTCCAGAGTGATCTCTTTCGCATACAGGCGATATGAGCCATCTTTTTCATAAACATCAAGAGAACCGCCCACAATAACCTTATCGCCATCTTTCATAGAAAAGGCCAGACCTCTCCTGTCACCGGCAAACATAATGCATCGTAGTAATCCAGTTTCATCTTTCAGTGAAAAGTAAATATGACCGCTTGGATGATATTTGCAATTGGAGACTTCTCCTCTTACATTAATCTTTCTCAGAAAATAATCCTGAGTAAACATATTCTTCACATAGCGGTTCACCTGGCCAACAGAATATGCATTTTTCATTCTGATTTATCTTCACTTCCACCATTGGCTATCTTGCCAAGAATTCCATTTACAAAGGAACCGGAGGCTTCTCCTCCAAAGCGCTTGGCCAGCTCGACAGCTTCATTGATCGCCACTCCTACAGGTACATCCTGATCAAATTTCAGTTCATATACAGCCAGACGAAGAGCTGTCAGGTCTACCCGGCTCATTCTCTTTGTCTTCCATCCGTGACTGGTCTGGTTCAGCAGTTCATCAATCTCGTCCAGATGCTCCAGTACATGGTTATATTTACTGCGCATATATTCCTGATCTTCCTCAGAAAGTTCTCCAAGGCTGTCAAAATACAGAGAAAGCTGTTCATTCATCTCGTCTTCCGAGTTAAATTCTCTCATAAACAAAAGTTTAAAAATATGTTCTCTCTGCTCTCTTCTTCTCATAAATCCTCCTCAAGTACAGAAAAAAGGAAAGGGTTACTTTCCTTTTTCATTCTCCATATCCACACTTGCAATACGGATATTCACATCCGCAACTTCCAGGCCTGTCATATTTTCAATCGACGATTTTACTTTTTCCTGAACCTTCTTACTGGTCTCCAGAATATTCTTCCCGAATTCAATATTCAAAGTAAGATCAACAGTGACAACGCCCTCCATAACAGTTACCTTAACACCTTTGGACAGATTCTTCATTCCAAGCTTGCCTACAAGCTCATTGGTAATGTTCCCGGCCATGGAAGCAACACCATCAACTTCTGTGGCAGCCAGCCCTGCTATGATCGCCACCACCTCGTCTGCGATCTGAACCTCGCCGATGCCGCCCAAATCCTGTATTTTATACGTAATTCTTTTCTCAGCCATGCGAAACCCTCCTAAGGAATTCTTTTTCAGACAGCACTGTCTGCATAATCTTTGTATATTATACCAAATAAGCAGTAAAATTAAAAGGGTTATTTACTGAATTCCGTCAATATTAAATTCGGATTTCTGTCTTCTGTCATTCCCACACTCCAGGAATTAACAAAGAGAAGCAGTGGATTTCCTTTAAGATCCATTACTTTCTTCATATCAGATGTTCCGACGATCTTGTCCACATTTACCTCTTCTTTATTAGCAATCCACCGGATATGTTCATAGGGCAGAGGCTCAAGGCGGATATCAACATTATATTCATTTTCCAGACGGTATTTCAGAACATCAAACTGCAGGACACCTACCACGCCTACGATTATTTCCTCCATACCTGTATTAAATTCCTGAAAAATCTGAATGGCACCTTCCTGGGCAATCTGATTTATTCCCTTTACAAACTGTTTTCTTTTCATGGTATCCAGCTGACGGACTCTTGCAAAATGCTCAGGAGCAAATGTAGGGATTCCTTCATATGCAAATTTCCTTCCCGGTGCACAGATCGTATCACCTATGGAAAAGATTCCCGGATCAAACACTCCGATAATATCTCCTGCATAAGCTTCATCTACTACATGTCTTGACTGGGCCATCATCTGCTGAGGCTGAAGAAGACGCATTTTCTTGTCTCCCTGGACATGATACACCTCCTGGGATGCATCAAACTTGCCAGAGCAGATTCTCATAAATGCAATTCTGTCTCTGTGAGCCTTATTCATATTTGCCTGAATTTTAAATACAAAAGCAGAAAAGTCATCATCCATAGGATCAATAGGACCGCAGTCTGCTATTCTTGGCAGAGGAGATGTGGTCATTCTGAGGAAATGTTCAAGAAACGTCTCAACTCCAAAATTTGTAAGAGCAGATCCGAAAAATACAGGAGTAAGTTTGCCCTGGCTTACCAGCTCCTGATCAAAATCGGCACTGGCGCCATCCAGAAGATCAATCTCCTCCAGAAGCTGTTCCTTCTGCTCCGGATCCATCACATAATCTGACTGGGGGTCATCAAGAGAAATTTCCTGAAAACTTCCTTCTTTCGTTCCCTTCTGGGTATCTGAAAATGTCAGGATCTTCCTGGTATTACGGTCGTAAACGCCACGGAATTTCTTGCCTGATCCGATAGGCCAGTTAATGGGACAGGTAGCAATGCCCAGCTCCTTCTCTATCTCATCCAGAAGATCAAAAGTATCATTGGCATCCCTGTCCATTTTATTAATAAATGTAAAAATAGGAATGTGCCTCATAACGCAGACTTTAAACAATTTCCTGGTCTGTGCCTCCACACCTTTGGATCCATCAATGACCATCACCGCAGAATCTGCTGCCATAAGTGTTCGGTAGGTATCCTCGGAAAAGTCCTGATGTCCCGGAGTATCCAGAATATTAATGCAATACCCTTCATAATGAAACTGCAGAACAGATGAAGTGACAGAAATACCTCTTTCTTTCTCAATCTCCATCCAGTCCGATACTGCATGGCGGGCTGTTGCCTTTCCTTTTACACTTCCGGCAAGATTAATTGCTCCGCCATACAGAAGAAATTTCTCAGTCAGAGTAGTTTTACCTGCATCCGGGTGGGAAATTATGGCAAAAGTTCTTCTCTTTTGTATTTCGTTTATATATTTAGACACGTTTGGCCTCCTGTATTTTCTCAGTCTTAAAATCGTCCATTTTTTACAGCATTCCTATTCTAGTATATGCAATGCTTCGCTGTCAAGAGCCAACAGGCGTTGTAAGACGCAATAATTTCTCAGTCATAAATTTCTGTGGAATCAATTGCCGTATCTTCATAGGTCTGAGCAGAAGCCTGTGTGTCTTCTTCTCCTGCATCAGTCTGTTCAGGTGCTGTTTCACCGGAAGTTTCCTCAGAACCTTCTTCCTCACTCTGATTTAGCGGAGTGATCACAATATTTTCCGGTGCAATTCCTGTCTTTCTTTTTACAATGTCTTCAATCTGGGCACGCTGTGCATCAGAAAGCTCTGTATCCGGAACAACAATATCCGCTGTTTCACCTGTAAGATTAACGATCACATCATTGAAGCCCTTGGCCTCCAGAAGCATTTCAGCTGCCGCTTCTTTTTCTGTCAGTTCAGTCATTGTTACCATGGCACTTACTGCTTCCTGTTTCTGCTCATCAGCCAGTTCTTCATTGTTGATAATATCCTGAAGATCTGACTTATTCTGTGAACGTATCTGTTCCCTGCTCACTTTTGCCTGAGCTGCAAATCCGGTTGAACCGGTAAGTACGGCTTCCCCAGGAGTACTGGTATCCTGACTGCTGCCATCTGCCCCGTTCTCATCCAGAAGGGCTGTTTCATCAGTGAGGTCATAGTTTGTGTCATCCAAAATACTGGTGCCGTCTGTACTTGCCTCCTTATCCTTGAATCCCAGATCCACATCTGCAAAATTCAGATATCCGGCTATTGCAATCAGAATTGCAAGTGAGGTGATGATCACCTGATTTTTTTTGATGATTTTTTTCACACTACTCTCCTCATTTCATTTTCATTACTTTAATTTTATGGGCTTCAACCTGAAATAATGCCATTACTGCCTGCTGAATATCACGAACAACTACAGAATTATCTCCTCCTTCCGCCGAGATCAGTACACCGGTTACCTTGACACCCCCTGAATCATAAAACCCCTGTGAATCCTTTTTTTCATCTGTCATTATCATTACCTGAACTTTTCCTACACCCTCTACATTTTCAAGTAATGCCTCCAGTTTTTCTTCCAGCTCTGTTTTCTGAACATCTGCAGTTTCTGTTTCAGTAAATAGCATTCCATCATCTTTCTGTTTCTTATGAGATACCGGCAGAGCTGCTACTGCCAGAAGAAGTCCCAGAAGCAGCCAGACTATCCACTGCTTACGGCCTATTCCCGACAACCTGGATCTGATACTCTCCTTCTTTGAGTCCGCATTCTTCCATGAGTCCATCTGCAATCCTCCCTTTTTGTTCCTGTGTAGGATCTGTATAAAGCTTTATGACTGCCCGTATCTCTTCCCCTTCTATATTTACTTCTGCTTTATAGCATTCTATTCCTCTCTTTTTTAAACACTCTGTAATTTTTTCACTGATCTCTGTTTCATATCCTTTTTTCATATAAAGATTCTGAATATTTCTCATTTCCAGCTCTTCCTTTTTCAGATTTTCCATCTCAAAATTCTTCTGGAAACTATCCCAAAGCTCCTGTCTTTTTCCGAAAAGAGAAAACACAGGGGTACTCATCATAAAAATCAGTAAAAGTCCCATAAAAAAGCGGACATATTTTTCATACTTGTCATTGGGTACCAGATGAAGGATTGCAGTAAATAAAATATAAAATACAGCCAGATTCCGAATCCATTGATATAGTTCTTCTTTCATTTGCTCTCCTTTACACCTGTTATTTATGTTTCAGGCATGTCCTCTCCTATCCTGTGCCCGCCATCAATATAAGAAATGTAAGCATACAGAGCATTTCTGCAGTCATAAGGATCTTTAACAGCAAAGCACATCCCTCACCCATAGTGGAAAGTGCACCTACGATACGTTTGTCCGAAATGGGCTGGGACAAAGCGGACAGAAAACGATAGGAAAGAGACAGACATCCATAATGAATAATGGGTCCGATTCCTGCCAGGATAAGGATGATAAGAATCACTACACCCAGACTGTTTCTTACAAGAACCGCACTCGTTAAAATAATTTCCGTGACAGAGTTTACAGCATTTCCAATTCCAGGTATCGCCCCTGCCGTCTTTCCGATTGCCGATCTTTTCAGAGAATCCATGACCGGAGCGACCAGATTTTTTACCACCTCCATTCCGGCCGCCGCAGCTACAAGAGTCTTAATGGTCCAGTTAATTGCCACTTCCATAAGGTCTGCCATTTTACTGAGCATTTCTTCCTTGGAAAGGTGATTGACTAATTTAAGCAGTACACAGAGATTGGCTCCCGGAAGAAGAAAATTAACGAGAATCCATTGAATAGCCCACACAATAAGAAGAGCTCCTTCGTAAAACACTGTAGCAGTGGAAGCTCCCACTGAAGCTGTTACAGCCACAAAATAAGAAGGAGCAAGGATCTTTATAAATTCTGACAGCCAGGTTAAAGTTCGGGAAAGGGATGTACTCAGTCCGGAAAATGCTTCCATAAGCATCATAAACAGAATAAGATATACCACATAAAAACTGACTGACCCGATCTGTCCGTTTTCAAATACATCCACAAAATTAGAAAAAACAGCTGCCAGCAATATGAGAAGAAGGAGTTTAAAGAAAAGGCTCTTTTCCTGTTCGATTCCCGAAAAAAAAAAGACTGCGCAACAATTCCAGCACCGTCTCTTTGGAAAGGACCTGATCCCCATTCATTATTTTTCTCAATGCCTGTGAAAAAGAGAAGCTGTTGTTTCCAAGCAGCTCATCCATCATTTTCTGTATTTCATCAAATTCCATTTCTCCAATAAGCTCTTCCTGCAGAATCCCTGTGGTGTCATTTTCTTCTGCGTATACAATTTCAGCTGCTCCTTCTATGCTACAGGATATACATAAAATTATCAGAATAAAAGTAAAAATTCTCAGACCTTTACATTGTTTTCGTCTCATACCATAAACTCCTGAATCGTATCCAGGATTGCAAGCAGAACAGGCATACTCAGAATCATCACAGATAGTTTACAGAATAACTCGATCTGTGCTCCCACTGCCTGATAACCGGCATCTTTACAGATAGACGATGCGAACTGTCCAATATAAGTAATTCCGATAATTTTGATCAGTGTAGCAAAATAATTGCCATCAATGGGCAGGCTCTCTTTTAATTTGTTCAGCGTTTCAAAGAGATATGATACCTTTCCAACAGCAAGTCCCAGAATCATAAGTCCAATGGCTATGGTAATAAAAGAGGCGTATTCCGGTCTGATACCTTTTAATATGAATCCAAGCATCACTCCGCACACGCCTATCATTGAAATCTTTATAATATCCATATTATATTCGTCTGCCTCCTGCCATATGAACTTTATAATACAAACAATTTCTGAATGCTTTTAAATAATTCATAAATATATGGCACAATCCAGAACAATACCATTAACAGCCCTGCAAGGCTTACCAGAAATGCCTGTTCCTCCCTCCCGCTGTGTTTCAGTATCTGGCAGAGAACGGAAACCAGGATTCCAACGGCAGCAATCTTAAAAATTATACTGACCTCCACACAGCCCTCCTTTCCGCCTGCTGTTACCAAACCACCACAGCAAGAAGAATACCCAGAAGAAGCCCTAAGCTTCTATATGCCTTCTTTCTGGCAGGCAGATCCTTCTGCAGTTTTTTTATGGAATATTCAATATCCTCTTCAAACAGCTCCAGCTGTTTCATCTGCATATCCAGATCCAGATAGCCCAAATGTTCACCAAGAGAATAAAACCTGTCTCTCTCTTCTTCAGTCAGTCCTTCTTTCTGAAAATGATTTCCAGCACATTTACGGAAAATGTCTCCAAAGGATTCTCCTTTATGTTTCCCCATTTCCTCTGCCACACCCAGGAGAAATTCCCTGTATTCTCCCTGCATCTTTGCCGCTGCTCCGGTAAAGGAATCATAAAGGGACGCATTTCCATAGCGAATTTCTCCTTTTAAAAGGATAGTCATTCTAAGCAGCATTTCAAGATGTTTTTCTTTCCTTGTAAGATCCATGCTGAGAGAATATCCTATCCCGGCACCGGAGACAACAATCATAATCAATCCCAGGGCTTTAAGCATAACCTTCCTTTTCCATCCAGAACTTTTTCCAAAGTTCCCGCCTGATCATTTTTTCCAAGGATAATGTAACGTTCAAATACATTTTCACCCAGCAGCCTGTAAAAAAAAGGCTGTTCCAGAATATCCTCCAGATCGTTTCCGTGAGCCGTAGCAATCAGCTTACATCCACAGTGAATCACAGACTCAACTGCCTTAAAGTCCTCTTCACATCCCAGTTCATCAACTGCTACCACATCAGGAGACATAGAACGCAAAAGCATCTGCATTCCTTCTGACTTGGGACAGCAGTCCAGCACATCCGTGCGCATGCCAAGATCATTCTGTGGTACTCCCTGATAACACCCTGCCAGTTCACTTCTTTCATCCACAACTCCTACTGTGAGACCGGATGTATCCGCCCACCCATTGCTCAGCTGACGGATCACATCCCGAAGCAATGTTGTTTTCCCACATCTTGGGGGAGAAATGATCAGAGTATTTGCCACCCAGTCTTTTTTTCTGATGTAAGGCATTACCTTATCTGCACAGCCAAGGATTTCATGCGCCAGCCGCACATTGATACAGGAAATATATTTCATTCCTCTTATTCTTCCTCCATCCAGAATGACCTTTCCTGTAATCCCCACTCTATGTCCTCCCTGTACACTTAAAAAACCCTGACGTATTTCATCTTCATAAGCATACAGTGAATAACCGCTTACATATTCCAGCGTTTCTTTCAGATCCTCCCTGGTAACAATATACTGTTTCTTACCTGGAAGACGAAGGAAACATTCCCCGCCGTCATAAGTAAGAAACAGAGGTCTTCCCACACGGAGACGTATCTCATATAATTTATCATAATCAAGCTTTGCATCCATTAAAAGCTGCCGGATATTGCCGGCAAACAGGTTTTCAATCTGCTGCGCTTCTATGTGTCTCACCTCTCCTACAGTTAATATATGTGGACAATCTTATTTTAGTACCATTATTCCTGTTAAGACATTTTACTCTTTTCATACTCTTCCATTTTGGGAAGACTTAGCTTCAGTACTCTGTCAACTACATTTCCCACATAGCCTCTGTACGCGTAAGCTCCCGACTCAAAAAGAACATACAGATTATCACCTTCCACTGCAATCTGTTCGATCATTTCCGGAAAACGATAACTCTTTGCGGAATTTTCATTAACATACAGTCTTTTATCCGACTGCTCATAAAATACTACTCTGGAAGGCAGGATTCCGTAGGAATGAGAAAGCAGGAGCTTATCATTATAAAAAGCCATTCCCTGGGCCTGCTGGGATATAGTAGAATAATCCAGAGGAACAGCCATTTCAAAAGTCATTCCAAGCTCTTCTTTAAAGGTATTGACAAGATTACCCTCATTATCCACAGCATATCTGGCAATGGTACTGTTGGTAAATTTTTTAAAACATCCTACATAAAGACATCCTTTATAAAATGTCATAAAAGAATCCCTTACAATTCCATAAAGGCTGCAGATCTGATTGACCTGAACGGGCATTTTATCATCTTTATAATTATAATTTCTTACCGCATCCATTGTAATACTCACCGCCTGTGCAATTCCATTTGTATTTGAGGAATACCACAGCATATCATGATCCGGATCATAAGCCAGTCCTCCCACATGAGGAAGTCCCGGTAGAACGATTTCCTTTACAAAACGGTGGGTTTCTTTATTTATGACGTAAATTACAGAATTGTGTTTTCCCGTATGACAGTAAGCACTGATCAAAAGATAGTCCGGGGTTACAGCAAGACCCTGGGGCGTCATGGAAGTACATACTGCCGGTTCACTACCCTGGACATTAAGAAAAGTTCTGGTATATTTAAGTCCTGGAATTATATAAGTTCCATATTCTTTTTCATCCTTCCTGTCATCAAAGGCAAAAGCGATAAGTTCTTCTCTCCGGGAAAGTTTCCTAATCTGTTTTTTCAGGGAATATACTGCAGCATCCTGATTTGTCACAATATGCTTTGCCGGTGGTTCCGTCCTTTTCCTGTATACAACTGCGTATCCAAGAAATGCCAGCAGCAGGGTCAGAAAGACCACAAATATTTTCAATACCAGTTGTCTGATTTCCCTTTTTGTCTGTCTGTCCATTTAAGTCACTTTCATTCCAAAATAATATCTGCATACTCCCAGCGGATTTCCATGGGCTTCATAGACCATACAGCACAGCTGTATCCTTCCTTAAACTGCAGAAGCATTCTTTTTCCCTCATTAAAAGGAATGGTCCGCATATCTCTGGATAATCCTTCACCTGTCCATTTGATATAAGCTTCCCTTAACACCCACTGTTCAAAAAAAGCTTTCTTTACATCTTCACTGTTAAGTATCTCACGCTTCAGATTTTCAGAAACCATACGGTTAAGAAGCTTATCATAGTTTACATCTTTATGAACCTGAACATCTATACCAACCTCCTGATCTGCCAGGATACATAATACATACTTCCCCGAATGGCTTATATTATAATGCAGAGAAGGACGAAGGGAAAGAAAAGGTTTCCCATGTTCTCCCTCTGCTCTTGGCTCATATTTCAGGTTAAGCCCGTATTCCTGTTTCAGCCCTGTCTTAAGAAGCTCCTCTCCTATCATATGTTCCATATGACAGCCTTCATACTCATCTCTTATTTTTGTGTAATAAATTATTCCCTTATTCATATTAATCCTGTCTCCTCAAGGAAACGGGAAGGCTCCCGTTCTTTTTCATACTGACGTTTTACATAACACAGAGCAAGCTTTTTCCTTGCACGTGTTATCCCTACATAAAACAATCTTCTCTCTTCCTCTACTGCTTCTTCCAGAACAGCCTTTCTGTAAGGAATACTTCCTTCATTAACATTAAGAATATATACCCTGTCAAATTCCAGTCCTTTGACTGCGTGAAGAGTGGAAATTGTAACTCCTTCTTTCTTTCCCCGCTGCTTTTTCGCCTGTTCTTCCAGTTTCTCAGTATATTCCTTTATATAGTCTTCCCACTGTTTCAGGTTTTTCATTCCCTTTGCACTGTCCTGTATTCTGTCCAGAGTTTCCAGAAGGTCATCCGGCTTTATTTTACGATAACCGGCATACTCTTTAAGATATTCTTCATAGCCAATGCCTTTTCTTATGAAATTTATGGCAGCATAGGGAGAAAGAGTGCTTAAAATTTTAAGATGTGTTTCCAGAGTTGTGATCCTGTCACACATCCAGTCCTTATCTTTATAGTATTCTCTGAGTTTAGAGAAACTGATGGTGGAATCTGTAAGTGCCTCTCTGGAAATATATCTGTTTGGCCGGTTCATCAGTTCCAGAAATGTTTTCCTGCTTCTGTCTCCTGCAGCCATATGCAGATAAGCCAGAATATTTCTGCAGATCCAGTGATGAAAGAGATTAGGAAGCTGTTCTTTCAGTGTAAAAGGTATCTGATACTCCAAAAGACCGTTCACAACATTTTCTGTTTCCTGATTGGTTCGTAAAAGGATTGCGGTATCCTCAATATCCTCTCCCTTATCCAGCCTTTTTTTCAGTTGTGCCGCTATGTAGACTGCCTCTTCCCTTGGGTTTTCAAATTCCATGCACATAACAGGTACACCGGCTTCGTTTGGCGTAGACAGTTTTTTTTCAAACCGATGTGTATTGTATGAAATAACATTCATTGCAGTGCTTAAAATATTTCCACTGCATCTGTAATTCACATCAAGGAGAACTCTGTCTGCTTTTGGATAATCTTTGGTAAAATTCAGCATAATTTCAGGTCTGGCACCCCGGAAATGATAAATGGACTGATCATCATCCCCCACAATAAACAGATTATCCAATGGTGCTGCAAGCATACGTAATATTTTGTACTGAAGGCTGTTAATATCCTGAAATTCATCAACAAGAATATATCTGAATTTCTTTCTCCATGCATCCAGTATATCCCTTCGCTTTTTAAATAGTTCATAACAGGATAAAATCATATCATCAAAATCCAGTTTTCGTCTTGTTCTTAATGTTTGCTGATAGCCGGAATAGATTTCTCTGAAAACCTGGTCTGAACAACAGGAAGCATAATAATTATCCGGTGAGATATCGTTTCCCTTTACGATGCTGATCTCCCTTGCTATCTCCTCTGTAAAATCCCCTTCCTGCGCCATATCAGGTGCATATCGTTCTGTCATTTCCTTCAGTATGCTGTATTTCTCTTCTTCTGAAAGAATGTTTGCTGCCGTCAGACCATAGGACACCTTAAGAATCCCATAAAAAATTCCGTGAAAAGTACCAAAAGTCACGTCACTTCTGTCCCTGTTCACAAATTTTAAAAACCGCTCTTTCATTTCTATTGCCGCTGCTCTGGAAAAAGTTACAACTAAAATAGAAGAAGCCGGAATCTTCCCCTTAGTGATCATATATGCAGTTCTCTCCACAATAACGGAAGTTTTCCCCGAACCGGGGCCTGCCAGGACCATCATTGGCCCTGACAGATGAGCGATTGCCCGGATTTGAGATGGATTTCTTTTCATACTGATTATTTACTTAATTTATATATTGCTGCTTTTACTCTGCTGATGGTCTCATCTTTCCCAATAATCTCCATAATCTCGGTAGCTCCTGCAGGTGTCATCTGTTTTCCTGACACTGCAGTACGAAGAGGCCACATTACATAACCATTCTTATATCCATGTTCCTTTACAAAGCTGATAAGCCTCTCATATAAAGGATCATTGGAATAGTCCTGTTGTTCTTCCAGAACCGGAAGTATTTCTTTCAATACGGTAAGGGATGATTCTTCATTTGTCTTCATTTTTTTATGACAATACATTGAGGAATCGTATTCCGGAACTTTCTCAAAAAATCCGATCAGTTCAGGGATATCCTGGAATGTTTCAATCCTTGTCTGAACCATTCCCGCTATCTTATGAAAATCATAGTCCTTCTTCAGTACTTCTTTCATATAAGGAAGAGCTTTCTCATAGAAGGCTTCCGGGTCCATTTTCTTGATATATTCTCCGTTCATCCAGCGAAGTTTACCCATATCAAAAACAGCCGGCGACTTATTAATATGATGATAGTCAAATGCCTTCACCAGCTCATCAAGAGAGAAAATCTCCCTGTTATCAGCCGGACTCCATCCAAGAAGTGCCACATAATTTACCACAGCTTCTGAAAGGAACCCCTGTTCCAGAAGATCTTCATAGGAACAATGACCGCATCTCTTGGAAAGCTTCTGATGTGTCTCATCCGTGATCAGAGGACAGTGGACATAAACAGGAATATCCCATCCAAAAGCCTCGTAAATCCGATTGTACTTCGGAGCTGAAGAAAGATATTCATTTCCTCTTACAACGTGAGTGATTTTCATCAAATGATCATCTACCACATTGGCAAAATTATAAGTAGGATATCCGTCGGATTTGATAAGGATCAGATCCTCCATTTCTTCATTGTTTACAGTAATATCACCATAGATCACATCATGAAATGTGGTAGTACCCTCTGTGGGCATATTGAAACGGATCACGTGAGGCTCTCCCGCGTCAAGGCGCCTCTGTACTTCTTCTTTCGATAGTCTGAGACAACGTTTGTCATAAATGGAAATCTCCTTGTCTCCTACCACCCGTTTCATATTCTCCAGCTCTTCCTTGCCACAGAAACAGTAATATGCATCTCCCTGCTCAATAAGCTGTTCTGCATATTTCAGATATATTCCCTGTGCCTGTCGTTCACTCTGAATATATGGACCATATCCTCCATCCTTATCAGGTCCCTCATCATGAAGCAGCCCTGTCTTCTCCAGTGTCCGGTATATAATATCCACAGCACCTTCCACATAACGTTCCTGATCCGTATCCTCAATACGAAGGATAAAATCTCCCCCTTCATGCTTGGTGATCAGATATGCATACAATGCTGTTCTTAAATTTCCAACGTGCATCCTGCCTGTGGGACTTGGTGCAAATCTTGTCCTTATCTTGCTCATATTTTCTTACTCTCCTGTTTTAATTTTCATTCAAAGGATTATCGATGGTATTATATACCTAAATCCGCTAAAATGTCCACAGGTTTTCCATATATTACCAAATCGGCCTTGCAGTCTGCAAAATGCTCCTGATCATTAAGAAGAATGAGCCTCTGGCCTTCAAAATATTTAAGAAAGATCTCTGCAAGCATAGATTTCAGGTTACATCCCATAACAAGAAGCGTATCCGCTTTCTGAACCTCTGATGCAGCATTGGAGATCAATGCATTATCTACCATCTCACCGATCAGAGAAACCCCGGGACGTATGACTGTACCACAGTTATCACATTTGGGCAGACCATTACAGTTCTTTATATATTCTGCAGAATAATGCTTTTTACAATGAGGACAGATATTATCAAAAACGCTTCCATGGAGCTCATATACATTCTTACAGCCTGCCCGCCTTGGAAGAGAAAAAATATCCCTGGTAATGATACATTTTAATTTTCCCTGATCTTCCAGCCTTTTCAAGGCATAAAGTCCATCTTCCACTTCTCCAAGCTCTCTGAGCATTTCCGTTTTATAGAACTTATAGAAAAGCTCCGGCCTGGTATTAAAGAATGAAGCATTGAACATTTCTTCCGGTGAATACCCGTATTTTTCCTCACACCGGTATGCGTCATTCTCCTCTCTGTAATTGGTGCATCCACATTGGGTGCTGATGCCGACCCCTACCAGACTGACAAGATACTGGCTTTTGTCAATGGTTTCCCTGAGCCATTTCAGTTTCTCATCATATTTTTTGTCCATACGAATTCCTCCTGTATTTTAATAAAAAAAATACTATCTTAAATGTTCATTGACAAAATTCAGAACTTCTATATATTCTAATATATCACAATCATCCAAAACAGTACAGAAGGATTTTATATTCCGGATCTTCCTTTTTATCACATAAAAAATCCCTCCGAATTATCTTTATTTGTATTCGGAGAGATTCTATCCACATTTTATAATTCCACGCCTTTTCCCTTCAGATATTCCATCACATCCCCTACTGTATTCATTTCTGAAAGATCTTCTGCCGGAATTTCAATATTATATTCATCTTCAAGAGCCATAACAAGTTCAAAAAGATCAAGGGAATCAGCTCCCAGATCATCTTTAAATGAAGTCTCTGCCGTAATTTCCGATGCTTCACAGTTTAACTGTTCTGCAATCATTTTGCTCATTTTCTCTAACATTTCTTTTTCTCCTTTATATCAGTATAATTTATAATTAAAGATATTTTGATGCTCAAAGTATATATTCTTCAGCTCTTTTTGTCAAGAACTTTTTATATTGACCTTTAATCCTTAAACCTTATCTGGCGGGCTACACTGAGTGCAAGTCCCATCTCAGCCATAAGGAACACAATGGACGTGCCTCCGTAACTGATGAACGGAAGCGTAACTCCTGTATTAGGTATAAGATTAACTACTACAGCTATATTCAGAATAACCTGAAGAGATATATGGATAAAAATACCGCTGACCATCAGAGATCCAAACATATCCGGTGCATTCTGAGCAATAAAGAGCAGCCTGTAAAGAAGATAACCGTACAGAAACAGTACGATAAGTCCTCCAAAAATTCCAAGTTCCTCACATATAATAGAAAAGATCATATCGTTCTGAGCTTCCGGAACACTGCCCAGCTTCTGAATACTGTTGCCAAGTCCTCTGCCAAAAAAGCCTCCGGAACCTATGGCATATAAAGCCTGAAGTGTCTGATAACCTGCGCCATCCGCAAAATCCTCCGGATGCAGCCACACAAGCACACGGCGGAGACGGAAACTGGTATTGCTGTCCACGCTGACTGTGGCATTTAAAAAAAATACCACTGCAGCAATTAAAGCAATTACCACTGCAGCACCAATAATAAATTTCTTAGTATCGGGATGTGCAACAAAAATCAGTCCAAGAGTGATACATAAAATAATTACCGCTGTACTTAAGTTCTCTGTAAAAAGATAAGCACCTGCTGCCAGAAGCGCTCCCCAGGCCAGAAGAACCATACAAGCCTTCAGAGTCTTTACTCTGCGTCCCATATTAACGATCATATATGGAATACATACAATAACCGCAATCTTGGCAAGCTCGGAAGGCTGGAATCCAATCGGTCCGATCTGCAGCCATCTCTGTGCACCATTTGCCGAAGTTCCAAGAGGTGTTTTAACCAGAAGCATAAGACCTAATGCGGCAAAATACAGCACTGTAGTAAAATGAGTCAGAATGTGATAATCAATCCTTGAGATGACAAGTGCTATTGCAATACAAACAATGCTGATAGCAGCCTGTTTTTTAAAATAATGCATATCATCACCGAATTTTATTTCAGCCATATATGCACTTGTACTGTATAGCATTATCAGTCCAAAACAAATCAGCAGAATAATAACAGCCACAAGACTGTAATCATAAAAATCAGTTTTTTTTCTTCTTGTAGCTTTACTCCTTACCGAAAGAGGAGCCAATGCCTGATTGTGTGATTTTGTTTTCTGCATTCAATCACCTGACGCTTTCTGTTTTCAACATTACTCAGACATTATAACAGAAAGTTATTCCAGAAGCAATACAGGAGGAAGCACCTTCCTCCTGTTTTAATGTTTTTAATATTTTTAATCTTCTTCATCCGGAACTTCAATGGGATCTGTTTCAAAGATAAATTTAACACTTCCGTCCATTTCGTCTGCTCTGTCAGTAAATGTTGTATACATTACATCATCTGACTGAATAGCTTCAAATCTGTCAAGGATATCCTGAAGGTCTCCCTTTACTGCATCATTCAGTTTTTTGATACCTTCTTTGTAGAATTTTTTCTGGCCTTTTTTCAGATCTTTTGCTCCATCCTTCAGTTCCTGAATTCCATCCTTAAGCTGATCGCTGCCGTCAGAAAGCTCTTTTGTTCCATCCGTTAGTTCTCTGGCACCGGAGACAAGACTTGTTGTGCCTTCTCTTAAACTTCCGGTTCCGTCTGCAAGGCTTTTTGCTCCCTCAGCAAGTTCTGATGCTCCACTGTTAAGCTGAGGACTGTTTGAAGAAAGTTCGTCCGCTCCACTGTATAAAGCTCCACTGTTAGATGCCAGAGTCTGTACACCGGCAGAGAGCTGTCCTGTTGCCTTGCTGATCTGAGACATACCGTTTATAAGGCTTTCTTTTGCACCCTGAAGAGTAGCGGAACCATTTAGGAGGGCATTGGCATTGGCATTTTTATTCCCCAGAAGCTTATTTATACCTTTTGTCAGTGTCTTTGAAGACTGTATCAGGGAGTCTGCTCCGGCAATTATCTTTTCTGTATCCGCCTTGGCAAATTTTGAGTATCCATCCTGAAGTGATTTATTACCTTCAGTAAGCTGAGCCGATCCTGCCTTAAGCTGTTTTACTCCTTCCAGCATTGCAGGAAGCTGACTTCCCATCTGCGTAAAGAGGGAATTCATTGAACTGATTCCCTGAGCCAGCTGGCTGCCTAATGCTGCAAGCTGATCTCCACTTCCCTGCATAGCACTGTCATTTGCTGTCAAAGCCTGTGCTCCTGAGCAAAGCTGTGCAACAGCTGTTTTAACTTCTGCCAAACCTGAGCTCATAGCCACAAGCTGCTGCTGCAATGCCTGAAGCTGGCCCTCAATTGCTTCTTTTTCTGCATCCGCTTCTGAGGATGCAGTATTTGATGCACTTCTCAGTTTATCAGCGATTCCCTGCAGTTTTGAAGTATCCTGTGCAGATACTGTAATAGTGGAGGTATCGATTCCGGAAGCACTTTCCTGTGCTGCCTGCACGGCACCAAGAGCACTGTCCACCGCTGCCTGTACAGCCGCTGCCGTATTCTCATCCATATTACTGTAATCTATATTATTCAATGCAGATTCTGCGTTTGAAAGGTTACTGTTTACTGAAGACAGGCCGCTTTCCACAGAAGAAGCATCCACAGAAACAGAAGGAGAATCACTGATCCAGTTTTCTATGGCATCAGCCTGACTGTTCATAGTAGATGCACTGCTGTTAAGATATCCGGACATTTTAGCAGTTTCTTCACTTACCTTAGCAGCCGGGGAAGAATTTCCAAAAGCTTCTAACTTGCTCTGAAGCTCTTCAAGTCCTGCTGACAACTGCTCTACACCTGCAATGTACTCTTTTACCTTACTGTTAAACTGAGAAACCCCTGAAGTATATGCAGTTACATTTTTATCCAGACTCTGAATTGCTGATGGATCAATCTGAGAAGCCAGGGCAGACATCTTATCTGCAGCAGTACTGATTCCTGCAACTGCTGTACTGATTCCCGGCACAATCTGTCCAATTCCTTCTGTAAGGCTCTTAATTCCTCCAATATACTGACTCACGCCCCCTGCAAGCTGGGTAGCCCCTTCAATATATTGTTTCATTCCGTCAGTCAGCGTCAGGGAGCCATTTACATAATCCTTAATTCCTCCTGCAAGCTGATTGCCTCCTGCCACATAAGCATTTACTCCATTATTTAAATCCTGCATTCCTGCCTGATATTCATCCATCTTCCCGTCAAGAGTATTAACACCTGAGGTATACTGTTTTATACCTGATGATAAAGTATCAGCTCCGGATGTATATGCTGATACTCCACTTTTCAGCTGAGAAGCTCCATCAGTCAGCTGCTGTGCCCCTTTATCCAGCCTGTATGCACCATCATCCAGCCTTTTTGCACCGTCACTTAATTCACCGGCTCCAGATTTCAGAGAAGCAATTCCATTATAGAATTCCTTATACTTATCATTTAATGTATCTGTACCGTCATACAGTTTCCTGGTGCCATCTATAAGCTCTATTGCAGCATCTGAAAGATCATTCACAGAGTCCTTCAGATCATCCAGCCCATCTGCTTCGTCCAGATTAACACTGTCAAAAACATCTGTCAGAGCAACTGTAAAGGAAGAACTTAACTCACAGTCAGTTACTTCTGCTTCAACAGTAAAATTCTCAGGAATTTCAACAACGTCTTCCATATCTGAAGAAAGATCAAGACTTTCCTTAAGACCTGGCATTGCAATTCCTACTACAACATTTCTCTTTCCATCTGATACAACTTTGCCGTTATCAATAGTAATATCGGAAAAATTATCCGTTGGAAGAATCATTCCTGTTACCATAACAAACGGTGAATAAATTTCTTCATCTTTTCCACTGATCTTTTTTGTTATCTTTGACTTATTTTCATATGATACCTGTATTTTTAAATGTCCGCTTTTTCCGGCAAGATCCTCCGGAGATATACTGGTTCCATCAAGGTAATATTCTATGTTCATAGAAACTGGCAGTTCTTTATCTGTTTTTCCCTGATAATAAATATCTTTTCCATCAGTATCCCAGGTAAGCTCATCACCATTCTGAGTATACTCCTCGTCTCCTTTTACATTTTTTATTTCCTTAAGATCAGAAGAATCCTGAATCTTTCCGGAAGAAATGTCTCCCGAATTCTGCAGCCAATCTGAAACGGTAACATCTTTTACTTCTCCCTGTGCTGTTGTATTGACATATACAGTTTCTTCTTTTGCGATCTGATCCGTTCCTGTCTGGGCTGCAGCCATCACAGAACCTGTACTAAGAACAACAGCCATTCCCGCTGCAACTGTAGCTGTTACTGCTTTTTTTCTATTTCTGTTCATAATAGACAACTCCTTTTCATATACTCTCAATCTGTTTTCATATTATATGATACCAGGGTCAAAAGGTCATAAACCACATTGTGCTTGCACATAAGTGGTTTTATGACTTGTTGACCCGCCCCAAATGAGGATAAAAGTGGGACGTATGTCCCACGATATCCGAATTCGGGGCAGGATTGTGGG
>JAQYGS010000110.1 GCA_028722515.1 Clostridia bacterium | reverse complement strand
TGCTGTGGCACTGGATGATAAGGAAATCTATTATATTCCGGCTGAAGGACTTGTTACTGAAAAATACCTCTGTGGCAAGATAGAAGAACTTCAGATGATCTGCTCTCTGGACATTAAGGCTATGCTTAAGCATGTAAAGATTGAGAATCCATCGTTTGTTTTTGATGCAGGGGTGGCAGCTTATCTGTTAAATCCGTTAAAGTCATCCTATGTATATGAAGATATGGCACGGGAATATTTAAATGGAAAAACGGTACCGTCGAAGGAAGAACTTACGGGCAAATTATCATGGAGCCAGGCCAATCTGGAGAAAAGAGAAGGACTTGAAAAATGTGCCTGCTATATGGCATATACAGCTCTTGCCTGTAGAGAGCCAATGTGTCAGAAGCTTCAGGAAACAGGAATGTGGAAAGTTTATACGGAAATAGAACTTCCTCTTATTTTTACCCTGGATTCTATGGAAAAATGTGGAATCCGTGTAAAAGGAGAGGAATTGAAGAAATATGGGGAGAAGTTAACTGTACGGATTGGGGAACTGGAAAAAATCATATGGGAACAGGCTGGAGAAGAATTTAATATTAACTCTCCCAAACAGCTGGGCGTGATCCTGTTTGAGAAGCTGGGAATACCGGGAGGAAGAAAAACAAAAACAGGATATTCCACTGCGGCAGATATTCTGGAGAAGCTTGCACCGGACTATCCCATTGTCAAAAATATTCTGGAGTACAGGCAGGTTGCGAAATTAAAATCTACCTATGCAGATGGCCTTGCCAATGTAATTGAGCGGGATGGAAGGATTCATTCCACTTTTAATCAGACTATTACGGCTACCGGACGTATCAGCAGTACAGAGCCCAATCTTCAGAATATACCTGTCAGGATGGAATTAGGACGGCTGATCCGTAAGGTTTTCGTTCCGGAAGAGGATTATGTTTTCCTGGATGCGGATTATTCTCAGATTGAGCTCCGTGTCCTGGCACATATGTCAGGAGATGAGGTGCTTATAAAGGCATACAGGGAGTCTCAGGATATACACAGATTAACTGCATCCCAGGTGTTCCATGTGCCATTTGATGAGGTCACTCCTCTTCAGAGAAGAAATGCCAAGGCTGTTAATTTCGGTATCGTGTATGGAATCAGTTCCTTTGGCCTGAGTCAGGACCTGAGCATTACAAGGCAAGAGGCAGCTGAATATATTGATAAATATTTTGAAACCTATCCGGGAATCAAGGAATTCCTGGATGGACAGGTGGACAGGGCAAAAAAACTGGGTTACGTAACTACTCTGTTTGGAAGAAGAAGGCCTGTACCTGAACTGAAGTCCAATAACTTTATGCAGAGATCTTTTGGGGAACGTGTAGCTATGAATTCTCCTGTTCAGGGGACAGCTGCTGATATTATCAAGATTGCCATGAACCGTGTTTATCAGCGCCTCAGGGATGAGAAACTGAAATCACGGCTTATCCTCCAGGTTCATGACGAACTTCTGGTGGAAACACATAAAGATGAGATTCCTATAGTTTCCCGTATTCTTGTGGAAGAAATGAAAGGTGCCGCACATCTTCTGGTGGATCTGGAAGTTGATATGCACCAGGGAAATAACTGGTATGAGGCGAAATAAATGATAACGATAGGAGTAACCGGCGGTGTGGGAGCCGGAAAAAGCACAGTTCTTGATTACCTTGAAAAAAAACACCATGCATATGTGATAAAGGCAGATGAAATCGGACATCTTGTTATGGAACCCGGTCATGAATGTTATGAGCCTGTGATTGCACTATTTGGGAAACAAGTGATAAAAAACGATAAAACTATTGACCGCAGGCAGGTTTCGGATGTAGTATTTTCACATCCGGATATGCTTGACAGGTTAAATCATATTATTCATCCGGCAGTGAAGAAGTATATCCGAAGACAGCTGTCTTTAAAAAAACAGCAGGGACAGAAGATCTGTGTGGTTGAAGCTGCGCTTTTTTTTGAAGATCATTATGAGGAGTTCTGTGATGTAGTCTGGTATATCCATACAGACCAGGAGATCCGCATTCACAGACTTATGAAAGACAGAGGATATACAAGAGAAAAATCTGCAGGTATTATAGCCAGCCAGGCATCAGAAGATTATTTTTACAGCCACTCAGATTATATAATTGAGAATAATAATGATCTTGGGGAAACCTGGAAGCAGATTGAGGAAGGAATAAATAAATATGAGACTGTGTAGTATTTCCAGTGGAAGCAGCGGAAACTGCATTTATGTAGGCTCTGCAGAAACTCATCTTCTGGTGGATGCGGGAATCAGCGGCAGACGTATTGAACAGGGACTGAATGCCCTGGATCTTACGGCAAGGGACATAGACGGTATTCTGGTCACCCACGAACATTCTGACCATATTAAAGGCCTGGGCGTTCTTGCAAGGAAATACGGAATTCCTGTTTATACAACCGGCGGAACAGCAGATGCAATGTCAAGAATGAACCTGGGGGACATACCTGAGGGAATTATCCATGAAATCCGGGAAGATGAATCCTTTATGATCAAGGATCTTAAGATTCATCCCTTTACCATCCCCCACGATGCAGCACAGCCCACAGGATTCCGGGTGGAATGCGGGGACCGCAGAATAGGTATTGCAACGGACCTTGGGAAATATAACGATTATATTGTTGGAAATCTTCAGAATCTGGATGCTGTTCTTCTGGAAGCCAACCATGACATACATATGCTGCAGGTTGGAAAATATCCCTATTATCTGAAACAGAGAATCTTAGGAGACAGAGGACATCTTTCCAATGAGAATGCAGGCAAGCTTCTCTGCAGAATTCTCCACGACAATCTTAAGGCTGTTTTTCTGGGACATTTGAGTAAAGAAAATAATTATGAAGAGCTGGCATATGAAACAGTATGTTCAGAGATAACGTTAGGTGATAACCCGTATAAAGCACGGGATTTTAAGATACAGGTGGCAGGAAGAGACCACATTTCAGAAGTAATTACAGTGTAGAAAGGATCAGAACTTATGAAAAAAACAATCATTACAGTGGTAGGAAACGATGCAGTAGGTATCATTGCAAAGGTCTGTACATATCTTGCAGATAATAATGTTAATATTCTTGACATTTCACAGACCATTGTTCAGGGATATTTCAACATGATGATGGTCACAGATGCCAGTAAATGTGAGAAGGATAACGGAACTCTTGCCAGTGAGCTGAAAGCTTTGGGCGACCAGATCGGTGTGCTGATCCACTGCCAGCATGAAGATATTTTTAATGTAATGCACAGAATCTGATTGGAGAAAATGACTTATGATTAATATCTTTGAAGTAAATGAAACGAATAAAATGATAGACCAGGAAAATCTTGATGTGCGTACCATAACTATGGGAATCAGTCTTCTGGACTGCATTGACAGTGATCTTCATGCCCTTAATGAAAAAATATACAGAAAAATCACTTCCTGTGCAGAGAACCTGGTTTCCACAGGTGAGGCTATTTCAGCAGAATATGGTATTCCCATCGTGAACAAACGTATATCTGTAACTCCCATAGCTCTTGTGGGAAGTGCTGCATGCAAAACATGTGAGGATTTTGTCACAATAGCCCAGACACTGGACAAAGCAGCAAAGAAAGTGGGAGTGAACTTTATCGGTGGATATACCGCACTTGTAAGCAAAGGAATGACACCTGCGGAAAAACTGCTCATTCAGTCCATCCCTCAGGCACTTGCAGTGACAGAACGTGTCTGCAGTTCTGTAAATGTTGGCTCTACACGTACAGGTATTAATATGGATGCTGTGAAACTTATGGGAGAGATCGTACTTGATACAGCCAAGGCCACCAAAGATCAGGATTCTCTGGGGTGCGCCAAGCTTGTGGTCTTCTGTAATGCACCGGATGACAACCCTTTTATGGCAGGAGCATTTCATGGAGTAACAGAAGCAGATACCATTATTAATGTGGGTGTCAGCGGGCCAGGAGTGGTAAAGACTGCTCTGGAAAAGGTAAGAGGCAAAGATTTTGAGACTTTATGTGAAATGATCAAGCGTACAGCCTTTAAAGTTACCCGGGTTGGCCAGCTTGTAGCTCAGGAGGCTTCCAGACGTCTGGGAGTGAAATTTGGAATTGTAGATCTTTCCCTTGCCCCCACACCTGCAATTGGGGACAGTGTGGCTGAGATCCTTGAGGAAATTGGTCTTGAGCATGCAGGTGCTCCCGGAACAACAGCAGCTCTTGCACTGTTAAATGATCAGGTGAAAAAAGGCGGCGTTATGGCTTCTACAGCAGTAGGCGGCTTAAGCGGAGCATTTATTCCGGTCAGCGAGGATCAGGGAATGATCAATGCTGTAAATGCAGGCGCATTATCTATTGAGAAACTTGAGGCAATGACCTGCGTATGTTCTGTAGGACTGGATATGATCGCTATTCCCGGAGATACCAAGGCATCAACTATTTCAGGAATTATTGCGGATGAGGCAGCAATTGGAATGGTAAATCAGAAGACTACGGCAGTACGTCTTATTCCTGTGATAGGCAAAGGTGTGGGAGAAAATGTGGAATTCGGTGGCCTTTTGGGCCATGCACCGATTATGCCGGTGAACCAGTTCTCATGTGATGCTTTTGTGCAGCGTGGCGGACGTATCCCGGCACCTATCCACAGTTTCAAAAACTGATTTCAGTGTTTTAAATTTTTCTTGACACAAACACTTTGTTGTGGTAAAGTATGACCTAGATAAACCGATGAGAAAGAGAAGTAGACAGTTAAGAATCATCACAGAGAGCGGCAGTTGGTGGGAAGCCGTATGGGACTGACGGTTGAATGGCCTTTCGAGGGCGGCCTGAAATTTATGATCTGTAGTTTAAAGTAGGCGCCGACGGGAATTGAACCCGTTATCAATTCAAAGCATATGATAGTATGTAAGAGAGGGCTCTGTGCCAATATGAGTGGTACCGCGATAATAAGAATTTATTACCGTCTCAGATAAAACGTCTGAGGCGGTTTTTTCATTTTCTTTCTTTCATGTATATCATCTGCAGAAAACTATTTAACTCAGAGAGGAGAATGAATTATGATGAAGAAAAAAGTACTTGTGTGTGCAGCATTAACGGCAATGGCATCTCTGATGATGGCTTCCAATGTTATGGCAGATGACTTTAAAATTGGAATCTGCAATTATGTGGATGATGCATCCCTGAATCAGATTGTTGACAATATTCAGACGCGTCTTGAAGAGATTGGTAAGGAAAAAGGTGTAAATTTTGACGTTTCTTATGATAACTGTAATGCAGATGCCAATGTAATGGATCAGATCATTTCCGACTTTAAGGCAGATAACGTGGATCTGATGGTAGGTGTGGCTACACCTGTAGCAATGCGTATGCAGGCTGCAACAGAAGGCACGGATATTCCTGTAATCTTTTCCGCTGTATCTGATCCCGAGGGTGCAGGTCTTGTTGAATCCAACGATGCACCTGGAGCCAATCTGACAGGAACATCTGATTATCTGGACACTGCATCTGTTATGAACCTGATTCTTGCTGCCAACCCGGATGCAAAGAAGATAGGCCTTTTATATGATGTAGGACAGGATTCTTCTGCAGCACCTATCGCAGATGCAAAGAAGTACCTGGATGACAAAGGAATCGAATATGTAGAGCGCACAGGAACCACAACAGATGAAGTACAGCTTGCGGCAGATGCCCTTGTTGCAGATGGCGTTGATGCTGTATTTACACCCACAGATAACACCATTATGACAGCAGAGCTTTCTATCTACGAAACTTTCATCGACGCAGGAATTCCTCATTATACCGGTGCTGATTCCTTTGCTTTAAACGGAGCATTTGTAGGATATGGCGTAGACTATGCAAACCTTGGCGTGGAGACTGCAGATATGATCGCAGATGTTCTGTTAAATGGTGCAGACCCGGCTGCGACTCCGGTCAGAACCTTTGATAATGGTACCGCAACCGTAAATACAGAGACCTGCGAGGCACTTGGACTGGATTTCGAGACGATCAAGACAGCTTTTGAGCCGCTTTGCACACAGGTTAATGAGATTACCACCGCAGAAAGCTTTGATGAGCTGGAAGCAAACGAATAAGAATACAAATAGGATAACTGGGAGGGAGACATCTTGACGATTACAACAGCACTTGCACTTGGAGAAACGGCCCTGAAGCTCGGCCTGATATGTTCTCTTACGGTTCTGGCATTATTTCTGAGCTATTCCATGCTCAAT
>JAQYGS010000109.1 GCA_028722515.1 Clostridia bacterium | reverse complement strand
TATACGGCACTTCCAGTTCAGAGAGAGTGGTAGTGGTTACACCTGTAAAGAATTCCAATCTGTATATCGCAGTCACAGTACAGGGAAAAGATATTACCAGAGAAAGCGGGATCTATCGGAAACCGGTTATCTTACTGACAGTTAAGATCGTGCTGGCCGTGATGATACTTGGAGGAGTGTATCTGTTTTTCCAGGCTGAAGATAAAAAATATGTAAGAAATCTGAACCAGACTTTACTTATGAACCAGGAGACATACAGAATTACAGCTCAAAGCAGTGATATCTGTATCTTTACTTATGATGTGGATACTGAACAGGTAGAGTTTATTAATGATAAATATAAAGATCTGGGGCTTGATCAGGCACAGCTGAATGTTCCGGTTCTTCTTAAGAAAATAAAGCAGATCAACCCGGATACCTGTGCTGTGCTGGAGGAAATGCTTAAGACAGCAGAAGATGGTAAAGCCTCCGGTGAAGGTAAATTTACAGTACATATTGAGGCAAAGCTGAGATATTTCTCTATTTCGGTTACCAATCTTTTTGATGAAACAGGTAAAGTTTCCCGTATGGTTGGCAAGATCGAGGATATTACAGCCAATGAGCTGAATATGAGGAAGCTTCGTAAGGAAGTTGGATTCCGCAATACGCTCCTGGCAGACTGTATGGGATATATGATCGTAGATGTAAATAAAGACTGCATCCTGGACTGTACATATTCAATCGTAAGCAAGGAATCCATGGACAGTTACACGTATACCCAGCTTTTGGAGACGTACCTGAGCAAAAGGGTACAGCCTGTCTTCTGGAATCAGATCACATCCAAATTGTCCCGTGAGGGTTTGATGAGACAATTTGAGAAACAGGTATATAAAGACAGCTGTGAATATCTCACATCTGATTCTTCAGGAGAAGAAAAATGGACATCCTGTGAAATTCATCTTGAACAGAGTAAGGAAAATCAGGATGTTGTGGCATATCTTGTATTTCGCAATATTGATGACAGCAAGAGAAAACAGCAGAATCTGGAAAAAATGGCAGAGATCGATCTTCTCACTAACACATGGAACAGGTCTGCAGGTACAAAAAGAATAGAAAATATTTTAAATACCGCTCCATCTGAAGGATGTGTGCATGTTTTTGCCATCTCAGATCTTGACAACTTTAAGTCATTAAATGACAAATTTGGTCATATGTGGGGTGACAAGGCGCTTTATGAAACTGTCCTTATTATGAAAGAACACTGCCGTTCCCAGGATGTGATCTGCCGTCTGGGCGGAGATGAATTTATTATATTCCTCTGCAATATACCATATGATGTGGTAGAGAAGAATATTTCCATATTGTCCCGTAAGCTTCATATTACTTACACGAAGAGCGAGGAAAATATTCAGATATCCGCATCTATGGGAGCTGTCGTTACAAACAGGGCAGGCTGTACATTCAAGGAACTCTATGAAGGGGCGGACAGCTGCCTGTATAAGGTAAAACGATCCTCTAAGGGCAGTTATTATATTTCAGATAAGATTTATTGAAAACAAAATTGCTTTGAACAGCAATAAACACAGGTAAAAATCGCAAAAAGACTTGACTTTCATGTACATTTTATGATAAACTTGACAGGCGACATGGAAGTTAGGTCTTTTTTTTATGCCCGAAAAATGATGACGGATACATCCTTCGGACTGAAGAAATGACTATGCAAATGAAAACACTGGAGGTGGAAGTTGTGCGCGTTAAGATTACATTAGCATGTACCGAGTGCAAGCAGCGTAACTACAATATGACCAAAGAAAAGAAGAACCATCCTGAGAGAATGGAAACTTCTAAATATTGTAAGTTCTGCCGTAAACACACTCTGCATAAGGAAACAAAGTAATTCACTGGTAACTGATGAAACAGTTACTCACAGAGATTGTGAGGTCAGACTATGCAAGGAAATGAAAAATCTGCTGGCAAGAGCCAGAAGACAAGTTGGTTTCAGGGACTTCAATCAGAATTCAGAAAGATTGTCTGGACAGACCGTAACACGCTGATCAAGCAGACAGTAGTTGTTGTACTGGTTTCAATCGTGCTTTGTCTGTTAATCAGTGTTATGGACTCAGTTATTCTGGAAGGCATTAATCTTTTATTGAAATAAGGACAAGGTGATTGTATGTCAGAAGCGAAATGGTATGTTGTCCATACTTATTCCGGGTATGAGAACAAGGTGAAAGCCAACATTGAAAAAACGATTGAGAACCGGCATCTGGAAGATCAGATCCTTGAAGTTCGTGTCCCGCTGCAGGATGTGGTGGAGATGAAGAACGGAGCTGCCAAACAGGTTCAGAAGAAAATGTTTCCTGGCTATGTACTTCTCAATATGGTGATGAATGACGATACATGGTATGTTGTCCGTAACACCAGGGGTGTGACGGGTTTCGTTGGACCGGGATCCAAGCCGGTACCGTTAACCGATCAGGAAATGCTTCCTCTTGGAATTCAGAAGGAAACTGTCCAGGTGGATTTCGCAGAAGGGGATACGGTTGTTGTCACAGGCGGTGCATGGAAAGACACAGTAGGTGTTGTAACTTCACTTAATATGCAGAAACAGACAGCAACGATCAATGTTGAACTTTTCGGCCGCGAAACGCCGGTAGAAATTAGTTTCGCAGAAATCAAACAGATGTAACAACTGGTAACACAATATCGTGGGAGGGACATCAACCCCCGCCAATACCACATAGGAGGTGCCGAAAATGGCAAAGAAAGTAACAGGATATATTAAATTACAGATTCCGGCTGGTAAAGCAACTCCAGCACCACCTGTAGGTCCGGCTCTTGGACAGCACGGTGTAAATATCGTTCAGTTTACGAAAGAGTTCAATGCAAGAACAGCAGATCAGGAAGGTATGATCATTCCTGTAGTTATTACTGTTTATGCAGACAGAAGTTTCAGCTTCATAACCAAAACTCCGCCGGCAGCAGTTCTTCTCAAGAAGGCCGCTAACATCAAATCCGGTTCCGGAGTACCGAACAAAACAAAAGTTGCTAAAGTTACCAAGGCCCAGGTCCAGGAGATCGCTGAACTTAAGATGAAAGACTTAAATGCAGCATCTGTGGAAGCAGCTATGAGCATGATTGCTGGTACTGCAAGAAGCATGGGAATCGAAGTAGTTGATTAATTTATTACAATAGTAAGTGGGAGGGTAATTCCCCGCAAATACCACAGGAGGTTATAGAAATGAAACGAGGAAAGAAATACGTGGAAGCTGCGAAAGCAGTAGACCGCGCTACATTATATGATACCGCTGAAGCTATCAGCCTGGTTAAGAAAACTGCAGTTGCTAAATTTGACGAGACTATCGAAGCTCATATCCGTACAGGCTGCGACGGACGTCATGCAGATCAGCAGATCCGTGGTGCAGTAGTTCTGCCTCATGGAACTGGTAAAAAGGTTCGTGTTTTAGTATTTGCCAAAGATGCTAAAGCAGAAGAAGCAAAGGCAGCAGGTGCTGAATATGTAGGAGCTGAGGAACTGATTCCGAAGATTCAGAACGAAGGATGGTTAGACTTTGACGTAGTTGTTGCAACACCTGATATGATGGGCGTTGTAGGACGTCTTGGCCGTGTACTTGGACCGAAAGGTTTAATGCCAAACCCCAAAGCTGGTACAGTAACAATGGACGTTACAAAAGCGGTTCATGATATTAAAGCAGGTAAGATTGAGTACCGTCTTGATAAAACCAATATCATTCATGTTCCGATTGGTAAAGCTTCCTTTACAGAAGAGCAGTTAAGCGACAACTTCCAGACGCTGATCGAGGCTATTCTCAAGGCAAGACCGAGCACACTGAAAGGCCAGTTCATTAAGAGCGTAGTTATCGCTCCTACAATGGGACCTGGTGTAAAGATCAATCCTTTGAAATTAGCTTAATAAATTATAAAAACAGGCTCCCGGTATCCTTCGGGAGTCTTTTTTCTTATTGGAAAGAAGGTAGAGATTTGGCTGGCAGAAGGCACAGGCGCAGAAAAAGGAGAAAACATAATATAGGAAAAATAGTTTTATGTACATTTGTAGAGCTGATGGTCATCTGCGCTCTAATCATAATGGTTGGATGGAATAAGGGTGTTAAGGACTGGTTTATGCAGTTTGAAAGACCAGTGATAAAAGAAGTAGACCTTACAGGAATCAACAGTCCCAATGCAATTCTTATTACTGCTAAGGGAGGTAAAATTCTTGGAGAGATCAATGCAGACGAAAGAATCTATCCTGCATCTATGACCAAGATCATGACAGTAATAGTTGCTCTTGAAAATCTTCACAGTCTTGATCAGGAAATCACACTGGATTCTGAAGTGTTTAACGGATTATATGAAAGAGATGCCACTCAGGCAGGTTTTCAGCCGGGAGAGACGGTAAGAGCCATAGATCTTCTGTATGGTGCACTCCTCCCTTCAGGAGCGGAATGCTGTATCGGCCTGGCAGATGAGATAGCGGGATCCGAAGCTGATTTTGCAGAACTGATGAACAAGAAAGCCCACAGGATTGGAATGAATAATACTCATTTCTGTGACAGCACAGGGCTTCACGATCCGGATCATTACAGTACAGTGAGAGATATAGCAGTACTTTTGAAATACAGCATAAGAAATGATGATTTCCGGGAAATTATAGAAAGCCCATACCATTCCACAGGTGTTACCAATCTTCATCCTGACGGAATTACATACTACAGTACAATGTTCAAAAATCTGCCTGATCCAACTGTGACAGATGGCAGGATTCTGGGAGGAAAAACAGGATATACAGGGGAAGCAGGACATTGTCTTGCCAGCTTCGCTGAAATAGGAGGCCGGGAATACATTCTTGTAACGGCAGGAGCAGCGGGGGATGCAGCTAATCCTCTTCACATAAAGGATGCCGTGACAGTGTATAATCGTGTGGGACAGGCTGTGCAGGCACTGGAAAATTAAAAAAGAGGATGGACCAAATGTCCATCCTCTTAAAAATCTTATTAATCCATAATTTCCATCAATCTTCCGCAGCAGATAGGAATCTGTTCGCCCTTCTTAACAAATACAGTTTTGTTACAGATAGAACAGTAAACATCCGTATCATATGGAGCGAAGAATGCAGGAACTGAATTCATTTCCTTTTCGGTAAGACCCTCAATATGGAATCTTGCCACATTCTTAACTTCAGGATCCTCTGGTGTGTAAACACCCATCGGTTCAAGCTGTTTGGTATTACCCTCACAGTTGCTCATTCTTACCCAGAGAGCCTTTAACTCTGCTGTCTCAATGTCGTTCTCAGGAATAAATTCAACGATTGCTTTATCCAATCTTATTTTCATGATCTTTTACCTCCTGTAAAAGAAATTCAACACAAATTATTCTCCGAAATATCTCTTAAGAAGACCTGCAAATGCTTTGCCGTGACGAGCTTCATCTCTTGCCATTTCATGAACAGTATCATGGATAGCGTCAAGGTTAGCTGCTTTAGCACGTTTAGCAAGGTCTGTCTTGCCTGCTGTAGCGCCGTTCTCTGCTGCAACTCTCAGTTCAAGGTTCTTCTTGGTGCTGTCTGTTACAACTTCGCCTAATAATTCAGCAAATTTAGCAGCATGCTCTGCTTCTTCATGAGCAGCTTTCTCATAGTATAAACCAATCTCAGGATATCCTTCTCTGTGGGCAACTCTTGCCATTGCAAGATACATACCAACCTCAGAGCACTCACCTTCAAAGTTAGCTCTTAAATCTGCAAGAATGTCATCGCTAACGCCCTTTGCAACTCCAACAACGTGCTCAGCAGCCCATGTCATTTCGGAATCCTGTTTTGTGAATTTCTCAGCCGGAGCCTTGCAGATTGGACATACTTCCGGTGCACTCTCTCCTTCATAAACATAGCCGCATACACTACATACCCATTTTGCCATAATGATATTCTCCTTTTCTTTATAAAAATTTATTTGCTTTTAATAATAGTAATTATTACTGTTTTAATCTAACATATTATTTCGTGCTTGTCAAGGTTTATTCTTTATTTTTAGTTTCTTTCATACAATCTTCACAAAGTCCGAAAAAACTTGCATTATAATCAGTAATCTCTCCATCAAAATCCCTGCCCGCAATGTCAACAATATGATCGATTCCACTGCTCTCCATGTCAATGATCTTATGACAGCGGTTACACATAAAGTGGCAATGCTGCTCGGTCCGTCCGTCAAAATGGTCCGCACCGTCAAAGGAAGAAAGTTTCCTGATTTCTCCAATATCAGCAAGCAGAGACAGGTTACGGTATACCGTGCCAAGACTGATATTAGGATATATGAGCTTCATATTTTCATATACAACATCTGCAGTGGGATGATCCGTCCTTGTCATAAGAAATTCTTTAATGGATTCCCGCTGGCGGCTGTATTTCAGAGATGCCATGGTAGCCTCCTTTCTCTATATTTCTTAATAACAATAATCGTTACTGATATTAGGTATTATAAATGGGGATAATATTTTTGTCAAGAAGATTTGCATTTTTTCAGTTTTATAGCACGGAAATTCTGAAAATTTCTGACTGGTCTTGACCCACAGGTGAGATACAAGTATACTGTTTTCAGGATGAAGTTTCAGAAAAAACTGAAATGGATGAGGAATCTTAAGGAGAGTATTTATGGAGAATAGAATAAGAGATACAGAATTCCTGAAGGAAGGGAAGAAATATACAGATCAGTTTCTGAAAGACTATGAAGTAAAACAGCAATTGATTGATAAATTTCTGTTCAGGAACATACGGCCTGATGAGGGAGATCAGGTGGCAAATATTGAAACCATTTGTTTTCCGCCCAACGAAGCCTGTGCTCCTGAGAGAATGAAGGAGCGGACGATTAAGGCGCCTGAGCTTTTCCTGGCGGCTGAGGACAAAAAGACAGGCAGAATAGCAGGGTTCATAAATGGAGTAGCTTCCGATAAAGAGGTCTTTCAGGACGAATTTTTTACGGATATCAGTCTTCATGATCCCGATGGAAAGAATGTATTTATCCTGGGTGTGGACGTGCTGCCCCAGTACCGTGGGCAGGGCCTGGCGAAAGAATTAATGTATCGGTATCTTCTTTTATGCAGAGAGATGGACAGGAATCTTGTTATTCTTACCTGTCTTGACTCTAAGGTAGATATGTACAGGAAGATGGGATATCAGGATCAGGGAATGTCAGGTTCCGTATGGGGTGGAGAACAGTGGCATGAAATGAGTGCAGTGCTTTCTTCTTTGGATAAAATAATGTAAAAGTAAAAATATGTAAGCGGAGGGTAATAAAATGGAAAAATCAACAGTTTATTTTACAGATTTTCGCTGTTCTGTGGGAACAAGCCAGATTGACAAGCTGAAACGTCTCTGCATTGCGGCAGGAATCAAGAATATTGACATGGAAGGAAAATTCGTGGCAATTAAAATGCATTTCGGGGAGCTGGGAAATCTTGCATTTCTCCGTCCCAACTATGCCAGAGCAGTTGTGGAGCTGTGTAAGGAGCAGGGCGGGCTGCCGTTTCTGACTGACTGTAATACTCTGTATCCGGGCAGCAGGAAGAATGCTCTGGAACACCTTGACTGCGCCAACCTGAATGGCTTTAACCCTATTTCCACAGGATGCCAGATCATTATCGGAGACGGACTGAGAGGAACCGATGATGTGGAAGTTCCGGTGGCGAATGGAGAATACATTAAGGAAGCCAAAATCGGCCGTGCCATTATGGACGCAGACGTTTTCATCAGTCTGACACATTTCAAAGGCCATGAGGCCACAGGATTTGGGGGAGCCCTTAAGAACATTGGTATGGGCTGCGGAAGCCGTGCTGGCAAGATGGATCAGCATTCTAACGGCAAACCTGCCATAAATGAAGAACTCTGCCGTGGCTGCCGCCGCTGTGCCAAAGAATGCGGAAGCGATGCCATTACATATCCGGATAAAAAAGCTGTCATAGACTATGACAAGTGCAAGGGCTGCGGACGGTGCATAGGTGCATGTACCTTTGATGCCATCTACAATCCAAATGACTGTGCCAATGAACTTCTGGACCGCAGAATTGCGGAATATGCGCAGGCTGTCTGCTATGGCCGTCCATGCTTTCACATTTCACTGGTACAGGATATCAGTCCTAACTGTGACTGCCATGGAGAAAATGATGCACCAATCCTTCCGGATATCGGAATGTTTGCAAGCTTTGACCCGGTTGCTCTTGACCAGGCCTGTGCAGACGCATGTTTGAAAGCAAAACCGATTGAAAACAGCCAGCTTGGAGATCACCTTGCAGAACCTGGATGGAACTGTCACCATGATCATTTCAAAGATTCCAATCCCAATATTGAGTGGAAAGCAACTCTGGAACAGGCGGAGAAGATCGGGCTGGGAACCAGACAGTATGAATTGAAGAAGATAAAATGACAGATAGATTCATTTAGGCATAAAAAGACTGATGGGGGCAGTTGCCAGAATATAATAATATACCTGAAAGGGTATAAAATAGTATCGTAATTTTTAATTTATACCTGAAAGGGTATAAAATTAAAATGCAATATTGAATAAGGAGGCAATCATTTATATGAACAAAATTGCCATATTTATTAAAACAAACAGAAAAGCCGCGGGACTTACACAGGAGGAATTCGCAATGCGTTCCGGGTTGGGACTCCGCTTTATACGTGACCTTGAGCAAGGCAAGGAAACTGTTCGGATGGACAAAGTAAATACTGCATTGGCTATGTTTGATATGGAAGCCGTTCCCGGGAGAAAGGATGACAGATAGTGAATCCATTCAGAAATGCTTATGTTTATGTGAGAAATGTTTTTGCCGGCATACTATCCGAAACAGATGAAGGATATTCTTTTACTTACGACAGAGAGTTTTTAAGAAGCGAAACAGCAAGTTCTGTTTCGCTTACTTTACCTCTATCGGAAACAGTGTATAAGTCTAAAACTCTTTTTCCTTTTTTCGATGGACTGATTCCTGAAGGCTGGTTGCTGGACGTAGTCAGCCGTAACTGGAAAATAGATACAAAAGACCGTTTTGGGTTGCTGCTTGTTGCGTGTAAAGACTGTATCGGAAATGTAAGCATAATGGAGGAACGCATATGAATTGCCTGTGCTGCCAAAAACCACTTCGTAACGGGGAGAATTCCGGATGGCATAAAAGCTGTATAAAAAAATTTTTTGGTACTTCCCGGTTTCCGGAAATTGAAATTAGTGAAGAAGCCTTGGAACTGCTTACGGTTGAAAGTACAAGTAGAGGTTATACTGTTCCAGGTGTGCAGAAGAAGCTATCGTTACATTTGTTTTCAGAAAAGAACAGATCCAGACTTACTTTGGTCAACTATCCAGCCGGATATATTCTAAAGCCTCAGGTTGAAGAATTTGAGAGCCTGCCTGAAGCTGAACAGCTTGTAATGTGTATGGCTGATTCTGTTGGAATTTCCACTGTACCACATGCCCTCGTTAAAGGAAGCGGGAGCCTGGCTTACATTACCAGAAGAGTTGACCGTGTTTTTGAAAAGAATAATGTCAGAATCCTCGCAATGGAGGACTTCTGCCAGCTTGATCTGCGTCTCACTCAGGATAAATATAAGGGGTCCTATGAGAGATGTGCAAAGATAATTGAAAGATATTCTTCACAGAGAGGCCTTGACATGACTGAGCTGTATATGAGGCTGATTTTCTCTTTTGTTATAGGAAATTCGGATATGCATCTGAAAAATTTTTCCTTGATTGAAACCTATGAGGGAAGTGGGAAATATGTTCTTTCACCGGCTTACGATTTGCTTCCGGTCAATGTTATTATGCCTGAAGATAAAGAACAGTTTGCACTTGCTTTGAATGGTAAAAAAAGGAATATTCACAGAAAAGACTTTCTGATTTTTGCTGATTCGTGCAATATCTCACGTGCTTCTGCCGAAAAAATGATAGCAAAAGTTGTATCAATGAAAGACAAATTTATTATTATGTGTAGAGATTCGTTTTTGCCGGAACACCTACAGGAGCGTTTTGTTGCTCTTATTGAAGAGAGAACGGATATACTTGAAAAAAGAGTTAAAAAATAACAGATCACAAAATTTTCACAAAAAATTAGCACTCACCTCTTGACAGTGCTAACAACAGGTGGTATATTACACATAGAACAAAGGAAGAGAAAAACTTCCAGATCTTAAAAAGAGAATATAAATATAACATAGATATCTTAAAGGAGGAATTGATTATGTTAGTACCTGGATTTTTTGGAGAAGATTTATTTGATGAGATGTTTGGAACACCTGCAAGAAGAGATTATTATGAGAGACAGAATACAGCAGCCGGAGATTTTATGAGAACAGATATCCGGGAAGACGGCGGTAACTATATAATGGACATAGATCTTCCAGGATTTAAGAAAGAAGACATTAAACTTCATCTGAAAGACGGCTACCTTACCATTGAAGCTTCCAGAACAGAGGATAAAGAAGCCAAAGGCAAATATATCCGCAGAGAACGTTATATGGGTCATGGCTCCAGAAGCTTCTTTGTAGGAAAGAGAATCACACACGAAGATGTTCATGCGAAATTTGAAAATGGTATCTTACAGCTTGTATTTCCTAAAGAAGAAACTAAACAGGAAATTGAGCACAACAAGTACATCACCATTGAGGGCTGATGTTTTACATAGATTTCACCTACCTCTCTCCCTGCCGGATAATCCCGGCAGGGTTTTTTATTGCCGGCGGACTACCGCAGGATATTTACAGTCCCATATTCCTCTGGTATACTGAAGAGGAAGCTTATGAAAAGCAGACAGGAGGATTACAATGAAGAAAAAAAGAAAAATTATCATAGACTGTGATCCGGGAATAGACGATGCCATTGCACTTGCATATGCGGCAGCAAATCCGGATGATTTTGACATTCTTGCCATTACCACGGTTTCAGGAAACAGCACCATAGATGTAGTTACACGAAATGCACTGGATCTAACAGAATTCTATCAAATAGATGTACCTGTGGCAAAGGGCATGGCAGATCCTCTTGTCAGAGATGCCCGGCATGCAGAGCATTATCATGGGAAAAATGGTCTTGGAGACTGCATCATTCCTCATAGCACCAGAAAACCAGCAGAAGAAAATGCAGTTTTTTATTTGAAAAACATTATTATGGATCTGCCCGAACATGAGAAAGTAACGCTGGTCTGCCTGGCGCCTATGACAAATATTGCCATTCTTATTAAAGTTTTTCCTGAAGTAAAAGAAAAGATTCAGGAAATCCTGTTTATGGGAGGGGCTTTTTCCACAGGAAATGTAACACCTTCAGCGGAATTTAATATTTACGCAGATCCGGAAGCTGCAAAGATCGTGTTCAAGTCAGGAATTCCTCTTACTATGTGCGGCCTTGATGTAACACAGAAATGTACTCTGAAACGCTCCCAGATTCTGAAATTATGCCAGTCCCAGAACAAAATTGCCACTTTTGCAGGGGATATGGCAGGTCATACACTGGAAAACACTTTTGAGAAATACAAAGGGCAGATAAGCGTTCATGATGTGGTTCCTCTTATGTATATGGTTCATCCGGAATACTTTAAATATACAGAAACTATTCTGGATGTGGACTGTTCTGACGGACCTTCCAGAGGAAGAACCATCTGCGATTTTCGCTGGTGGAACTTTGAAGAAGGACAGGCCGGTGATCTTGTACTGACAGATGCAGATCCGGATAGTTTTCAGCAATGCCTGATTGAAGCCTTATATGAACTGGGAGATATGCTTGAGGAAAAATAATATTTATTTTTGAAAAGGAACAGATTCATGAATTATATTGTCTTTGACCTGGAATGGAACCAGAGCCCTCAGGGAAAGAAAACAAGAAATGACAGGCTGACTTTTGAGATCATTGAGATCGGTGCAGTGAAATTAAATGAAGAAAAAGAGATTATTGACAGTTTTCACAGGCTTATAAAACCTCAGGTTTATAAATGGATCCACGACAGTATTCATGAAGTGATTCATGTAAATTATAAAGATCTAACCGGCGGAATGCTTTTTCCTCAGGCAGTCAGGGAGTTCCTTCAATGGTGCGGAGAGGACTGGTGTTTTTGCACATGGGGAAACCAGGACGTGCTGGAGCTTCAGAAAAATATGAAATTCTATAAAATCCTGGATTGCCTTCCCGGACCGGTTACGTACTATGATGTTCAGAAACTTTACAGCATCAGATACGATGACGGGAAGAACAGGATTGCCCTTGAAAGCGCGGTGGATGCCTTGAAGATCAAGAAGAAATACGATTTTCACAGAGCTTTGTCAGATGCACTTTATACGGCAGAAGTTCTCAGATGTGTGGAAAATATACAAGACCACCCATCCCTGGACGTCTATCAGAATCCTAAGAAAAAGAAAGAAGAAATTTACCTGTCCCTTCCTGATTATGATAAATATGTATCCCGGGAGTTTGAAGTGAGAGAAAAAATTATGAAGGACCGGGAAGTAACAAGTACAAGATGTCCCATTTGCCATAAACCTGCCAGACGCAAGATCTACTGGTTTATGAACAATCCCAGGGTCTATTACAGCGTTTCCAGATGCGAAAAGCACGGCCTGATCCAGGGAAAAATCCGCATATGCAAAACCGAGGACGAGAAGTATTTCGCAGTAAAAACCCTGCGGTTCATAGATGAAAAAGAAGCGGAGGAGCTTCGTGAAAGAAGAGAACTCCTCCGCAGCAGAAAACAGTTAAAGAGAAAGGTCAGAAAGGAGATCTGAAAGGATCTCCTTTTCATATTGAATACCCCATCCCACTATTTGACCGTTCAGATAGTATTTACTTTTCAGTCTCCAGGATCCTACAGAGTTCTTAAGCAGCCACTGCTTCTTTGTCAGGGTGGATACATCTGTACCCATAGGAACTGTAACATACACGCGCCTGATGTAATTGAAAAGACAGCCATTGCCACAATTTTTCAGAAGATATTTTTCCGCTGGAAGGAAAGGAGTTACCACTGGTGATTTGTCAACATTCATGTCTTTTCTCTCAAAATTATCGAACCCGTAATCTAACAGAGATGCAGTATCCGGGAATGCACCATTTATGGAATTCATTACCACTGCAAGAAGAATACTGTTGCCCTTCTTGGCGTAGGTAACAAGAGTGGAACCGGCTGCATTGGTATAACCTGTTTTACCACCAAGAACCCCGTCATATGCATAATCCCTTCCTGCCATCATTTTGTGATGATTGAGGAGATAGCGGGATAAAGGCTGTTTGTTGGTAGGCGGGATCTCATAAGTATCTGTAGTGACAAATTTCCGGAAACAGGGATTAAACCATGCCGCCTTGGCAATTTTCGCCATATCATTGGCAGTGGTATAGTGAGTTTCGTCCGGAAGCCCGTTAGGATTATTAAAATGCGTATTCTTACATCCCAGCTGGGCAGCTCTCTGATTCATAAGTTCTACAAATTTCTTCACAGATCCGCTGACCTTTTCCCCGATGGCAAGTGCCATCTCATTAGCCGATTCCAGCATAAGTGCCATCAAAGCCTGCTCGACAGTGAAAACCTCGTCCGTTTCCGCATAAATAGAAGAACTTCCCGCTTCAATACCATAAGCCGCCTCCTGGGACATGGTAATAGTATCGTTCATATCCAGATTCTCACATGCCAGAAGACAGGTCATAATCTTGGTAATACTTGCAGGATAAAGCTTCTCGTCCGCATCCTTGGAATATAGCACAGACTCAGTCACCACATCCATAAGCACGGCAGACTGTCCTTCAATGGAAGGCCCCTTGGGCCAGCCCTTCACCGAATCCGTATCCGCAGCCTGAGAATAATAGGCGGAATGCTCCGGCGCGGGGGTAGCTGTGGGCGCCACCTCCGTGGCAGAAACAATCCCCGGCTGAGTAAACACAAGCCCGGCACAAAGCCCGGCACAACAGATCCGTTTCATTATTATTGAAAATTTTTTCCTGAACATTTAAAACTTACCCTTCATTTGTGATAATGTTTATCATCTTTTGATCCTGACATTATTTTAATAGTATTCCAGACTATTGTCAAATTATCATGGAAAATTGAATCCTATCCCCGCCGAAACGCTGTTCTAAATGCGTAGAAATTTACAAAAAAAGAATGCCGGACGTAAGCGGCCACATGGCTACTGCGTCCGGCATTTTAGTAAAATTGTAAAATGAATAACAATTGCTATTTAGTATATGACAATAAATGATTAAAAACATCTTGAATTTGTTTCATAAGTATATTATACTTATGTCGATGAAAGGGTAAAACCGATCAGTAGTCTGAAATTGAGACTGTTTGGCTTTCGGGCAGGCAGTCTCATTAGTTGTTTTTGGAGGTATATATGCAAAAGGCAATGGTATTTATTGATTTTGAAAACTTTGATATCGCGAAAAATAACTATTATAAGAAAAAATCTCTGGATGATGCAAAAAAGGAAGCTCGAGCCAAAGGACAACCTGAACCAACGACTGCTCTTGTCAATAATCCTAGACTTGATTTTAACACATTGCCTCAAAAAGTTGTGGACTTGCTCCCAAATCAGCATATACTCGTAAAAACATTTTTGTTTGCCCCCAAACCAGATCAATTCTTAATGAGTGATCCTAAACAAGCAAGTGTTTATAATTGGATTAATGGCTTAAAGAATCAAAAATATTTTACAGTAGTTGAAGGTACTCATTCGGCGAGACCGGTTTCTGGGTATACATATCAAACGATGGATATTAAAATTCCAAGTAGCTATTATATTGAAGAAAAAGGTACAGATATTAATTTGGCTACGCATTTAATTACAAAAGGGTTTATGAATGCTTATGATACAGCTATTATAATGAGTGGAGATACTGATTACATTCCTGTTCTTGACGTGCTGAATACTCTCGGAAAAACCACTGTTGTAGTTGGAGTAGAGGGTCAAAACCTTCGCCAGTTTATTCATCATTCTGATGATCAATTATTGCTTAATGATGTTTTATTTCAAAAATGTTTACGATAAAACTTTTAACATGAAAGCATTGTTCTGTGTCACAGAAGAGCAACGGTATATATCCCCTCCGTATCTTGTTATTTTTCAAGAAATTCAGGATCAAGCAGGAAATCATAGATGTTTACAGTCAGGATTCCAAATTCATCGTAATGCGGAGGTACGATGTCCCTGGTAATTACAATTTTCTTAAAAGAATCATCAATCTTTCTGAATGGTCTGATTTCCTGAACCCGTTTTTGCTCATCAGGCAGAGAATATGCCGACTGGATATAATATCTGGAAGAGCCAAGATTACACACAAAATCTACTTCCAGCTGTTTGCGGGTTGTTTTTCCCTCTTTGTTTCTTTCTGCAATGTTCACAACACCAACATCCACGCTGTATCCTCTCATGCGAAGCTCATTGTAAATTACATTTTCCATAGAATGGGTCTGTTCAAACTGACGAAAATTAATTATTGAATTACAAAGTCCAAGGTCAGAAAAATAGTATTTCTTTGGAGTTTCGATATATGCCTTTCCTTTAATGTCATATCTTTGCGCAGACTCAATCAGAAAAGAATCTTCAAAACAATCCAGCAATTGTACCTCATCCAACAGAAGATAATACATTCCATTATCGGTTACTTTGGAACGTATATATGCCATAAATTTCTCCGGGTCAACACCACGTTTTTCTTTTTCAATCTGAATAAGACTTTCCACATCTTCGCATACCGGCAATTACCTTAATGAGCCCGTTGTTTTTTCTTTTAATTAATGATGTTGGGGTCAAAAGATGCCATACGGATTGTTCCGTGCTTCGCACTCCCACAATCCTGCCCCGAATTCGGATATCGTGGGACATACGTCCCACTTTTATCCTCATTTGGGGCGGGCCAACAAGTCATAAAACCAC
>JAQYGS010000108.1 GCA_028722515.1 Clostridia bacterium | reverse complement strand
GTGATAACCGGGATAAATGAAGATATCTGTCCATCCGCTTCCTGCTTTCAGAATTCCATCCTCTCCTGTGGCCGATTCCAAGGTTCTGCAGCTTGTAGTTCCCACAGCAATGACTTTTTTCCCTTGTTTCTTTGTCTGATTGATAAGCTGTGCCTGATCTTCTTCCACCACATAGAATTCTGAGTGCATATGGTGGTTTTCCACGTCATCTACTTTCACGGGGCGGAAGGTTCCAAGTCCTACGTGTAGGGTTACATGAGCGATATTTACTCCTTTTTCCTTCACCTTTTCAAGGAGCTCCTTTGTGAAATGAAGGCCTGCTGTAGGTGCGGCAGCTGAACCTTCATTCTTGGCATATACTGTCTGATATCGGTTTTTATCTTTCAGTTTGTGAGTAATATAGGGGGGAAGAGGCATCTCTCCCAGCTGGTCCAGGATCTCTTCAAAAATTCCCTCATATTCGAACTTGATCAGTCTGTTTCCCTCATCTACCACATCAATGATCTCACCCTTTAATATTCCATTTCCAAAGGTGATCTTCGCTCCGGGACGTGCTTTCTTACCGGGTTTTACAAGGCACTCCCAGATGTCGTTTTCTTTCCTTTTCAGAAGGAGTATTTCGATCACTGCGCCTGTCTCTTCTTTATGTCCATACAATCGGGCGGGAATTACCTTGGTGTCATTGATCACAAGACAGTCACCTTCATTGAGATAATCCAAAACATCTGTAAAATGGCGGTGTTCAAGGCTTCCGTCTTTAAGAGAAAGATGCATAAGCCTGGATGAACTTCTGTCCTCAAGAGGATCCTGGGCAATCAGCTCTTTAGGAAGTTCATAATAAAAATCTGACGTTTTCATTTCGTTTCCTCTTCTTTCCACTGTTTCTTCAACTGGCGCACAAAGTTCCATTCCTTATTGGAAAGATCTGCTTTTTTTAAAAGATCAGGTCTTCGCTGTGCCGTGCGGATAATAGACTGTTCCCTGCGCCATTTGTCTATATTTGCATGGTGGCCGGACATAAGGACTTCAGGTACTTTTTTCCCATGCCATTCTTCCGGTCTGCTGTACTGGGGATATTCAAGGAGGTTTCCTGCAAAAGATTCTGTTTCGCCTGATTCCTCATTGTTAAGGACTCCCGGGACCATTCTGGAGATAGAATCCATCATTACCATGGCAGGAAGCTCTCCTCCTGTAAGAACATAATCACCGATAGACACGTAATCAGTTACTATTTCCTCAAGAACCCGTTCGTCAATTCCCTCATAATGGCCGCAAAGAAATACCAGGTCTTTTTCCTGTGCCATTTCCCGGGCCATAGACTGGTTAAAGATCTCTCCCTGGGGTGTCAGATACACCACTCTTGGTTTCCCTTGTGTATGGGCGGCAACTGACTCATAGGCAAGATATACAGGCTCAGCCTGCATAAGCATACCAGCTCCCCCGCCATAAGTGTAATCATCTACTTTCTGATGCTTATTAAATGCAAAATCCCGGATATTGACTGTTTCAAGAGTAAGGAGGCCTTTGGCAATGGCTCTTCCTGTAATGCTTGTGTTCATACCGTTTTCGATCATTTCCGGGAACAGGGTCAGAACATGGAAATTCATTATAACAGTCCTTTCATCAGATGTACGGTAATTTTATTACCATTCACATCTATATCCAGAATACATTCTTTGATGGCAGGCAGAAGAACTTCCTCCCCTTGTGTGGTCTCCACCACATAAACATCATTGGCTCCTGTCTCCATCACATCTTTCAGAGTTCCAAAAGAGGTTCCATCCTCCAGAACCACATCCATTCCAATCAGGTCTCCTATATAATATTCGTCCTCACCCAGGTCCTGGGCTTCTTCTCTTGGAACCCAAAGCTCTCTTTTTTTGTACTTCTCTATATCATTGATATTGTCAATTCCCTTGAACTTAAGAATTACAAGGTTCTTAAAGAATTTTACGTTCTCTATTTCAAGTTTTCTCTTCTCTTTTCCTGTGTCAAGAAAAACATATTCCAGATCCAGAAATCTTTCCACGTCTGTTGTAGGAAAGACTTTTACCTCTCCCCGGACACCATGGGTAGTAGTGATCACACCAACTTTTAACAAATCTTCCATCTGCCGACTCCCTTAATCTGTATTTCTTTTACTGCCTGAAGTAATATTTTTTCCAAAAACCCAAATCAGGAGCTATGGGATCCACAGCTCCTGACTTTTATTTTCATTGCAGAATATCTACAATCACTTTTTTGCTGCTCTTTGAAGATGCCGCTTTGACAACAGTACGGATAGCCTTGGCAATTCTTCCCTGGCGACCGATTACCTTGCCCATATCAGCAGGTCCTACCTTCAGTTCAACAATGACTGCGTCATCTTTTTCTGTTTCGGTAACAACTACTTCATCCGGATTTTCAACAAGAGATTTTGCAATTACTTCTACCAGTTCTTTCATTACATACCTCCCTGACCTGTCCCTGAAGGACGCTGCAGAAATACCTTACCGGTACATCTGATTATTTTTCAATTCCGGCGATTTTAAGAAGCTTAGCAACAACCTCTGTAGGCTGAGCTCCTGTTGCAAGCCATTTCTTTGCTGCTTCTTCATCAATCTTGATTGCGCTTGGTTCAAGGTTAGGATCATAGGTGCCGATTTCCTCGATACATCTTCCATCACGTTTGCAACGGGAATCTGCAACGACGATTCTATAAAAAGGTGCCTTCTTCTGTCCCATTCTTCTTAATCTGATTTTTACTGCCATTGTGTGTTTTCCTCCATAAAATTAATTTTTTTATTTCTTAAGTTTATATTTCAAAGCGTGGAAACGCTCTGCTCACATATCATCTGGGGCTCAGCGTCCGAAAGGAAGCTTGAATCCGCCTCTCCTGCCGGCTTTTCCGCCCATAAGGCCCGGCATCTGTTTCATCATCTTACGGCTCTGTTCAAACTGTTTCACCAGCCGGTTGACTTCGGAAATATCCACGCCTGCACCTCTGGCGATTCTGTTTTTCCTTGAGACATTGAGAA
>JAQYGS010000107.1 GCA_028722515.1 Clostridia bacterium | reverse complement strand
ACTGTATATCGTCTTTACAGTAAATCTTCCGGCAAGATCAAGGCTGATCTGATCTGCCTGACTGACGAGAAGCTGGATTCGGAACAGAATATGGTACTTTTCGATCCCGTAGATACCTGGAAGAAGACCAAGTTCCTGGGTGGAACGTATGAAATCCGTGAGCTTCTCATCCCTGTGATCAAAGAAGGACATCGTGTATATCAGTCACCTTCTGTTATGGAGCTTCGCAGCTACTGCCAGAAAGAACAGCAGACACTCTGGGATGAATCTCGCCGCTTCGTAAATCCTCAGAAAGTATATGTTGACTTATCTCAGAAACTCTATGACCTTAAGAAAAACCTTCTTGAGGAAATGAGTTCCAAATCACTTGACTGACATATAAAACAAAGAAAATCCTCTTCTCCTGATAAATTCAAAAAGGAAAAGAGGATTTTTTTCACTGTTCCATCTGTCTTCCAAGAAATCCTGTAGCTGTTTTAATCAGTTTTTTTTCTGTTTCGCCCATTACATCTTTTTCTGATTTTCCCATAAGGATCACGGACCCAATAGCGTCTCCGGCACAAATGATCGGCTGCATAATCTGGGAATACAAGTTTTCCGTCTGTTCTTTTATGATAGGAATTTTTCCTTTCTCATTTCCATTAAAACATTTGGATTCTCTTGAATCGATAGCCTCTTCCAGCTGACCGCTGATTTCTTTTCCCGTATACTCTCTGCTTCCCTGTCCTGCTGCCGCTACTACCTGATCATGGTCCGTAATGCACGCCAGTAATCCGGTAGTCTGCGCCAGTGCTTCTGCGTATTCTTTTGCAAAAATACTCAACTCTCCAATAGGAGAATATTTTTTAAGAATTACCTCTCCTTCCCTGTCCGTATATATTTCAAGAGGTGTTCCTTCTTTAATTCTTAAAGTTCTTCTGATTTCCTTGGGAATGACCACTCTTCCCAGGTCATCAATTCTTCTTACGATTCCTGTTGCCTTCATATATAAAAATTCCTCCATTTACTGTACTTTCCGTTTCTGGAAATAGTATCTGTAAATGGAGGCATTTTATTCACTTATATATAATTTTTCATTTTACTTGAAAAATCACCTTGCATTTTTGAATATTCGTGATATAGTAGTCATATACTTAATACATAGTATTTAAAACTACGTCACATTGTCTTTATACTTATTTAAAATCAAATCTGGAGGCGATTTTTATGAAATTAAAATTAAAGGATCCGGGAAGTGCAATTACTCATGGTATAGCATTACTGCTTGCCATAGCCGGAGCTGCTCCACTTCTGATTAAAGCAGCAAGATCCTATGATACATTACACATTGTTGCTTTAAGCATTTTCATCCTTACCATGATTTTACTTTATGCAGCCAGTACCATTTACCATTCTGTAGATTCTACAGAAAAAGTCAACCTGAGGCTTCGTAAAATAGATCACATGATGATCTTTATCATGATAGCAGGAAGCTACACACCAGTATGCCTGATCGTACTTCATAATAAAATCGGTTATATTTTATGCGCTCTGGTATGGTCCATTGCAATTCTTGGAATTATACTGAAAAGTTTTTGGATCAACTGCCCGAAATGGGTTTCTTCCGTACTTTATATTGGTATGGGATGGCTGTGCGTCCTTGCATTTGTCCCAATTTTTCATGCTCTTCCCAGAGCAGGTTTTAACTGGCTCTTAGCTGGGGGCATCATTTACACTATAGGTGGAATCATTTATGCACTGAAGGTCCCGATTTTTAATGCCAGACATAAAAATTTCGGCTCTCATGAAATTTTTCATATCTTCGTTATGCTTGGAAGCATTTGCCATTTTATAGTAATGTATTTCTTTGTTGCTGCCCTTCCAGTCTGACCGGAGAATTATTATTTATATTTTCTGTTTTACTTCAGGATAAAGAATATAATCCCCATATGCAGCTCCATAAGTACCATATGGCTTATGAACCTCTGCGAACAGAGGATCATATACCAGTCCATTTATTTCCGCCCAACAATGTGCATCTGGATCTCTGGCATCGGCACAGGCATATACATTATTATATCCAATTGCTTTAGCAAGATATGCAAATGCACATCCATCGGAAAAACAATCACCCTGGGAATTCATATTATAAAAGTATTCATTTGACCATAGATAGGACCTCTCATATCTTCCATTCTGAAGGGAAAGATAATCATTTGCAAATAAAGCAGACCATGATGCCTGACACTCAAATGATCTTCTGGTTAAATAATAATGTTTCATTACCCAGTTAAAGCATGTGGAAAGCTTCTGATCCATTGAATCTCCAGGTGAAGTAATCTGGCTCACAATTAATTTTGCTCTTTGCAATGTAGCATCTTTATTGCTCATTTTCTTCCCGTTACCATAATAAAAATTATTTCCCTGTCTTCTTGTCTTAATAATACCTGTACCAGAGCTATAATATGTAACGCCTTTATACGTATATGTTCCTGTCATTTTAACACCGTTTTTAAAGCAATAATAGTTTTCTTCTATTTTATTTACTCCCGACAGTTTTTTTCCGGCAGGATTATAGAAAATGTTGTTTTTTCTCCAGGCATATAAAATTCCTTTGGAAGTACAGTAATATGTATAATTTCCTTTTTTGAATCTTTTTTTCTGAATGACACCATTATACATATAATGATATTTTCCATCAATTTTCTTTATACCTGTTATCTTCTTATTATTTGGATAATAAAATACATTACCCTTCTGAATCATTTCAAGAGTTCCATTTGAAGAACAAAAATATTTTGTATTTCCACTTTTGACAGTTTTGGTCTGCAAAATTCCATTTTTATCAAAATAGTAATATTTGCCCTCAATTTTATTTACACCTGAGCATCTCTTTCCACTGGAAGAAAAATAGTATTTTCTGAATTTGTTTTTACTATATTCTAATGTCAGCCAGCCGGTTTTCATATAACCTTTACTGTCGAAATAATAATAGTCATCTTCGATTTTGTGCATTCCTGTATAGTATACGTCATTTACATAATATCTCTTTTGTGTTCCGAAACTATACCATCCATTTTTAACAACAGGTGTAGGTGTTACTGTGAGAATCGGAGCCTCCGTAGGAACCGGTGTTTCTGTGGGAACCGGTGTTTCTGTGGGAACCGGTGTTTCTACAGGAGCAGGAGTCAAATCCGGTGGCTCAACAACGTCCGATGCATGTACCGGAATACTGCAGGTAAGACATAGTGCAAAAACAGTAAGGTATTTCTTTAACTTTTTCATATCGATTTCTCCTAAAAATACATTAATTTTTTCTTTTTTTCTCTGGACATCTGTTTTATTTCATATTCCCTTTTCATTGCCTCCTCTTTTGTAAAAAAGCCTTCATAATAAACAAGAGATACCGGCCTCTTTGTTCTTGTATACTTCGCACCGTTTTTCCCCTCATTATGCGCTTTCACACGTTTCTGGAGGCAGTTTGTCCAACCTGTATAAAATGTTCCATCTGCACATTGAACGATATATGTGTAATTCATCTCTGTCTCCGTTTCATTTATGTAAAGGATAACCACAGCATCTCTCTGTCTGTGATTATCCTCTTTTCTATTATAAACAGTCGGTACAGAATATGTGAATTAATTAAAATACAGGCATTCTCCTGTATACAATAAAAAGCAGGTAGGAGAAAACCGACTGAAAATTTTATTTTCCCACCTGCTTTTATTATACGTTTTATTCTTTGCTTTGTTAATAAAAAAGTATTACAAAACTTATAACATTAAATATTAAATTTCTTCCGTGCCAACTGAGCGATCCAATGAGCTGTTTCTTCCGGTCCAAGCATAGAAGAATCAATCATAAGCTGTCTGTGAGCCGGGTCATCAGGAAGAAATCCTGCATATTTTTTATGATAAGCCTGGCGTGCCTTATCAACCCTGGCAATTGTACGTTTAGCTTCCGCTTCATCCATATTAAGACGGTTGACACAATTCTCCAGTCTTTTGGAAACGGGAGCATAAATATATATATTCATATTATTATCCCTGTTTTCCAGAATTGCGTCAGAACATCTTCCAACAATAATACAGCTTGACTTTTTGGCAAGATCCAGAATAATCTCCTTCTGTACATCAAATATCATATCCTGGATATACTCTTCATCAGTTCCAAGGGGAAACATTCTTTCCCAGAAACGGGAATGTGCCGTTTCCTCAGAATCGCTTATCTTTGAAACCGGAAGATTTAATTGTCTTGAAACCTTCTCAACAATATCCCTGTCATAAAACTCCACTCCAAGCTCCTCAGATAGTTTCTTTGCAATAGTCCGTCCCATGCTGCCAAACTGCCTCGTAATTGTGATCGTAAACTTCTCCATACGAATACCCTCCTATGCAGTAACAAGTTTTTTCTGATATTGTCTGACCACACAGCTTAAAGTAAAACAGATCACAAAGTAACATAATGCTTCAAAGCCAAACAACATCATCATTCCCCGGATATCATAAATACTTCCCATAACTACAGAACAGTTTCTCATAAATTCAGCCACATCAACCATCTTCAGGAAAGATGTATCCTTAATGACTGTAATAATCTGACTTACCATAGCAGGGATAACTTTTTTAAACATCTGTGGAAGAATAATATACCATATTGTCTGTAAAAAGTCAAAGCCCTGTGACTGTGCACCCTCAAACTGTCCCTTGGGAATAGAATTTAATCCTCCCCGGAAAATTTCTGACATGACTGCAGAAGTAAAAAGTGTGATTGCAAACACGGAAACCGCTATTTTATTTCCTTTAACTGTAAAATAAATCCACAGAATCCAAAGAAGATTGGGTGTGCAGCGGAAAAATTCTGTATAAGCTCCCACAAGAGCCGATGCCCATTTCCATTTACCTGTTGCATAAGTACGAATCAATGCAAGTATCGTTCCAAAAAATGTACTTAAAATTGTTGCAAAGAGTGCAATGACTACCGTCATTCCAAGTCCTTTTAACATAAAAGTAACATTGTCATATGTAAAAATCTGTTGAAATAAGGTTAACATAAGCCTTCCTCCTTCAGAATTTTATCCACATTCTTTGTTTTTGGAAGACGCAGGGAACGAATTTCCAAATACCTTGCCAATCTTGCAAGCGGGAAGCAGATCAGGAAATACAAAATAGCACTGGTGAAATATGCCTGAGCAAAGTATCCACGTTCTGCACCCCAGGAATCTGTGAAATACATCAGATCCATACCTGCAACCATTGCCAGAATGGAAGTATTCTTCACAAGATTCAATGCCTGGTTTGCCAAAGGAGGCATAATGATTTTTATTGTCTGAGGAAGAATGATATGGTACATAGTCTGTATATAACTGAATCCCTGAGAACTGGCCGCCTCAGACTGACCTTTTGGAATTGCCTCAATACCTGTTCGTATTACCTCTGAAATGTATGCACCATGGTATATTCCTACTCCTATGACGCCCAGAACAAATTTCGGAATTCTGAATCCTCTTCCGGAAAATACCATTGGAAGCACAGAATAATAAAATAATACCTGTAAAGCCAATGGGGTATTCTGAATAATTTCAACATAAATACGGGAGATTATTTTTGCAGGCTTAAATTTCATACTGGACAGAGTTCCAAAAATAATACCAAGAACCAAAGCCACCAGAAGTCCTACAATAGAAATCTTTAATGTCTGCAGAAAACCTGGAATATAATATTCAGGAATTGCCTCCCAAAGGGCAGCCCACCGTTTTCCATCTAAAAGACCTTTAATCATAACACTCTTCCTTTGTCAGTTCTTTACTGGATTTCCCACTTTTCAATCATTTTATCAATTGTTCCGTCATCCAGCATTGCGGTTACTTTCTTATCAACTACATCTGCAAGTCCTGTATTCTCTTTTGCAGAAGCAACGCCATATTCCTGCTCTGCAAAACGGTCATCAAGAATCTTATTTCCATCATTTACATATCCGGAAAGGATCGCACGGTCTACTGAGAAGCAGTCGATCTGATTTGTTGCAAGAGCCTGAGCAAGTGCAGGATAACCATCAAATTCCTGGAATTCAGGTTTTACATCAATATTGTTTTCTTTTACATATTCATTAAAGCTGTCTTTCGTTGTAGATGACTGTGCAACACCAATGATTTTTCCGTCAAGATCTTCAATTGAATTAATTCCTGAATCGTTATTTACAAGAAGTCCAACTGCATCAGTAAAATACGGTGTTGAGAAGTTATAAGTCTCTTTTCTTTCATCTGTAATAGTAAAGGTTGCAATAACCAGATCTATTTCTCCATTCTCAAGAAGAGGTCCTCTTGTTTTAGCTGTAACACTCTGGAACTCAACCAAATCTTTTTCTTTTGCTTCATCTGCTGTACATCCGAAAATATCACCTGCTATCTCATATGCAAGATCATCTTCAAATCCCTCATATTCTCCGGTTTTTGTATTCTGGAGACTGAATTTAGGAACATCAGCCTTACATCCTACTTTAAGAACTCCTGCATCAATAATTTTCTGAACATCTTCCGGTGTATCGGCTGCACTTACAGATACTGTACTTCCTACAAGAGATGCTGCCATCATAGCTGCCGCTGCCAATGCTAAAAATCTTTTCTTATTCATAATAATTTCCTCCTTTAAGGTAAAATTTATTTGAAAAACTGTAACAGATTCTTCACCTGCCACAAGTTTTTTCATTCATTATTTAATGAAGTATCTTGCTTAAAAACTCTTTCGTACGTTCATGCTCAGGATTCGTAAAGAAATGTTCCGGTGTGCCTTCTTCCAGTATGTATCCACCTTCCATAAAAATCACTCTGTCTGCCACCTGCCTTGCAAATCCCATTTCATGAGTTACACAGATCATTGTTATATTTTCTTTGGCAAGTTCGACCATAACATTAAGAACTTCCTGAACCATTTCCGGATCAAGAGCTGAGGTAGGCTCATCAAAAAGTATCAGTGGCTGCTTTGTGCACAAAGCCCTTGCAATGGCAACTCTCTGCTGTTGTCCACCAGAAAGCTGAACAGGATA
>JAQYGS010000106.1 GCA_028722515.1 Clostridia bacterium | reverse complement strand
TGGATCCAGAGTTTGTTTGATCTGAAAGGCACCACCAATCCCATACACAGAAAAGTAGTGCCCTCTATGTACCATGCTATCCCTAAGGAAACCATCTGTGCATCCATACAAAAGGATGGACAAATCATTGCCACAGGCCTTGGAATCCTGGACAGAGATTATATCGGAATTTATGCCATTCACGTTAAGGAAAATTTCAGAAAATCAGGTTATGCCCGCCAGATCTGTACCGGGCTGCTTAAGGAGGGTATGAAAAAGGGTGCCCGCAACGCATACTTACAGGTAGTAAAAGGAAATGATCCTGCCTGGTCTTTATATGAATCCCTGGGATTCAGACAATTTTATACATACTGGTTCCGAGTTCAGCCGGATGAAAAAGGAGAATTTCCTCCAGAATAGAAAATCAGCCCATGAAATATTCTCACGGGCTGTTTCTTCTTTTAAGTATTTTCGGGGAATCAATATGTATTTAACACAGCTTGCGAAACTGTGTCCACATAGTCTTTGATAACTCAGGCTGCATTCTTCTTCAGCACTGTTGAAGTCGTATTTCCAACCACCATCGCCGTAAGAGGGCTGAAATACAAAAGGCATGTCAATACACAGTAGATCGGAATCATAACTGCAAACTGTATAAGTCTTCCCGGCATGATCGCATAGAAATTATATCCCAGCATAATTACAAGTCCTGCAGTTGTAAGTACAAGTGAGCTTAAAACTGCCGTTACTATAATCGAAATACAGATGCCTATAGTTTTACCTGTTTTCTTCCTGTTGGCAAATAAAGGTTTCGCCAGAGCAGGCAGAACACCCCACAGGATTGCGGCCACTGTAATAAACGGGTTTACAGCATAACCTTTCATAATACATCCAATAATATCTGCACAGAATCCACAGACACCGCCGGCTACCGGTCCAAGCCACAATCCTGCAAGAATCGTAGCTACGCTTCCTACGGAAATACGATATGCGCCAAGATCAATGACAAGTACTCTTGTCAGAACCAGGTGCAGAGCCACCAGCAAAGCCATAAATACCAATGTTTTTACATTCCAGTGTTGTTTGTTTTTTTGCATAGAAAAACACCTCCATAATGCTATTTCTCAGAGTAGTTACCATAAATAATAATCCCTCCACATTATGAGATGTTCTCATATGCAGCAACGGGTGCGGAAATTATATCGTAAGCAGCTCGCTCTCTGCTTTTCGTTTCATGGCGACTCCCCAGCCAATGAACACTTAACGCATAAAATCCTACTTCGCTATTATTTATTTAATCAGATTATATCACCATTTCTTTATTATTCAACATGTTTTTTCCAAAATAATAAATTTATTTTTCTATTCCATACTGTATAAAATATGTTATGATTAATAATAAACTTCCGGAGGTTCGTTACAAAATGAAAAAACTGATCGCAGTATGTATCTGTACAGGCCTGGCCATTTCTCTTGGTGGATGCAGTCTGGGAAATTTAATAGATCAATTGACTTCAACAGGAGATGTTTCTGTCCGTGAAACTCCCTCTGAAGATACACAGAATACCTCCAAAGAACGTGTTTACATGGATGAACTTTCCGGAATATTACAGGATTTTTCCGGCAGCCAGCTGGTTTTATCTGTAAACGATACACAATACGCTTTTAACGTATCCAATGCCACTCTTGAATGTGAAGATGGAATGATTTCCGGAGACGAAATCAGCATCATATATCAGGGACAGCTCTCTGACAATGATACATCGACAATAAATGTTCTGAAGGTTGTAGATGAATATCATAAAAAAGCCAGATTAAAGACCAGAACTGCATACGGCCAGGTATTATCCCTTACTCCAAACACTATTACAATCCGGTCTCAAAAGGGAAAAACAGCCACTTATCCTATCACCGGCACCGAGCAGTATTATGAATCCGGAATTAAAGCCAACGACTGGATCTATCTTCACTTTAAGGGTAAATTTCCCAAAAGTACGGATGATAATCCTGCCTCCTTAAATGCCAGCCATTTAAAGGTGCTTAGTATCTCCAATATGAAATCCATTCAAATCCCGGAGCCGTCACCTACACCTGTGCCGTCACCCGGGGCCGAGGAAATACCACAGGAGGTTTCAGATAAAGAGCAGCAATTCTCAGCAACGATCCAGAATGTGAATCTAAATATTCTTCAGGTCATTCAGGATGGAGGAAGTGCAGTCCTTAATATTGATATGTCTGCCATTCCCGTTTACTTCAAAGGTGGGATTGCCCCTGGTTCCCATGTAAACATAACTTATACCGGTGAAATGAATACTGATTCACTGGATGGAATTCAGATACTGGCAGTAACCGGAGAAGATCCTGATGAAATCAGTGATAAGCATATATCATTCACTGCCTGTGGAACTATCCAGGGAAAGACAGCCAATACCATTACCATCCAGACCACAGACGGAGCCATTGACACCTTCCAGACAGACAATGTCCAGGATCTTTCCACAGGCGGACTGGAATATGGATGCAGTGTTTGTATCACTTTTAATCCTTCCGCTTCCAGGACCTCAAATATATATACCGCAGTAAAAATACAGGATGCCTGAAAAGTCTTCAGCGCATCCTGTATATATTTCAGAGACCTTTACTGTCTGCAAAAACGGCTTTTTATCTTCTTTTCTCCTTCATTCAGCCATTCTGTCACTTCAGGCTTATCTCCAAGTATCTTCATAAAAGCATAGTATTCGTCTTCGATCCCCCTGCCATGAGGAACCATATAAGCTCCTGCATCACTGCCCAGTGCTAGATTGGCACCTTTTTCATAAGCTTTTTTTATGTTCTCTTCTCCACTTTCCATAATAGGAAGAAGCACATGATCATCATACCTTCCACATCCCATAAGATTTCGGACGGTAACAAGAGTAGGAACCCACACTGTATGACTTTCTGCCAGCATACATAATGACTCTTCATCCATATAATTCCCATGCTCCAGGCTGTCTACTCCCGCCTGAAGCGCAGCCCGTACTCCATATGCTCCATTGGTGTGGGACATGACGGCAAAGCCTTCTTCGTGAGCAATATGTACCATCTCTTTTACTTCATCTGCCTTAAGAGGTTCTCCTGTAATATTTCCATGATTTGTGAAATCCAGAAGTCCGGTAGTCATGATCTTGATGAAATCGGCTCCCTCTTTTCCTGCTTCCAGAACACGCTGGTGGAATTCTTTCATTGTGGTAAAACCCTTTCCCACAATAGATCCATAATGTCCTTCTTTATGAATAGCAAAAACAGGAGTTCTGTAATCAATTCCGTATTCTGCCGCAAGTTCTCTGGCCCGCCTGGAAACACCCAGAGCATCTCCTCCATCTCTCACAAAAGTGATTCCTGATTTCTGATATGTTTTTAAGTGCATCCTGATCACAGAATCATCCGGTCCGTTCTTATGAATGTCCACTGCTTTACGGTAATTGATGCCATCCATAATTATATGTGCATGACACTCACCAAACATTTCCTCACCTCAGCCTCTACTGTTCAAAAAATTCTCTGATCTGTTTTTCCGTTGCCTGGACAGAACCCTGTACAAAGAAAGGCTTTCCGCCTCCTCTTCCGTGAAGAGCTGCATTCATATCTTTCGTAAACTGGCGCAGATCTCCGCCAATTTCTCCTATCGCATATTTATAACTTCCATCTTCGTTTCTGGAAAAGACTGCACAGCAGCCCTCACATGTATTCATTACTGCATCCGTAAGCTTCCTGACAGCATCTGCTTCCAATCCTTCTTTAAAGAGAAGCACGCTTCCGGCACCTTCCCACTTCCTTGCCTCTTCCTGAAACATATCCTCTTCCAGACGGGCAACATTTATCTTCATTTTTGTATTCTCATCCTGAAGACGCTGCACTGCATCTGCCGTACTGTCAATCTTCGCAGAAAGCTTAACAGAAATCTGGTGATTCTGTTCATTTACCATATTAAGATAATCAAGGACTCTTTTTCCGGAAATCATTTCCATACGGACGCCATCTCTGAATTTCTCTACAGAAAGCAGCTTAACAATTCCAATCTCTCCCGTATGGGTTACATGGGTTCCGCAGCATGCGCAGATATCTGTTCCGGGGAAGCTCACGATACGAACCTGTCCTGTAAGCTCCTTCTTGCTTCTGTATGGAATCTTTTCAAGTTCCTCTGGAGTAGGATAGGTAATCTCCACAGCCGTATCTTCCCATATTTTACGATTCACCTTCTGCTCAATATCGGCCATCTCCTCTTCGCTGATCATTCCATTGAAATCAATGGTGATCACATCGCTTCCCATATGAAAGCCCACATTATCATAACCGTATTTCTCATGGACAATTCCGCTTACCATATGCTCTCCGGAATGCTGCTGCATAAGATCAAACCTGTGATCCCAGTCAATTCTTCCTTCTACTTGATCTCCCACCTTAAGAGGTTTATCGGTATAATGAATAATCTCTCCATCTTTCTCATGAACTTCTGAAACCCTGGCTTCGCCCAGAATACCTGTGTCACTTGGCTGTCCGCCTCCTTCAGGATAGAAGGCAGTTGCATCAAGAACGACCTGAAAGCCCTTCTTTCCTTCTGTGCATTCCAGTACAGTTGCTGTAAATTCTTTCCTGTATACATCTTCGTAATATAATCGTTTCGTCATTGTACCTTACTCCTTTATCAAATAATCGAAACAGAAACCTCTCCATATGACAGGATGGATTCTTTTCCGTTTTTTTCTTTCACACGCAGGCGTCCATCAGGACATATATTCATGGCAAAAGCCTGTCTGCTGTTCTGCCCATCTGAAATGGTTATCAGATTGCCTGGAATTATATTGTTTTTAATATATTCATCCGAAATCTTCATCCCGGCAGTTTCTCTCTGAAGTTCATTGACAATAACTGCTGCAAGTCGATTGATGTCCATGGTATCACTGTCTGTAGATGATTCATACAGTGTCCCTGCAGTATCCCTTATGTCTTCCGGAAATCCTGATGGATCCTGATAGATATTCAATCCAATTCCCACAACTATAAATTCTATGGCGCCACTCTCAAAATCTGTAACAGCTTCTGTCAGGATACCACAAACCTTCCTGTTATGATACAGAAGATCATTCACCCATTTGATATCAAGTGAAATGCCGCAAACCTGCTTCACTGCTCTGTACACTGCCGTTGCCGCGGCTGTGGTGATCACCAGGCTGTCCTTTACCGTTCCTTCCGGCTTCAGTACAACACTCATATATAATCCCGCATCTGCCGGCGAATAAAAGCTGCGTCCCCTTCTTCCTCTGCCTGCAGTCTGCTTCCTGGCTATAACAAACGAACCCGGAGAAAGCTTTCCTCCGATTGCTTCCCGTTTGGCAGCCTGATTGGTAGAATCCACTTCATCATAAATAATAATGCTTACTTCAGGATGGTTAAGGTATAAACGGATTCCCTCGGGAGACAGCCGGTTCGTCTCTCTGGCCAGCATATAACCTTTATTTGGACCTGCTTCTATGGT
>JAQYGS010000105.1 GCA_028722515.1 Clostridia bacterium | reverse complement strand
TGTCGTATATTACTGTAAAGATACAGAGGGAAAACGGAAACAGAAATGGGAAACGTATGAGACGAAGAACGAAGCTAAAATAAGAAAAGCAGAAATCGAACTGAAAGAGAAAAAAGGCGGTATTATCGTATCGAACTGTAAGACGTTGGAGGATCTGATAAATGAGTATGTAGAACTGTATGGAAAAGACAGGTGGGCATTGTCTACCTATGACGGGAATATGTCATTGCTGAAGAATTATATATTGCCTATCATTGGGAAAACTCCACTGACGGATATCAATACCAGATAGATCGTTTGGCAGCTCATGAAGCAGTAACCTTTTAATTTCTTATAATTCGATGTTTCTCCGACTACGACGTTCATGCAGTCGAGAAGCTCAAAAGGGTCTCTGGTCTTAAAGTGTTTGACCAGTTTTTCCACTTTTGTGTAGATATAACTATTTCCCAAATAAATCACCTCAAAAGATCCGTTATCTCAAAAAGATGCGGAGAGTTCCCCGCAAGTATAATGTACTCCAAATGCTGTACCATAAAAAGGACACTTACTTTTCATTGAGATACTTTTTCGGTGTGAATTTCTTGGCACGTTTTTTGGAATCCAGATAAAGCATCTGAATCTCATCCATGAATGCAGTTTTATCTTCATCAGATAATTCTCCACCGGCGAACATAGCGGCTGCCTGTTCCAGGATTTGCTGTGCCTGTTTTGCGCCTCTGGATCCATATTGTTCTGTGGCTTCTGTAATAAAGGATTCCTCTTCTGTCATGAGATAAGAAACATCACATCCCAGAGTATCCGCAAGTTTCTGATAAAGTTCATGCTGCTTTGGATAACGTCCTTCTTTCTCCCATCCGCCCACTGTTCTTAAAGATACGCCAACTGCCTGAGCCAGTTGGGTCTGACTCATATCCTTTGTCTTTCTCAATGTTTTTACTTTCTCACCGAATGTCATAACAATACCTCATTTCTAAGCTATTTCAGGTTTATTGACTTATCCCGTAGCAAAAGCAGGAAAGTAATTTCCTAAAATACGCAAGTTAACTCTTGACAATGCGAAATTGATTGCCTATAATGTGAATCACAACAGATAAGCAATTACTTGCATATAATATAAACAATATTTCCTATAATGTCAATATTAATCTCTTATAAATTGCCTATTTTAGCGGATTTTCAGTTGTATTATTGCATCTGGAATGTGAATAAATGACGCAGGAAGAAGCAATTAGAAGAGAAAATAGGAAATTACGTGCAAAAGAGGTGAAAAAAATGGGACGTCAGAAGTCTTTTATCTGTATCGATCTGAAATCCTTCTATGCGTCCGTCGAGTGTGTAGAAAGAGGCCTTGATCCATTTAAGACAAATCTGGTCGTTGCGGATCCGACAAGATCACAGTCTACGATCTGCCTGGCTATTACTCCGGCTATGAAGAAGCTGGGGGTGAAGAACCGGTGCCGCATCCATGAGATTCCGGCAGGTATTGAATATATTACAGCCATGCCGAGAATGCAGTTGTACATTGATTATTCTGCCAGAATATACAGTATCTATCTCCGGTATATTTCCAAAGAGGACATTCATGTATACAGCATTGATGAATGTTTTATGGATGTGACGAATTATCTGTCCCTTTATCATATGACAGAAAAGGAAATGGCGGTTGAGCTTATGGATGCGGTGATGAAAGAAACCGGAATTACTGCTACTGCGGGAATCGGTACTAACCTGTATCTGGCAAAAGTTGCCATGGATATTGTGGCAAAACATGTGGAGGATCACATTGGTATTTTGAACGAGATATCCTACAGACAGCAGTTATGGGATCATCGTCCGCTCAGTGATTTCTGGAGGATTGGTTCCAGAACAGAAAAGAAACTTGCCGGTTATGGAATCCATACCATGGGAGATATTGCTTATACGTCTGTTACATCTGAGGATTGGCTCTATAAGATGTTTGGAATCGATGCAGAACTGCTGATCGATCATGCCTGGGGGCTGGAATCCTGTGATATTCATGATATCAAGAATTACCACACGGAGGAACACAGCCTGTCTAACGGGCAGGTGCTTATGCGGAATTATTCTTTTGAGGAGGCAGCGGTGGTTGTCCGGGAAATGACAGACGTTCTTGTTCTGGATCTGGTGTCTAAAGGATTGATCACTGGCTCTGTCACACTTTGGGTTGCTTATGATCATCGATATGAGCGGCCTTCATCCCATGGGACCGTGCGGCTGACATCTTTGACAAACAGTTCCAGCACTATCATGGATGAAGTGGATAAACTGTATCAGAAAATTACAGACCGTCATACAGGGATCCGGAGGATCGAGATCTGCGCCAACCGGGTCATGCCGGAAGGATATCTGCAGTATGATCTGTTTACAGATCCGGCTGCAGTCGAAAAGGAAAAGAACTTACAGCAGGCTATTCTGGATGTAAAAAAGAGATATGGAAAAAATGCGATTATGCGGGGAGCTAATCTGCTTGACTGCTCTACATACAGAGAACGAAATAATCAGATTGGCGGTCATCGTGCATAAGGAGGTGCATAGATCATGATGGCAAGTGCGTATGCAAAATTAATTTATATGCCAAGACCGGTATCCAACCGGCGAAAGATGGATGTGGGACACCGGGCAAAGCAGTTTGCACCGTTTGCTGCTCTTCGGGGATTTGAAGAGTCGGTCCGGAAAAAAGAGATCCTTTATGAACCCAGAAAGGAACTGTCTGAGGAAAAGAAGCAGGAACTGGACAGAAAGTTACAGTATCTTTCTACAGGTATGTGGATTCAGGCAACATATTTTGTCGAGAGTATGGAATTTCCGGGAAAAGGAAAGCATTGTACCATTGAAGGAACTGTGGAATTCTTTGATCTGCAGATTCATCTCCGGATTGGAGATACAGAGATACCAATTTCAGATATTACAGATCTGTCTGGAAATGTGTTTGAAATATTAGAAGAACCCTGTTAATTATTTTTGTGGAAGTTTCCGCAAAACCGGCGGCGAGTGGGAGCTGACAGGAAGCGGAAATGAAAACAACAGATTGTCAAAGCCAGTCTGAATATGGAAATCGTGATTGCCCGCGCAGCTTTGGCGCTTACGGAATGGACAACCATGATGCTCATAAGGCGGATTTTTATTTCCCTTGGATCCGTTGAGTAATAAATGAAAGATCATATGTTATTGCTTAAAGGAGGAAGCCTATGGGATCAGGTAATATTAAATGGCATGTACACTGCTCTGTCTGTGGAGCATTTCTGGAGAAAAGTGCACAGAGCGATTCAGAAGTGGATTGCAAAAAATGCAGGAGTACATTGGAAGTTTTGGTCAAAGATGATATTGTCTCTGTCCGTCCTCTGGTCATCCGGGATGAACAGTTGAAAGAAAGGATGTCCGTTTATTCCAGGAAGCTGATGAATCCTTCCGGAAAGAAATCATAAAAGTGAATAAGAATGAGATATCCGGCAGGGCGGTGAATTTGGCTGGAACCATCAAGACTGCACCGGATATCAAGAGTTTGTCAAGGAGCTGAATCTGACTGGAATCATTAAGAGCCCGGCAAAACATTTGTAACTGGTCTATGGAATCATTTTCGATTCTGTACGATCAAGTGCATTTGTTTTGCCGGTTTTTTTATTTTTTTCAAGATCCATGTTGTATAAGAACCCTTGAGACTTTGGATAGATAGAGGGATTTTTTATTCTGAAAACACAGGAAAAATATGAAAAACAGAATATCTGCAAAAATGAAAGGCCTCAAAAAGTTGTTTATTATGCAATGAAAAGAGAATAAGGAGGTAGAACACATCAGAGAAAAAGGTAGCTGAGGAGTCGCGGACTCCCGTTTAAAAAAAACGGGTTGGTCCGGGACTGTTTCCGCTACCAATTTTTATATTCCAAACAAATGCAGACTGGATCACCCGTAGCCGCAAGGCAGAAAGGTGGTCCATATGATGACATTAAAAGACTTAAAGAAGAGAGTTCCGGTTGCAGACGAGAAAAAAGTGATTTTGAGAAAAAAGGAGCTTTTGAATACAGGTGCGGAAATTGTTGTAAAAGAAATTATCGAAGATGGTGTGGAAATCAGTGTTTATGATAACGGATATGTTTTGTATGAAGAGGGAAGACATAGAACTGTTTTTCGCTTACATGAATGTAAGGACTATGATTACAGCGCGGTAGATGGCAGAAAAGATGCTTTTGGAGCAGACTTTTTTGAAAACGAAAACTGGTACATCTTACCGCTGATGGTTGGTATGGATCGTGTAGAAGACAGCAGACGGAGAATTCTGTCAAATCATAAAGTGATTTCTATTGATATTGAGGAGAATGATTTCTTTAGTATCAAAGCCCGTTGTGTACCTGATATGACAGAAAAAGTGCTTTGGAATGAAATGATGAGAGAAATTTCAGATCTTTTGAATGAACGACAGAGATATGCAGTAATTGCATATTATTGTGAAGGTGCATCTCAGGCTGAGATTGCAAAGAATCTCGAAATCTCTCAGCAGGCAGCTAGTGGACTGATCCAGAGAGCACTTGTGATTATCCGTAACTATATGCAAGTTAATCCAAGTGATGTCAAAAGAAAAAGAAATAAAAAATAATTTTCAATCCATGTTGTATAAGAGGCTCTGAATCTTTGGATAGGTATAAGGATTTATTTCCGACGTACCTTGAAAACTTCATAGCCTGCCCAGAATGATACCTGGCTTGAATATGCATCTTTCGCGTATCTGGCCAGAGCATACGTTTCGGAAATATGGAAACCGAAACAGGAACGGGTCTGGGAATGAAAACAGGAAAATGCTCAAAATAGAATATTTATTTGTCTGAATCCAAATCGGAGGATGACAGTAGAAACCATGTGGCGGTGTTTACAGAGATTCGTGAATACCGCCACATCTTTGTGCTGTTATCTCAGAAATCACGAGATTTGCGTGAGTGCTGACTGTCCCAAATAGTACAAATCTGAAACGAGAGGAGGATGTGAGGAAAATGAAGTGATATGAAATTTTACACTGAAACATTTCGTATACAGACAAATAAGAAAGGATGAGAACATGAAAATTAAAAGAAAAACAATGAGAATTGTATCAGGTATGCTGACAGCTATTACACTGTTTACCAATGCCCTTTCTCCGGTAATTGCTTATGCTGCTCCCGCAGATGAAGCTGACAGTAGAATCCCTTATTACGAGGAAATTAAAGATCAGCTGGATCAGGATGAAGTGGTAACTGCCAGAGATATCGAAGTAACGGTTGGGTCTGGATTCGATGTAAAAGCAGACTTTTCCGGAATTGAGATCCCGGACAGTGAAAAAGCCAAAGTGAA
>JAQYGS010000104.1 GCA_028722515.1 Clostridia bacterium | reverse complement strand
ACTCCATATTGTTCTGTGAAGATTTCGAATTCCTATGACATAAAAAACGCTCCGCGCAGGATCGCACTGCGGCGGAGAGGAATTATGTTGCAAAAGCAACCCGCCGCAGGCGGAGAATCCTGCAAAGCAGGATTCTTTCTCGTACAAAATTTATGTTAGCCTGACGAATTAATATAATTAAAAAATGATAAAATAAAGTATGAAATAAATGTGAACTGCACAAATAATACTTGCATTTTTTGTGCAGTTATATATTATATATAGTTAGCCAGACTAATTATAAGGAGGCGAAAAAGTGTTTTGTGCAACTGATGAATATGAAGCAAAGAGTCTTCCGGCTTTGTTTATGGAAGTAAACAGACATTTTGGAAGGAAATGTTTTCACCAGATGAAGAATCTTGGAATCCAGCCTGGCCAGATGCCCATTATTATGTTTGTGGCAGGAAACAGCGGATGCAGCCAGCGTGAAATTGCCCGTATGATGGGAGTCAAACCTCCTACAGTAAATGTGAGTATACATCGTCTTGAGAAATCAGAAATTGTGTGCCGCAGACGGGATGAGAAAGACCAGCGGATCATGAGGGTGTATCTTACTGAGAAGGGGCAGAGGATCCTTGACGGAATCAGAAAACAGAGCAGAGAAATTGAAAAAGTGATGTTCAATCATTTCACGGAAGCAGAGCTCTGTCTTATACGCCGGTTATTTGTACAGATTCTGGAAAATATTGACAAAGTACCGGACTTATTGCTTAAAAATGAAACAGCTAAAACAGAGAAAGAAGGACTGGAATAATGATTAAACTGATGAAGTATTTAAAGAAGTCAGCCGGTTATATTGTCCTGATCATATCCCTTTTATTTTTACAGGCATACTGTGATCTTTCTCTGCCGGATTATACATCGAGGATCATCAATGTAGGTATCCAGCAGAAGGGTATAGAGGACGGAGTTCCGGATAAAATACGTATTTCCACCATGGATAATCTTCAGATTTTTATGGATGAAGATCAGAAAAAAGAGGTGGATCAGGCTTATACTGAGGACGAAGATGCTTATGTCCTAAAAGAGGATATTTCTCAGGAGACAAGGGAAATATTAAATAATGATTTCTGTAAACCAATGATGCTTCTGGAGTCTTTTTCGTCTGACAATAAGGAAATGGGGGAAATGTTTAAAAAGATGGGAATACCTGATGGGGCAGATCCTCTGTCAGTGTTATCCCAAATGCCTCAGCAGGCCATTGATCAGATTATGGAAAAGATGGATGACAAGCTGAAGGAAATGCCGGATTCAATTCTTACTCAGGCAGCTGTATCGTTTGTTTCCACAGAATACGCTGCTTTGGGGATGGATGTGGATGCTATCCAGATGCGGTACATTCTGTTTGCAGGACTTAAGATGCTTGGAATGGCACTTATTATCATGCTGTCAGCCATTTGCGTTACTTTTCTTTCTTCCCGTGTGGCAGGCAGATTGGGACATGATCTGAGAAACAGTATATATCGTAAGGTAATGAGTTTTTCCAGTGATGAATATCATAAATTCTCCACTGCATCTCTTATTACAAGAAGCACCAATGACGTACAGCAGGTACAGCAGGTTATGGCTATGATATTCCGTATTGTACTGTATGCGCCTATTATTGGAATCGGTGGTGTGATCAAGGTACTGAAAACAGATGCATCTATGACCTGGATTCTTGGAATTGCAGTAGCGCTGATCTTTATGGTTATCATTGTTCTGTTTGAAGTGGCAATGCCAAAGTTCATCAAACTGCAGACTCTGATCGACCGGCTGAATCTTGTTTCCCGTGAGATACTTACAGGAATTCCTGTTATCCGTGCTTTTAGCCGTGAAAAGCATGAAGAAGAGAGATTTGAAAAGGCCAATCAGGATCTTACCAGAACCAATCTTTTTGTTAATCGGTGCATGACCTTTATGATGCCGATAATGATGCTGATCATGAATGGAGTTTCCATACTGATCATTTACAGTGGTTCTCATGCTGTAGATAACGGTACTATGCAGGTAGGAAATGTTATGGCATTTATTCAGTACGCAATGCAGATCATCATGTCCTTCCTTATGATCACAGCTATGTCGATTATGCTTCCAAGAGCAAACGTGGCTGCCATCAGAATTAATGATGTACTGGACACAGAGGTGTCTATTCAGGATCCTGAAATGCCTGTACATCCTTCTGAAGATAAAAAAGGTGAAGTGGAATTTGATCATGTTTCCTTTGCATACCCACAGGCAGGAGAAAATGTGCTTACCGACATTTCCTTTAAGGCAAAAAAAGGCCAGACAATTGCTGTGATCGGAAGTACAGGAAGCGGTAAGAGTACCCTTGTAAACCTGATTCCCAGATTTTATGATGTAACAGAAGGCTCTGTAAAAGTGGATGGTGTGGACGTACGTGATATGTCCCAGAAAGAGCTTCGTGATAAGCTGGGATATGTACCCCAGAAGGGAATTCTGTTTTCAGGTACCATTGATTCCAACATCCGGTATGGAAAGACGGATATTTCTGAAGATGAGGTAAAAAAGGCAGCGCAGATTGCCCAGGCTACGGAATTCATCCAAGAGAAGCCTGAGCAGTATCATTCGCCGGTAGCTCAGGGAGGAACCAATGTTTCAGGAGGACAGAAACAAAGGCTTTCTATTGCCAGAGCTATTGCCAGACAGCCGGAAATCTTTATTTTTGATGATAGTTTTTCAGCACTTGATTTTAAAACAGACAGTGAGCTTCGTAAGGCACTGAAAGAACATACAAAGGATGCAACTACAATTATTGTTGCTCAGCGTATCAGTACTATAATGAATGCAGATCAGATCATTGTTCTGGATGACGGCCATATGGCTGGTATAGGAACACATAGGGAACTGATGGCAGACTGTGAGGTTTACCGCCAGATAGCCAGATCTCAGTTATCAGAGGAGGAATTGGCATGAGAGGACATGGAAATAGAATGGCACCTGGGGAAAAAGCGAAAGACTTCAAAGGTTCCATGATTAAACTTTTTCGTTATATGGGACGATATAAATTTCGCTTTATTCTCATGTTTATTTTTGCAGTTGCAGGTACTGTATTCAGCATTGTAGGTCCCAAAATCCTGGGAAAAGCAACAACAGAACTTTTTAACGGACTGGTTGCCAAGGTAAGTGGAACCGGTGGAATTAATTTTGAAAAGATAGGGCAGATTCTGCTATGTACATTGGGACTGTATCTTATCAGTGCCTGTTTCTCCTTTATCCAGGGATTTGTTATGACAGGAATTTCCAATGATGTCACCTATAATCTTAGAAAAGACATTTCTAAGAAAATAAATAAACTGCCCCTGAATTATTTTGAAAGCAGGACAAATGGTGAAATTCTCTCACGTATTACCAATGATGTGGACACTCTTCAGATGAGCCTGAACCAGAGTATGACACAGCTGATCACTTCAATTACAACGCTGATCGGTGTATTTGTGATGATGCTTTCCATAAATGCGTGGATGACTTTGGCTGCCCTTCTGATCCTTCCTGTTTCCATGTTTATTATCCAGAAAGTGATGAAACATTCTCAGAAATATTTCCAGGCCCAGCAGAGCTACCTTGGAAAAGTGAATGGACAGATCGAGGAAAATTTCGGAGGCCATGATGTTGTAAGGGTATTTAATAAGGAAGAAGATGTGGTGGAGGAGTTTGAGAAAGACAATAAAATGCTCTATGAATCTGCCTGGAAATCTCAGTTCTTTTCCGGAATGATGATGCCTGTCATGCAGTTTGTAGGAAATCTTGGATATGTAATGGTTGCTCTTCTTGGAGGTGTTTTTGTAATCAAAGGCAGAATCGAAGTTGGTGATATTCAGTCATTTTTCCAGTATATCCGTAACTTTACCCAGCCGATTCAGCAGATTGCGCAGGTTACCAATCTTCTTCAGTCTTCGGCTGCAGCATCGGAACGTGTATTTGAATTTCTGGAAGAGCCGGAAGAAAGCCAGTGCAGTACAAACCCTGTTGATGTGAAAACACTTTCAGGTGACGTGCAGTTTGAGCATGTAAAATTCGGTTATCATCCGGACAAGGTCATTATTCATGACTTCTCTGCGAATGTGAAAGACGGACAGAAAATCGCTATTGTTGGTCCTACCGGAGCAGGTAAAACAACTATGGTTAAGCTCCTTATGAGATTTTATGATCTTAACGGAGGCTCAATAAAAATTGACGGACATGATATTAAAGATTTTAACAGAAGCAGCCTGAGGGAAATGTTTGGTATGGTTCTTCAGGATACATGGCTCTTCTCAGGAACGATTATGGAAAATATCCGTTACGGACGTCTGGACGCAACAGATGAAGAAGTCATTGCAGCTGCAAAAGCGGCACATGTTCATAATTTTATTATGCAGCAGCCTGGCGGATATGATATGATACTTGATGAGGAAACCAGCAATATTTCTCAGGGACAGAAACAGCTTCTTACAATCGCCAGGGCGATTCTTGCTGATAATAAGATCCTGATTCTGGATGAGGCAACTTCCTCTGTAGATACCAGAACAGAGATGCAGATCCAGAAAGCTATGGATAATCTTATGAAGGGAAGAACCAGTTTTGTCATTGCCCATCGTCTTTCCACCATCAGGGACGCAGATATGATTCTTGTAATGAAGGATGGAGATATTGTGGAACAGGGAACACATGAAGAGCTCCTGAAGAAAAACGGTTTCTATGCAGATTTGTATAACAGCCAGTTTGAAAAGAAGGAATCTGCATAAACAATAGAAATATAAAACAGCAGAGGATATTATACACATGACAGATCACAAAAACGGCACAGAATACCTTGAATATGTACTGGAAAAACTGAAGAATCGTATTGAAGAGCTTAATCTTTCTCTGGAAGAAGGAAACAGAGAGATTGAGGGCATGCAGGAGTACTACTGGGAAAATTATACGGAGATGGATCAGTATGGTTATGAGGATTATGATAACCAGCAGGCACTTTTCAGGCAGATTTCTGCCAACCAGGAGCAGCTTTTACTTAAAAACCGCTTCAGAAGAATGATGGATTCTCCTTTTTTCGGAAGAGTGGATTTTGTCTATGAGGGGGAGGAAGAACCGGAAACATTCTATATTGGAATTGGAAATTTTGCTGAGAAAGCAGGACACGTGCCGCTGGTCTATGACTGGAGAGCACCGGTCAGCAGTCTGTTCTATGATTTTGACAGGGGAGAGGCTTTTTATGAAGCTCCCCTTGGCACTATGAAGGGAGAAATAACTTCTAAATGGCAGTATAAGATTCGAAACGGTAAAATGATCTATGAATTTGAAAGTGACATGAAGATCGACGATGAGATCCTGAAAGCAGAGCTGGGGTGTAATGGTGAGGTACAGCTGAAAAACATCATCCGTACCATCCAGAAAGAGCAGAATGCCATTATCCGCAACACCAGGGATAAGATTCTTGTAGTTCAGGGAGCAGCCGGAAGCGGAAAGACCTCTGTGGCACTGCACAGGATCGCCTACCTTCTTTATCATGACAGGCAGAACCTGAAATCTTCCAATGTACTGGTCTTTTCACCGAACAGCGTGTTTTCGGACTATATTTCCCATATTCTTCCGGAATTGGGAGAAGAAAATATTAAAGAAATGAGCTTTGACCTTTTTGCCTACAGGGAACTTCTGGATACAGTTTCTGACTGTGAGGACAGGTATGATGAAATTGAACGAAGGTTAAGTGCTCCATCCTTGCCTTCATACACCGAAGAGAAACAGTCAGGCAGATTTGTCGACCTTCTGGAACGTTATGCCCTTGAACTGGAAGACAGACTGATGGATTTCTGTGATGTGGAATATAAAGGCTTCATAAAAGAAGAATCAGA
>JAQYGS010000103.1 GCA_028722515.1 Clostridia bacterium | reverse complement strand
TCCCCTGTTTCTGTTTTTTCCTTAATATTAGAATATCACTAAGCGGATGCTTACTCAATTCTTTTTTTTGACAGGAATCGCTTTTTATCTTAAAAATACATGAATCAGTTTATCATTGACTTTCCTGTATGGCTGGTAACGCATTGGCAGATCCAGCCATGTCTTTTTATCCACTATGCTTTTGTAATGTGAAAAGGTCCGGAAGCCCTCTTTTCCGTGATAAGCTCCCATACCGCTTTCTCCAAAGCCGCCAAAGCCCATTTCACTGGTAGCCAGATGAATAATAGTGTCGTTGATACAGCCGCCGCCGAAGCTGCAGGATGAGGTGACTTTTCTGGCTGTTGCTTTGTCATTGGTAAAAATATAAAGAGCCAGTGGATGTGCCATAGAATTAATCCTGGAGATTGCTTCGTCCAGGTTTGTATAAGTGAGAACAGGCAAGACAGGCCCGAAAATTTCCTCCTGCATTATCTTGTCTTCAAAAGTAACATTATCCATTACCGTAGGCTCAATCTGGAGTGTATCTGCATTGCACCTGCCACCGAAGACTACTTTGTTCTGGTCGATGAGGCCGCATATTCGGTTAAAATGCTTCTCGTTAATGATTTTTCCGTAATCGGGATTGGCAAGAGGCATTTTGCCGAATTGTTTCCCGATTTGCTTCTGAATCTGGGCTATCAGTTCATTTTTTATTTCCCTGTCACAGAAAATATAATCCGGTGCTACACAGGTCTGGCCGCAGTTTAAAAATTTTCCAAAAACAATTCTTTTGGCTGCAAGTTTAAGATCAGCGCTTTTTTCCACAATGCATGGGCTTTTGCCACCCAATTCCAGTGTGACAGGAGTAAGATGTTCTGATGCCTGACGCATAACCTCTTTGCCCACTGCCTGGCTGCCTGTGAAGAAAATGTAGTCAAAATGCTCTTCCAGAAGACTGGTGTTTTCGGCTCTGCCACCAGTTACCACCGTAACGAACTCTTCCGGATAACATTTCCGGATGATTTCGCAGATAATTCTGCTGGTAGCAGGGGAATAGGCACTGGGTTTTAACACCACGGTATTTCCTGCTGCAATGGCATCTACTGCAGGATCCATGGAAAGGAGAAATGGATAGTTCCAGGGACTCATTACCAGTACTGTGCCATAGGGAGATGGCTTCACAAAGCTTCTGGAATGAAACTGTGCCAGAGGTGTGTATACAGTCTTTTCTCTGGAAAGTTTTTCTGTATGCTTAATCATGTAACTGAGCTCACTTAACACAAGACCTGTTTCACACATATAGCTCTCAAAACTGCTTTTGCCGAGATCTTCCATAAGAGCCCTATTAATCTGCTCTTCATTGTCTTCAATACAGCTTTTCAGTTTTTTCAGTGCTCTGATACGGAAATTCACATCCAAGGTTCTGCCACTGTAAAAAAAACGTCTCTGTTTTTCTACAATATTGAGAATGGCTTCGTTATTCATGATTAATCCTCCTTTGAATCCTTTTCCATCAGCATTACATAAAATTTCTCAAGCTCTCTGGCATCCATCAAAACCGGAACAGGATATAAAGGATTCGCTTCTTTATCCGCATAGCGGGCAAGTCTGGGAATATCTTCCTTTCGTATCTGTGGAACGGTATCTCCAATGCCGAACCTTTTTTTCATATCTTTTATTGCTTGGATAAATGATTTTGCTGCTTCTTCTGTGGGAGTGGATTTGGTTGCAATTCCTGCTGCCATGGCAAGACGGGCCAGCTTTTTATAAATGGTTTGTCCATATTCTTCTAACACCATGGGGAGCAGAATGGCATTTGCCAGCCCGTGAGGTATATTATACTGCCCGCCCAGACTGTGAGCTACTGCATGAACATAGCCCACATAGGACTTGGTAAAAGCACAGCCGGCGAAATAGGAAGCACGAAGCATATTTTTGCGTGCTTCAATGTTGCTGCCGTCAGTATATGCCGTATCAAGATTTTCAAAAATCAGTTTAACGGCATCCAGGGCATTTTTTCTTGTTCCAGGGGTGGTGGAGTTTCCGATATAGGCTTCCACTGCATGAGTCAGAGCATCCATTCCTGTTGTGGCAGTGATGAAAGGCGGCAGGCTTGAGGTTACCTTGGGGTCAAGTACAGCATATTTGGGAATCAGGGAAAAATCATTAACAGGATATTTATGTCGTGTACGGGAATCTGTGATCACTGCCGCAAGGGTTGTTTCACTTCCGGTTCCTGCTGTAGTGGGGACGGCTATCAGTAAGGGAAGCTTCTTATGAACCTTCATAACACCTTCCATTTGGGCAAGAGATTGGTGAGGTTTGGCTGCCCTGGCACCCACTGCCTTGGCACAATCCATACTTGAGCCACCACCAAAGCCGATGATAGCCTGGCAGCCTTTTTCCCGATAAAGTGAAAGAGCCTCCTCCACATTATCGCTGGTAGGATTTGCCACAGTTTTATCGTAAATTGTATAGGAAATTTCGTGGTGTGTCAGAGCATTTTCCAGACGGATAGTGAGTCCGAGGCTTCGTATTCCTTCATCTGTAATAATCAGCACACTTTTACATTTCTTTTTTTTCAGTACATCCGGGATATCCTTCAGGCTTCCGATGATTTCAGGATTTCTGTATGGCAGCAGGGGAATGAGAAGCTTAAAAATGGTCTGAGTAGTCCTGCAGTAAAATTTCTTAAATGGATTCATGGCGATATGGCATCCTTTCTTATAAATCTTAAAGTTTTACAATGATGCTGGGGTCAACAAGGATATTATAGCCATCTGATAATATAAAGTAAAGAAAAATATTTGATTATCAAAACAAATTGTGGATTTTACTGTTGCCTTTTATTCCATATCGTTTTATTATGTAAGATAAACGAGTATGGAGGATCATGTTTACGGGTGAACCGTAAATGAATAATAATGAAAACAGTAAGAGTAGCAGCTGCTGTCATATGTGACAGCCTCAACGAGAAGAACAGAATATTTGCCACAGCCCGTGGATATGGCGAATTTAAGGGCGGCTGGGAATTTCCGGGAGGCAAGATCGAGAAGGGAGAAACTCCCCGGCAGGCTCTTGCCCGTGAGATTCGGGAGGAATTGGACACGGAGATTATAATAGGTGATCTGATCGATAGGGTAGAATATGATTATCCTGCTTTTCATCTTTCTATGGACTGCTTCTGGTGTGAAGTGAAATCAGGGGAACTGATCTTAAAAGAAGCACAGGCAGCCAGATGGCTGACAAAGGATGCTCTGGATTCAGTAGACTGGCTTCCTGCAGACTGGGGACTTATTGAAAAGATCAGAAGAATTATGCCTTAGAAAGGAGTGGCAATATGATAACTTTATTGTTTGTTATTTTAATGATCTGGATTTTTGGAAAAATGATCAGCCTTGCATTCAAGGCGACCTGGGGAGTGGCAAAAGTTTTGTTTAACATTGTACTGCTTCCGGTCTTTCTCATCGGTCTGGCAGTTGCGGGCTTTATGTATATAGCATTTCCGATTCTGGTCATTGTTGGAATTGTAATGTTGATTAAAAAATTTGTTTCATAAATAGAAAAGTGGATTTCCCTTCTGATACCCTTCGGTTCAATCTGGAGGGTATCTGTTTTTACTCCTAAAATTGAACTTTTGCAAAAATTAAATTTGAAATTGAATTTTAGTTCAAAAGATGATATACTCAGATTGAAATCAAAATTGAACCTTAATAACAGTTGAACTTTTTTGGGTGATCATATGGGTAAAGAAATTTTTGCAGACAGATTGAGAGCAGCACTTAGAAAACAAAATATGAAACAGATAGATCTTGTCAGGCTTGCATCAGAAAAGGGCGTAAAGCTTGGGAAGAGCCATGTGAGCCAGTATGTAAGCGGCAAAACTATTCCCCGGCCGGATATCCTGCACTTCCTGGCAGAAACACTTCAGGTGGATGAGGAGTGGCTGATGGGAAATGGCAAACTTAAGGATCAGAATGATCCTGATAAAAACAGTCTGGTTCATAACAGGGAAAACAATCAATATGATGAAATAAATAAACAGGGGGATAAAAACCCGGGAGGAGAAATAATGCGGCAGTTTAAGAAATCAACAAAACTTGATAATGTTCTTTATGATGTGAGAGGACCGGTGGTTGAAGAGGCAGACAGGATGGAGGCAGCAGGAACCCAGGTCCTGAAATTAAATATCGGAAATCCGGCTCCTTTTGGATTCCGTACACCGGATGAAGTAATTTATGATATGCGTCAGCAGCTGACAGAATGTGAGGGATATTCTCCGGCCAAGGGACTTTTTTCCGCAAGAAAAGCAATCATGCAGTATGCCCAGCTGAAAAAGATTCCAAATGTGTCTGTTGAGGATGTATATACAGGAAACGGAGTCAGTGAGCTTATTAATCTGAGTATGTCTGCTTTATTGGATGACGGAGATGAAATTCTTATTCCATCTCCTGATTATCCGCTGTGGACAGCCTGCGCAACTCTTGCAGGAGGAAAAGTGGTTCATTATATCTGCGATGAAAAGGCTGACTGGTATCCTGATATGGAGGATATTAAGAAAAAAATAACTGACCGCACCAAGGCAATTGTAATTATTAATCCCAATAACCCTACAGGTGCGCTTTATCCCAGAGAGGTTCTCCAGCAGATCGTGGATATTGCCAGAGAGCATCAGCTGATTATTTTTTCAGATGAAATTTATGACCGTCTGGTAATGGACGGCTTAGAGCATATTTCCATTGCTTCTCTTGCTCCGGATCTTTTCTGTGTCACATACAGTGGACTGTCCAAATCCCATATGATTGCAGGATTCAGGATTGGATGGATGATTCTCAGTGGAAATAAAGAAATTGCCAAAGATTATATTGAGGGAATCAAAATGCTTTCCAATATGAGACTGTGCTCCAATGTTCCGGCACAGTCCGTAGTTCAGACTGCACTTGGCGGACATCAGAGTGTAAATGATTATATCGTTCCGGGGGGACGAATTTATGAACAGAGAGAATATATCTATAAAGCATTGACTGATATTCCGGGAATCACGGCAGTGAAACCCAAGGCTGCATTCTATATGTTTGCCAAACTGGATGTGAAAAAGTTCAATATTGTAGATGATGAGAAATTTGCTCTGGATCTTCTTCGGGAAAAGAAAATACTGATCGTGCATGGAGGAGGATTTAACTGGAAGCAGCCTGATCATTTCCGTGTGGTATATCTGCCCCGTATAGAGGTTCTCAGGGAGGCGGCAGGAAAGATCGCAGATTTCCTGAGCACTTACCATCAGATATAGTTTTTTAAAAATTTAATAATATGAATAAAAGTTTCTCTATGCTCTTTTTATAATCAGTGATATAATGATGCCAGGGTCAAAAGGTCATAAACCACGTTGTGCTTGCACATAAGTGGGCTTATGACTTGTTGACCCGCCCCAAATGAGGATAAAAGTGGGACATACGTCCCACGATATCCGAATTCTGGGGCAGGATTGTGGGAGTGCGAAGCACGGAACAATCCGTATGGCATCTTTTGATGCCAACATCGAAAGAAGAAAGGCAGGAATGTCCGTCAATGGAGGAGATTTCATATCACCACAGGCATAGGGTCACTTCTTCCCAGGTCATTATTTTGGGGTTCGCAGGAGTGATCCTGTTTGGGGCACTTTTATTAATGCTTCCGGTTTCCAGCAGGAGTGGAGAAACAACACCTTTTATAGAGGCACTTTTTACATCTACTTCTGCAGTTTGCGTGACAGGCCTTGTGGTTCATGATACAGCAACATACTGGTCAGTGTTCGGTCAGGGAGTGATACTGGCTCTCATACAGATCGGGGGAATGGGTGTTGTAACGGTTGCTGTTACTGTTGCCATAGTTTCAGGAAGAAAGATTTCTCTGATGCAGAGAAGTACTATGCAGGAGGCGATTTCCGCACCATCTCTGGGAGGAATTGTCCGTCTTACAGGTTTTATCGTGAAAGCAGCTTTTCTCATCGAACTGGCAGGAGCAGTAGTGATGCTTCCCGTATTTTGCAGAGATTTTGGAATAAAGGGAATATGGATGGCATTTTTCCATTCTGTTTCTGCTTTCTGCAATGCGGGATTTGATCTTATGGGAGGGAGGGGAAATTATTCTTCTCTGACTACTTATAATACAAACCCGGTGATCAATATTACTGTAATGCTGCTAATAATAGTGGGCGGAATCGGCTTTCTTACCTGGGATGACATCCGAAGAAACCGCTGGCATTTCAGACGCTATCGTATGCAGAGCAAAGTGATCCTGTCAGCGACGGCTGTTCTGCTTGTTGTACCGGCTGTATACTTTTATTTTTTTGAATTCAGAAACTATCCTTTTAATGAGAGGATCCTTATGTCTGCATTTCAGTCAGTTACACCCAGAACTGCCGGTTTTAATACGGCGGATCTGAACTGTATGAGTGAAGCAGGGCAGACGATTATCACCACGCTTATGCTGATAGGAGGCTCTCCGGGATCTACAGCAGGCGGAATAAAAACTACCACCCTTGTTGTACTGTTTGCAGAGGCGATATCTGTATTCTGCCGCAGACAGGAAGCCAGCTGTTTTGGCAGGAGGATAGAATCTGACGCTGTGCGGCAGGCCGCTACGGTTCTTCTTCTGTATATAACGTTGTTTCTTACAGGAGGATTGCTTATCAGTATCAGTGAACACCTTCCCATACAGCCTTGTCTGTTTGAGTCGGCTTCGGCAATCGGTACAGTAGGACTTTCCCTTGGACTTACACCTAATCTGGGACAGTTTTCCAGGATAATTCTGATTGGTCTGATGTTTTTTGGCAGAGTGGGAGGGCTTACCCTTGTCTTTGCAGCCCTTGCTACAGGAAACAAGAGTAATGCAAAGCTTCCCAAGGAAAAAATTACGATAGGATAACGGAAAAAATTTGAACAGGAGAAATGGTTATGACGAAATCAATTTTGCTGATTGGTCTGGGGCGTTTCGGACGCCATGTTGCGTTAAATCTGAATCAGCTGGGCCATCAGGTAATGGCGGTAGATCATTCGGAGGACAGGGTAGATGCGGCCCTTCCCTATGTGACAAACGCGCAGATTGGGGACAGTACAGATGAGAATTTTCTTCGGTCTCTTGGTATCCGCAATTATGACCTTTGTATTGTTGCCATCGGCAATGATTTTCAGAGTTCCCTGGAAACCACATCCCTTCTGAAGGAACTGGGAGCCAAGCAGGTCGTTTCCCGTGCGGCCAGAGATGTGCAGGCTAAGTTCCTTCTTCGCAACGGAGCGGATGATGTAGTTTATCCGGAGAAACAGCTGGCTAAATGGACGGCTATCCGATACACTTCCGATCATATTCTTGATTACATCGAACTGGACAGTGAACATGCAATGTTTGAGGTGCCTGTTCCCCGCCAATGGGTTGGACAGACGGTTCAGAAGATAGATATTCGTAAAAAATATAATATCAATATCATAGGTATTAAAGTAAATGGTAAATTAAAGTTATTGGTGGACTCCAATACTGTATTAAATCAGGATGAGACATTGCTTGTGCTGGGAGAGTACCATAATCTGCAGAAGTGTTTTCGTACCTGAAAATCTTCTGGATAAATATTCAATAATATGTTAAACTGTATCCACAATACAGTTGCGGGGAGTGAATAAATAAAATGGAAACAAATGACGAGAATAAGGATAATTCCAAACAGACAGGTCAGTCTGTATTGAAGGAAATATGGGATTATGCCAAGATTATTATTATTGTATTTCTGATCGTTTTTCTGTTGGGACGATATGTTTATATAAATGCCAGAGTACCGTCCGGCTCAATGGAACAGACGATCATGACAGGAGACAGAGTGTTTGGAAACCGTCTGGCATACATTTCCAAAGATCCCAAACGTTTTGATATTGTGATCTTCCGTTATCCGGATGATCCATCACAGCTTTTTGTGAAAAGAGTGATCGGAATGCCGGGAGAAACAGTAAATATCATAGACGGAAAGGTATATATTGACGGTTCTGAGGAACCGCTGGATGACAGCTTCTGTCCGGAAACACCGCTGAGAAGCTTCGGACCCTATGAGGTACCCGAGGGCTGCTACTTTATGATGGGAGATAACAGAAATCACAGTATGGATTCCAGATACTGGAAGAATACATTTGTAGAGAAAGACGAGATACTTGCTCAGGTAGCAGTCCGCTACTGGCCCCTGAATAAAATTGGTCTTGTAAAATAAGCTTTTATGAACAGCCACAGGAAAAGCACAGCTGCTTTTCCTGTGGTGTTTTTATCACAAAAAAGGAGAAACATCATTTGAAAAAAAGAATAAAATACCCAATATATTTTGGAATTCTCAGTATTTTTCTTCTGATCCTGGTTTATCTTATCATTGCCTGTGTGCCGTATACGAAACAGGGAAAAGAAAAATCAGATACAGCGGATAAATTTCGTGTACAGGAATTTTACAGCGAAAAGACCGGAGAGGACAGGGCCTGTATTCTTTTTCAGAACAGCGAAGCCCTGGAAGAGAGAATCCGGCTGATTTCTCATGCGCAGGACAGGATCATATTATCGACCTTTGACTTTAAAACGGATAACAGTGGAAAAAGGATGATCAGTGCCCTTTACAATGCGGCACAGCGTGGTGTGAAAGTCCAGATTCTTGTGGATGGATTTTCTTATTTTCTTCATATGCGGGGGAAAGAGGAATTTCAGGCACTGGCTGCTCAGGATAATGTTACATTTAAGGTTTATAACCCTGTAAATCTGTTTAAGCCCTGGAAGCTTATGGCACGACTTCATGATAAATATCTGATCGTGGATAAGACAGCTTATATTCTGGGAGGCCGTAATTGCTATGATTATTTCCTGGGGGATGAAACAAACTACAGGAATTATGACTGGGATGTGCTTGTATATCCGGAAGGCAATATTAATTCTTCTTCTCTTGTTCAGGTAGAACAATATTTTGATTCCATCTGGAATCTTAAGGACTGCAAAGTGATTATGAAATCAAAAAGAACAGGTAAACGTCTTCAGCGGAAGCTGGAAGAAACGGGCAGCAGGCTGCAGAGTGCATATGAGCAGATGGAGGAAGATAAACCAGAGTGGTTCCAGGATAAAGACTACAGAACAATGACTGTGGAAACCAATAATATACGTCTTCTTGCCAATCCTGTGGAAGCATCTCTGAAAGAACCGGTATTGTTCTACAATATGACAGAGCTGATGAAACAGGGTCAGGGAGATGTTTATTTCCATACTCCGTACATTATCTGTAATGACTATATGATGGGAAAACTTAAAGAAGTCTGCAGTTCTGGAAAAACTGTCTGTATGATGACCAATTCCTTTGCCAACAACGGAAACCCCTTCGGGGCAGTGGATTATAAGAGAAATAAAGGAAAAATTCTAAATACAGGGGTGAGTATCCTGGAGTATGATAAGGGCGTATCTTACCATGGGAAATGCTTTACTGTGGGAGACAGGCTCACGGGGGTAGGATCCTTTAACTGGGATATGAGAAGTGCCTATCTGGATACAGAGTTAATGCTGGTTATAGACAGCAAGCCTTTAAATGCCCGTATGCGGGAATATATGGAAGAATACGAGAAGGATTCCCTGGTCGTCACAGGAGAAGAAAGCTATGACCTGAAAGAAGGACAGATACCCCGGACGATTACCAGAGATATGAAAATACAGGTGGATGCACTTTATCTGCTTGATCCCCTGCTTCGCTTTCTGATGTAAATCAGTTCAGGAAAATTGTCACAGATTAAACACATTTTTCCCACAAAAAGAACACAAATGAAAAATATACTTAGAAGCATCAAAGGAAAAAGAAGAAGTTCTATACAGGGAGGGACTTTATTATGATGGATAAAAATGAAAAGAAAGACAGAATCAAAAAAGTTGTAAAAAAGGGTTTGACACTCAGTTTATGTGCAGTTCTTGCAGGAGGGCTTGCAGCAGGAACATTTGAAGGCGTGAACAGAATTACAGGATGGAACCAGACAACAGAGGTTCAGGCTTCCGAGAATGATGAAGACCAGACGAAGCTTACACTTACCAAATCAGAGAAGAAATCAGATGAGGAAGAAGATAAAAAGGATTCCGATACAAAAGAGACTGAAACAGTTGCCAAGGGAGGCCTCGATGTTTCCGATATTGCAGAGGAAGCTATGCCGTCAGTAGTATCCATTACTACCAAATCCGTTCAGGAAGTTCAGAACTATTTCGGAATGTATGGTTTCTATGGATATGCTCCTCAGCAGCAGGAACAGGAAGTTGAAGGAAGCGGTTCCGGTATTATCGTAGGCAAGAATGATGACGAACTTCTTATTTCCACCAACTATCATGTTGTAGAAGATGCAGATACATTATCAGTAGCCTTTGTAGATGGGAATGCTGTGAAGGCTTCTGTCAAGGGATTTGATGAAGAGAAAGATCTTGCAGTTGTTTCTGTAGATCTGGATGATATTGATAAAGATACCATGGATGCTATTTCCATTGCACGGATCGGCAGTTCTGATGACCTGAAGGTTGGCGAACAGGTAGTTGCAATCGGAAACGCACTTGGATATGGTCAGTCAGTTACCACCGGTATTGTAAGTGCCAAGAACCGTAGAATGAATTCTAACAGTACGGTTACAGATGGCAGCGATGAAGATAATGAGGAGGGAACCAACCTGATCCAGACAGATGCTGCAATTAATCCGGGCAACAGTGGCGGTGCTCTTCTGAATATGAATGGCGAAGTAGTAGGTATTAACTCTGCGAAGCTTGCATCTACAGAAGTAGAAGGTATGGGATATGCCATTGCGATTTCCGATGTAACAGATATTATTGAGAATCTTATGAATGAGACACCAAGGGAGAAGCTGGATGATGCTGATCACGGCGTACTTGGTATCAAAGGCGCTTCTGTAAGTTCAGAAGCTGTTCAGATGTATGGCATTCCTGCAGGAGTATTTGTTTCAGAAGTAACAGAGGATGGAGCAGCTGATAAGGCCGGCCTTAAAGAAAATAACATTATTACTAAATTTGCAGGGAAGAAGGTTTCCAGCATTGATCAGCTGATCGGATATCTGTCCTATTATAAGCCAGGGGAAGAAGTTGAACTTACCATAGAAGTTCAGACTGATTCCGGTTATAAAGAAAAAACTGTTCAGGTAACTCTGGATAAGAATACAGAAAAAGAAAAGGATAAAGATGCGGACGAAG
>JAQYGS010000102.1 GCA_028722515.1 Clostridia bacterium | reverse complement strand
CATATCACGTTTCCTGATGAAGTTACTATAACACAAAACTATCTGGACATGGTTGCCATCCATAAAGACATTTTACGAAAAAAAATATTTTTGAGGAGGAAACAAGACATTTTTGTCATAAAAATATGCTATTGACTTTTTGAATTTATGCTGTTCAATAATCCGCATTCAGATAAACCTCATCCCTCCTGTGAAATCCGCCGTCAATGATCACTTCATCAATATTCTCCCTGGTTACGGCCACAGGCTCAAGAAGCTGACAGGGAATATCATAGGTACCATCATTTGCAGTATCTGTAATCTCTGGAATCTCTTCATCCTTTGCTATCTTCACCGAATATTCTGCTGCAAGCCTTGCCAGATCTTCAATCGATTTAAAAGCGGTCATATACTGAGTTCCTTCCACGATTCTCTGGCATGCTGCCAGGTCTCCATCCTGTCCTACCACGACTACATTTCCTGCCAGCTGATTTTCCGCCAGTACCTGGATCACCTGACTGGCAATATCATCATTTCCGCACATAATTCCTTTTACATTAGGATATTTTTCCAAAGCTTCCTCCACATACCCCACTGCCAGCTCTGCAGTCCAGGCATCACAATTGGCTTCATAAACCACATTCAGATTACTTTTTTTCAGTACTTCATCAAACCCCTGTCGTACTTCTTTTACATTGTTATCTGAAGCAGAACCCTGGATCATAAAGATGTCCCCTCCCTGTGGAATAGCCTCAATAAGGGCCTGGGCCATAAGTTTTCCAACTTTACAGTTATCAAAGGAAATATAAAGATCCGTATCTGCATCGTTTATCAGTCTGTCATAGGATATGACTTTTATACCTGCATCCCTGGCCTTTCGGATCACGTCTGAAAGTGCACCACAGTCTCTGGCAATGATCACGATCACATCCATCCTTTTTTTGATAAAATACTCAATCTGGCTGATCTGTTCCTGTGAATTCGCTCCTGCATCCTGTACATTCACCTCTGCCCTAAGCTTTCTTGCCGTATCCACAAATACATCCCTGTCTCTGATCCACCTTTCTATGACAAATGAGTCCACTGTCAGTCCGATCTGTATGGCATTGTCTTCCTCACGGTTTTCCTCCTCTTCTTCCTGATCCTCCTCAGGAAGAGAAGAGGAAGAAGAGCATCCTGCTGTACAGATGCATATAGTACAGATCACTATTGCCAATATCATCAGTTTCTTATTCCATTTCATATCATCCTAACCTCTCTCTGAATTCACTGGGTGTTACTCCTTCATATTTTTTGAAAATACGGCTGAAATAATTGGGGTCACTGTATCCGCATTCCCCACAGATCTCTTTGATGGAATATCCGGAATTCTGCAAAAGATCTTTTGCATGGCGGAGCCTGATTTCTGTCAGATATTCTATGAAGTTCTTCCCTGTTTCCTGCTTAAACAATTTACTGAAATAATATGGACTGATATTTGCCATTCTGGAAACATCGTCAAGAGAAATATCCTTTTTGAAATTCTCATTAATATAGGACTGGGCTTTCTCTATGATGCTAAGAGCTTCTTTTTCCTTGGCACTTTCCATATTACTGCAGATTTCTCCTGTTTTATTCAGGAACCAGTTTTTAAGCCCCTCCATGTCACTGCAGGCCTGTATTTCCTTAATGTAATTGCTCCTGCAGCTGAAATTATATTTCATAGCCCCTGCATAAAAAGCCTTCTTTTCCGTTTCCATGATCAGTTCCAGAATTTTGATCTCCACATCTTCCCTTTTTGTGCCATTCTGACTCAGCATCCATTCAAAAAAACTGTCTGCACAGTTTAAAGCACCGGCAAGATCTTTTTCCAGAACTCTTCTCTGATACCGGTGTTCCAGATCCTGCGGGTACTCTCCATCGTATTTCTGGGCAACAGGAACATCCTCAATATGAACCACATGGCTGGTACTTTCCCTGAGAGCCACCAAAGCTTCCTGGAAAGATTCCTTCATACCTGCCCCAAGTTCTTTTACCCGGCCGATACCGCACCGGAAAATACTGTCAATGCGGCTTTCAAATTTATGTACCATATTTCTGGTCCTGGTTACGATTTCCACACGGTCTTCATAACTTTCCGTAGCATTCTCATAAGGTACCAGGAGAACGATCCTGTTCCCCATGATCGGTCCCACCACACAGTCAAAAAAGCCTTTTGCGATTTCCCTGAATGAGGAATAAAACTTATTTGCCTTAACACTGGATCCCACAGCATTGCTCAGTACACCGTTTTCCATAGAATCCCCAAACTCAACTACGATCATATATCCATAAGAAAACCTTATATCAAGCAGCTGTGTATAATTATCCTGATATGTATCAAAATCATCCTGGAGAAGAATATTGTTAATATATCCACTCTCTATGATAGGTACAACTGTTTCCAGTTTTTCACGGATTCGCAGATCGTCACTGCGTTTCTGGCGGGTTTCATCCACTCTTGCCATAGCCTTGCTGCAGGTTTCCAGAATAACTCTTTTATTTACTGGTTTGGTGAGGAATTCCAGAACCCCCAGGTTCACTGCTTCTTTTGCATACGTAAATTTGTCATATGCAGTAACCACTACAAAAACTGTGGAACTGTTAAATTTTTTTATTTCTTTTATGGCCTGTATTCCGCTTATTCCCGGCATCTGGATATCCACAAAGCAGATATCGGGAGGATAGGCCTGAGCCTGCTCCACCACAGCTCTGCCGGTTTTGGCACAGTGAATCTCACATTCTTTTCCGTAATTTGACTCAATAATCGTTTTCAGCGACTCCAGCATGATTCCTTCGTCATCTGCCAGTAAAATCCTGTACATTTTTTTCACCCCTCTCAAGTGGAATACGGACAACGACCTCCGTACCTTTTCCTTCTCCTTCACTGTATATCTCTACCAGATCCTGCTGCTCATAATACAATTCCAGGCGGCTGATTACATTATTCATTCCTATACCTGTGGAATCTCCGTCCTCTGCTGTTTTATTCAGTCCTCCGGAAAGCAATTTTGAAATTTTCTCTTCTGACATTCCTATGCCATTATCGCGGACGGAAATCCTGATATAGTTTTCTTTTCTTCCAACTGTAAGATGAATTTTTCCCTCCCAGTCTATATCCCTGATTCCATGATTTACCGCATTTTCCACGATAGGCTGAAGGATCATACTGGGAACCCGGACGTTTTCCACAGACTGATCTACTTCCTTGCTGAAATGAATGTCCCCTGCAAAACGAACGTTCAGGATATATATGTAGTTATCAACCGAGTCCAGTTCTTCCCCAAGTGTGGCATCTTCCTGTCCTTTTTTTACATTATACCGGAAAAAATCTGCCATTTTTTCCAGGAATATTCCTGTTTTTTCCGCATCCTCCATTACAGCAAGCTGTGCACCTGCATTCAGGGAATTAAAAAGGAAATGGGGATTGATCTGGGACTGAAGGTACTTTAGCTGCGCTTCCTTAAGATGGTTTTCCATGAGAAGCTCCCGTTCCTTCATCTGCTGTTCTTTTTCCATGCCTGCCTTGGTCTTTGCCATATAGATGCCAAGATTTTCCACCATAGTGTTGAAAGCCCTTGTCACCATGCCCAGCTCATCCTGAGAATCGGTATCTGCCATTTTTACATTAAAATTACCTTCTCCTACAAGCTGCGCTGTCTCCGCCATACTGGACAGAGGCTTAAACATTTCTCTGGTTGCAAGAAGAAGCAGCAGGACGCCTCCTGCCACGATCACAATCATAGTCACAGTATTCACAGTTTCAAGATACCGCATTAATGCACGCAGTGCTGAATATGTACTTGAATTTTCCTTAAAAAGCTGACTGTTCAGTTCATCCATGGAAGACTGGATATAACCGTAAAGCTGAGTCGTCTCGTCATACTTTCTCTTATATTTCTCTACATTACGCCCACGCTTGGCAGCTACTGTTTCCGCTGTATAATCCAGGTATGTTTCCGACATCTCCCGAATGTTTTTTTCAAGAAGCTTTATGGAATCATTTACGTTTTTATCGTTCAGTTTTTCCAGTTTTGCTCTGTATTTCGCCTCATTCTGGTAATAATCCATAAGCGCCTGGGAGCTCTTAACCTTCAGGTACTGATACACACTGTCCTGAACATTTTCAAATACCTGTGCAAGCTGTGTGATCTGGGCATTGCTGGCATACACATTATCCATTTTCTGCATAGAATCATTAATTCTCACATAAAACATCAGATTCAGAGCAAACAGAAGCCCTGCGATCAATCCTACCTCTGTCAGTATTTTGCTTACCAGTGAAAGATCTCTCCATCGAAATTTTTTCATGGGTTCCGGCCTCCTCTTTTCATATCCCGGATATCTGTTTTATCCAGGAAACGAATATCTACGTTATAATAGGAATTCGCTCTGCCTTCTTTTAAATATTTTGTAAGAGCTTCCACGCTGTACTTCCCAAGCTGTTCTGTATCCACATCACATGTAACAGAAATGACACCCTTTTCCACAGCAGTAAGAATATCTTCTGAAGTATAATATCCTATAATCTTCACTTTCCCTGCAAGATTAAAATCGATAACGGCCTGGCGGGCACATTCTGTAGTATCCTCATCCATACATACAAGAATATCCGGAATACTGTCTTTCTGCTGAAAAATATCTGTCACAGCCTCTTCTGTCTCAAAAGTTCCGGCAGAAAGGAGGTTTCGCCCCGATATTTTGATTATCTGTCCATCTGCCGCTCTGTCCAGTGCCGCATTGCTGATCTGGGTATAAATCTGGCTCTGGTTCATATCATCTATATTTTTTTTGAGGAGGATCTGTATGTTATGAGTATTCTGATCTACGTAGTCGGCTACCTTTTCTCCATAAGCAAAGCCCAGCTGATAGTCACTCACTCCCACAAAAGTCTGACGTTTACTGTGAACAGCATCACTCATAACCGTAACCACA
>JAQYGS010000101.1 GCA_028722515.1 Clostridia bacterium | reverse complement strand
GTAAGGCGAAGGAACGGGCGGAGACATGCCGCCCATACTTTACGGAGCTGCATCAGACGTTAAAGGATATCGCAAGGGAAAATACAGATTTTTCTTCTGTATATTCCAGAAGCTCCGATAATCCCCGGATCTGTTATGTAGTTATTGCAGGTGACAGGGGTCTTGCAGGCGGTTATAATGCCAATCTTTTTAAATGTCTGGAAGCGTCTGCCCAGGGCAAGGATTATGTAGTTCTGCCCGTTGGAAAGAAAGCTGTAGAATATTTCCATCAGAAGGGTATTGAATGTCTTACTGATGATTTTGCAGAAATCGCAGGTGTATCAGTGGCGGATTGTTTTGAAATGGCAAATCTGCTCTGTACAGAATTCCGTAAAGGAACTTTTGGGCATATTGAATTGTGTTACACTGTTTTTAATTCCATGCTCTCTCAGCAGCCGGAAGTTTTTTCTATACTTCCTATGACTGATATCCGAGAGGAAAATGGAGGAAAAGTGGAAACAAAAGATCTGATTTTGTATGAGCCTGGAGCAGAAGTTGTATTTGACGCCATCGTTCCGGAATATCTGGCCGGCCTGATTTATGGGGGCGTATGCGAGAGTACTGCCAGTGAACTGGCAGCCAGACGAATGGCAATGGATGCGGCAACAAGTAATGCAGAAGAGATGATCGAAAAACTCAATCTGTATTATAACAGAGCCCGTCAGGCCAGCATCACGCAGGAAATCACGGAGATTGTTGCAGGTGCAGAAGGTCTTTAGTCAGCATTATAGATAGGAGATTCGAAACATGAGTGAAAAACACATTGGCGAAGTAGTACAGGTCATCGGTCCGGTTTTGGACATCCGCTTTGCGCACGATGAGCTTCCTGCTCTTCTCAATGCCATAGAGATTGATAATAATGGCGCAAAGCTGACAGCCGAGGTTGCACAGCAGGTTGGCGATGATGTGGTAAGATGTATCGCCATGAGCTCTACCGATGGTCTTGTCCGGGGAACGAAAGCAAAGGATACAGGCGGTCCCATTACTGTTCCTGTAGGCGAAGAATGCCTGGGACGTGTATTTAATCTTCTGGGTGAACCTGTAGATAATCTGCCGGCACCACAGACAAAAGAACGGTGGTCAATCCATCGTCCGGCACCTTCTTATGAAGAACAGATGCCGGCTACAGAAATCCTGGAAACAGGAATTAAGGTTGTTGACCTTATCTGCCCATATGCAAAAGGTGGTAAAATTGGTCTTTTTGGTGGTGCAGGTGTAGGAAAGACAGTCCTTATTATGGAGCTGATCCATAATGTTGCAACTGCTCACGGAGGACTTTCTGTATTTACAGGTGTAGGAGAACGTACCCGTGAGGGAAATGACCTTTATAATGAAATGAAACAGAGCGGAGTTATTGATAAGACAGCTCTGGTTTACGGACAGATGAACGAACCACCGGGAGCACGTATGCGTGTAGGCCTTTCAGGACTTACAATGGCAGAGTATTTCCGTGATGAAAAGAATCAGGATGTGCTTCTTTTCATTGATAACATTTTCCGTTTTACGCAGGCTGGTTCTGAAGTATCTGCTCTGCTTGGACGTATGCCTTCAGCAGTTGGTTATCAGCCTACTCTGGCAACAGAAATGGGCATTCTGCAGGAACGTATTACTTCAACAAGAAAGGGATCCATTACTTCTGTTCAGGCAGTTTATGTGCCTGCAGATGACCTGACAGACCCTGCTCCCGCTACTACGTTCTCACATCTGGATGCTACAACAGTACTTTCCCGTGAGATCTCCAGTCAGGGTATTTACCCTGCAGTTGACCCGCTGGAATCTACAAGCCGTATTCTTTCACCGGAAGTTGTAGGAACTGAGCATTATGAGATCGCACGTGCTGTACAGAAAGTGCTGCAGCGTTATAAAGAGCTTCAGGATATCATTGCCATTATGGGTATGGATGAACTTTCAGAGGAAGATAAACGTACAGTAAACCGTGCCCGTAAGGTACAGAGATTCCTTTCCCAGAGTTTCTTTGTAGCAGAACAGTTTAATGGTATGCCTGGTCAGTATGTTCCGTTGAAAGAAACACTGAGAGGATTCAAGATGATCCTGAATGGGGAATGTGATGATATTCCTGAAAGCTGCTTCCTGTTTGCAGGAACTATTGATGACGTTTTTGAACGTGCGAAAAAGCAGTAAAGGAGGTGTCTTATGAGTACCTTCCCGTTGCGGATCGGAACACCGGATGGTTTGCTCTTTGAGGGCGAAGTGGAAAGAGTGGTATGCAGAAGTATCACTGGAAATCTGGCTATTCTGGCAAGACACTGCAATTTCTGCACGGCTCTTGGTATGGGAGAAGCAGCCGTGGTGCTTCCGGATGGAACAAGACGTACTGCTGCCTGTATCGGAGGTATGCTTTCTATGATGAATGGTACCTGCCGTCTCCTTGCCACTACCTGGGAGTGGAAGGAAGACATTGATTCGGAGCGTGCAAATGCGGCGAAAAAAAGAGCAGAGGAAATGCTTGCCAAAGGCGGCCTGACAGACCGTGAATATAAAATAGCTGAAGCTAAACTGCAAAGAGCACTTGTTCGTCTGAGTGTAAAAAGTTAATTATGACAAAAAAGCAGGAGCTGCCTGAAAGGCAGCTCCTTATTATTGGAATTTCATACGTTGACACGCTATCCTGATAAGGCTAAAATAGATGTAATATAAAATAATTTCGTTGGAAGTCTTATATGAAAAATGTATGGAAGAGGAGCAAAAACATATGATATCAGAAAAAATGAAACCTTTTTTAAAAAATAATTCAGCAATCCGTATGATGTTTGAGGAAGGAAACCGCCTGCGCTCCATTTACGGTGCAGATAAAGTGTTTGATTTCAGCCTTGGAAATCCTAGTGTACCTGCACCGGATTGTGTGCGTCAGGCAATTATTGACCTTGTCAATGAAGAGGAACCTACGGTTCTTCACGGATATATGAGCAATTCAGGATTTGAGGATGTGCGCCAGACGATTGCGGATTCATTAAACCGCCGCTTTGGTACATCTTTTTCTGCAAAAAATCTGATCATGACCGTGGGAGCAGCCAGCGGTCTGAATATAATTCTTAAGACAATCCTGAATCCAGGAGAAGAAGTCATTGTTTTTGCACCTTATTTCCTGGAATATGGTGCCTATGTAAAAAATTATGACGGCAAACTGGTAGAAATATCACCGGATACAACAACATTTCAGCCTAATCTTGAAGAATTTGAACAGAAAATCACTCCGAATACAAGGGCAGTGATCGTTAATACTCCTCATAATCCAACGGGAGTTGTCTATACTGAAGAAACGATTCTCAGACTGGCTGGCATTCTGGAAAAGAAACAAAAAGAATATGGCAGTGTGATCTATCTGATTTCTGATGAACCGTACAGAGAGTTGGCATATGACGGAGTAAAGGTTCCATATCTTACGAAATATTACGATAATACGATTGTAGGATATTCCTACAGCAAATCCCTTTCCCTTCCGGGAGAACGTATCGGATATGTGGTAATACCCGATGAGGCAGATGGAAGTGAAGAACTTATTACTGCAGCATCTATTTCCAATCGTATCATAGGCTGTGTAAATGCTCCGTCTCTGATGCAGAAAGTAATAGCAAGATGTGTGGATGCAGAGGTGGATGTAGCAGCATACGATAAGAATCGTCTGGCACTATATAATGGATTAAGGGAATGTGGATTTGAATGCATTAAACCTCAGGGAGCTTTTTATCTGTTTGTAAAGTCTCCTGTTCCTGATGAAAAAGAATTCTGCGAAGCAGGTAAGAAGTATAATATCCTGATGGTACCTGGAAGCTCCTTTGCTTGCCCCGGGTATGTAAGACTGGCATATTGCGTATCTTATGAAACGATAGTAAATTCGCTGCCCGAGTTTAAGAAGCTGGCACAGGAGTTCGGACTCTAAAGGATAGCTATTATTTTATATTTAAGACGGAAATAGTATTGGGGAAATAGAGATTAATGTTATGAAGGTATATAAAATATATCAGGTGGATTCTTTTACAAGAGAGAGGTTTCGTGGAAATCCTGCCGGAGTAGTTCTTAATGCGGATGGATTAACAGAGGAACATATGCAGAGAATTGCCAGAGAATTAAATAATTCAGAAACAGCATTTATATTTGAATCCGATTCTCCGGAATATGATATTGAGGTGCGTTTTTTTACTCCGACAACAGAAGTCCCAATTTGTGGTCATGCTACGATTGCGGCGCATTATGTTTATGCGAAAGAAAACCATTCTGTTGGTGGCAGGGTGATTCAGAAAACGAAAGCAGGTATCCTGCCAGTTGATGTTGTTTGGAAAGACAACGATTATTCAATTATTATGACACAAGGAACACCGGAAGTTTCAGAACCATTTGATGATAGCATCAGAAAGCAGCTTGCTAATGCGTTGGGAATATCTGAAACGGACATTTGCAGAGAATACCCAATTGCAATTTCTTCAACAGGTCATTCAAAGGTGATGATTCCAATCTATTCGAATGAGCTTCTTCATAAATTGAAGCCAAAAGCTGACAAGTTAACAGAAATCAGCAATCAAATCAGTTGTAATGGATATTATGTGTTTACTCTGAATCCTCAAGATGAGATTTTGGTGCATGGGAGAATGTTTGCACCTTCCATTGGAATTAGTGAAGACCCAGTTACGGGAAATGCAAATGGTCCACTTGGAGCATACCTCGTTTATTATAATATTTTGCAAGATGCCACATCGAATAGTTTTGACTTTGATATTATGCAGGGTGAAGCAATTAAGCGTGATGGAACAATGCATGTTCATGTGGTAAAGGAGAAAAACAGACCCAAATTGGTGCAAATTACCGGCAATGCTGTAATTACATTTTCTACAGAAATAAAAATATGACAACGATAACTTCAATTTTTAAAACTGGTCAATTCCAATTTGTTGAATATGAGATATAAAGATTTGGGGCAGGGAATTCAGCCACTTTTAGGATACTGCGTTGGCGCAAAGAAATGGAATCTCTGATAGTAAATATTTCCCGTCAGGGTT
>JAQYGS010000100.1 GCA_028722515.1 Clostridia bacterium | reverse complement strand
TACGGTCAAAGTGCAGCCTGAAAGCTATTTTGTGAGCTAAAGTATTGATTTTTCAAGGAACGCTTCCCATTTTCAATGTGGGAAGTTTGAGTCGTAAGCGTATAAAAATTGGGTGCTTTGACGTTTACCAATAAATATCTTATCATAAAGTAGAAAGTAAATTTTTACTACACTATCTACCAGGTGATAAACCTAAAGGTAGAAATATACTACTTTATGGAGAAATCTTATGGCACAGTTAAGAACCCGCCGCTCTCAGGAAGAGTGGCTTGAACTCATTCAGGAATGCCGCTGCAGTGGTATGACAGACCGTGATTGGTGCGACCAGCATGGAATCATTGTCAGTTCTTTTTATAACGCAGTGAAACGGCTCCGCAAAAAAGCCTGTGACATTCCTTATACTTCTAATAAGAAGTCATATGCGCTGGATCTTACTTCCAATAAACAGGATGTTGTCCAGATAGACATATATCCGGATCATGATCCGGAAGCAGGTGCAGTGGCTTTACCACAAACACCTGCGGTGCACCTTGACAATTCACATACGATTGAACTGGTGATGGATGACGTAGCCATCAGGATCAATAATTCCGCTAACCCTGTTCTGTTAGAACAGATCCTTAGGATGATACGTCCGTCATCATGTTAGCGGACATCTCCGGTGTCGATGCCATTTTTATCGTGACCGGTTATACTGATATGAGGAAGTCAATAGATGGGTTATATGCCATCATCCAGGATCAGTTTCCGGAAACGGAAAGTTCCAATGCACTCTACCTTTTCTGCGGAAGAAGATGTGACCGTATCAAAGCTCTTTTAAAGGAACCTGATGGAATGGTCATGATCTACAAAAAGCTTACTGCAGTCCAGGGAAGATACCGCTGGCCAAGAGACAAGTCTGAGGTACGCAATCTCTCCTGGAGGGAGTTTGACTGGCTTATGTCCGGTATTGACATCGAACAGCCAAAAGCGATCAAAACATCCTGAATAGTGCACAGTGAAACCATCCTTTTTCCTGTATTTTCATCACTTTTTTATCTCTCTTTTTCTGTAAAAAATGCCGTTTTTCTGGTATAATAGACAGCAGAAAAGAGGTGAAAAACAGTGGCACAGAATGCAAAAGATATCCAGCTGAGGGATCTGAAAGATCTGACAAATGAGCTTCGCGAAACAAACAGGCTCCTGAAAAAAATGCTTGAAGAATCTCAAAAACGTGAAGAAGAGCTCAAACAGGAACGTGATAACCTGAAAGGGCAGGTTGATTACCTTACGAAAAAACTCTTCGGATCCTCCAGTGAAAAAGGCATCGGCCAGATCCCGGGGCAGATGGATCTTTTTAATGAGGTGGAAGCTTCTGCTGACCCATCCCTGGAAGAGGCAGATGCAAAGGATGCCACTGAAGAAAACCAGGAAGATGTATCCAAAAAGGGCCCCAGAAAAAAGCGCTCAACTGACAAGGAACGTTATAAAGGAGTCCCTGTAGAGAAAAGATATCTGGAACCATCAGAGGGAACGCCGGTCTGTGAGGAATGTGGAAGCCTTATGGAGAAGATCGGCGAGGAGTTCGTGCGCCGTGAACTCAGGATCACTCCTGCACGTGCAAAAGTGATCGAATACTACAGCGTGAACTATGCCTGCAAGCAGTGTATGGATGACGCTGTTTCACCGACTATCGTAAAAGGCAAGGACGGAAAGGCCCATATGATGTACGGTATGGCATCTGCTTCTACAGTAGCCTGGATCATCTACCAGAAATACTGTAATGGAATGCCACTTTACAGGATCGAGCAGGATCTTGGAAACCTTGGAGTAAAGATCGGCCGTGCCACACTGTCAAACTGGGTGATCAAAAATGGGACTGCATTTTTCACCCCTATGTATGAGTTCTTTCACCGGAAGCTCCTGGAAAGGGGATTTGCAATGGCTGATGAGACACCTGTCCAGATACTGCATGAGCCTGGACGCCGTGCACAGACCCAGTCCTACATGTGGCTGTTCCGAAGCGGGGAGGATGGGGAATATCCGATCATCCTGTATAAGTATTCGGAAACAAGGGCCGGCGATACTGCTGTTGATTTCCTGGACGGATTTCATGGTTACCTGATGTGTGACGGATACAGTGGTTACAATAAGGTAAAGACTGCAAAACGTCTGGCATGCTGGGCGCATGTAAGGAGGTACCTGATCGATGCCATCCCCAAGGGGAAACAGCTTGATTATTCACAGCCGTCAGTCCAGGGAGTCATGTATATAAACCAGCTCTTCGATAAGGAAGACAAGATCCGTAAGAAATATAAAACGTTCGATGCCATCAAGGAAGCAAGGGATTCCCAGGAACGCCCGATCATTGAAGGCTTTTTGTCGTGGCTTGATAAGCAGGAACCTGTCCGTAACTCGAGGCTTGATAAAGCAGTGACTTATATCCGGAACAGAAGGGAACATCTTGCAACTTATCTGGAAGATGGACGCTGCAGTTTTTCTAATAATCTGAGCGAAAATTCTATTCGTCCATTCGTAGTCGGCCGCAAAGGCTGGTTGTTCTGCAATACTCCTGCAGGAGCAGAAACAAGTGCCATGGCTTACACGATGGTAGAAATGGCAAAGGCGAACGGTGTAAATCCTTATCACTATCTTACATTCCTGTTTGAGAAGCAGCCGAACGAGACCATGTCAGATGACGAACTTGAACAGCTTGCCCCATGGAATGACGAGGTAAAAGCTGAGATCCAGAAACGGATTGAAGAACAAAACAAACAGCAATAGCTCAAACGTATGTGAATTGTCAAGGTGCTTCAGTTGCTTATAAACAACTGGGGCATTTCTTCTTGTAGTAAAAAGTTGGTTACTACATTAAAAATGTCCATTGGGGCAATCATAAGAAACGCCCGAAAATAATACGCTTACGTAACATTTATTCTACAATCTTCCAGTTATCGTCCTTATAAAGCACAAGCTCATACTGTGAGATTTGCGTCATTTTCGACTTGTTATCCAGATACTTTACGGACACGCTGACTTTGAGGTTGTCGCCGTCTTTGGTAAAGACAGGGTTTACCAGTTCCGAAAATACATAGTCGCCGGATACAGGAGCAAGCACACCGTCTTTGACATAGTAGGCAAGTTCCTTTTCCGTAGCTGTCGGATAGAGCTTAAAGAATGTTTCCAAGAAAGCTTTGGGAACATTCATGGAAAGACCGCTTAAGTCACCAATCGACAATGAATGCTTCTCTGTCTGTATTTCATTTTTCCGAAGCTGAGCAGTAATTCGTGCAAGAAGTTCTTTGATATCAAAGGGTTTGGTCATATAGTTAGCTGCACCAGATCCGTTTTCTTTTGTGTTAGGAGATACAGCACTTCCTCTTGCTGCAACTGTCGCAAAGCGGACTTATATTTACTTTC
>JAQYGS010000099.1 GCA_028722515.1 Clostridia bacterium | reverse complement strand
GATCCTTGGAATTGAAAGTGGCACTCTTCAGGAAGGACATCCTGCGGATCTGGTTATTGCAGACATAGATCACGAATATGTTATTGATAAGAATCAATTTGCTTCCAAAGGACGCAACACTCCGTTTGATGGATGGAAAGTTAAAGGAAAAATTTTATATACCGTCTGTGACGGAAAGATAATTTATGAGAATAACAGGAATATACACATACCAGGAGGAAACAATTCATGATTAACAAACTTGTGGAAAAGATACGTAAAACCAATGCACCGGTTGTGGCAGGGCTGGATCCTATGCTTAGCTACGTTCCCGGATACATTAAGGAAAAAGCTTTTTCAGAGCTTGGAGAAACGCTGGAAGGTGCAGCAGAGGCAATCTGGCAGTTTAACAAAGGAATAGTAGATGCCATATATGATCTTATTCCTGCTGTGAAACCACAGATTGCAATGTATGAACAATTTGGAATTCCAGGTCTGATGGTTTATAAGAATACTATTGATTACTGCAGGGAAAAAGGCCTTATTGTAATCGGGGATATTAAACGTGGAGACATCGGCTCCACTTCTGCGGCATATGCTACAGGACATCTGGGAAAAGTTCAGGTGGGAAGCAGGAAATATTCTGCTTTTGATGAAGACTTTGCCACAGTAAATCCTTACTTTGGTACAGATGGGGTGAAACCATTTATTGATGTATGCAAGGAAGAAAAGAAAGGAATTTTCATTCTTGTTAAGACTTCCAATCCATCCAGCGGAGAGTTCCAGGACAGAATCGTTGAGGGAAGACCTCTTTATGAATGGGTAGGCGAAAAGGTTGCCCAGTGGGGTGAAGAATTCATGGGAGACAGCTACAGTTATGTAGGTGCAGTGGTAGGAGCTACTTATCCGGAAATGGGAAAAACTCTCCGCGAAATAATGCCAAAGATCTTTATACTTGTACCTGGTTATGGAGCACAGGGTGGCAAAGGAGCTGACCTTGTTCCTTTCTTTAATCCGGACGGACTGGGTGCCATTGTTAACTCCTCCCGTGGAATTATTGCTGCATATAAACAGGAAAAATATGCGTCTTTTGGTGAAAGAAACTATGCAGATGCTTCCAGGCAGGCTGTGAAGGATATGATCGCAGATATTAATGGGGCATTAAATAGCAGGTAGGAGGCATACCATGAGCGGAAAAACAAAGGAAATCTGCACTATTGTAAGTCAGGAATGCATTGGCAGGGATATTTACAGTTTGTGGCTGCAGACAGATAAGATCGCAGAGAATGCAAAACCCGGGCAGTTTGTTTCTCTCTATACGGGAAATGAAAGCAAACTTCTCCCAAGGCCCATCAGCCTTTGTGAGATAGACAGAGAAAAAGGAAGAATTCGTCTTGTATACCGTGTTACCGGCAAAAATACAGGAACAGAAAAGTTCTCCCATCTTCATAAAAAGGTAGGGATCAGTACCCTGGGTCCTCTTGGCAATGGCTTTCCTATGGAAGCAGTGGAAGGGAAAAAAGTGTTTCTTATGGGAGGAGGAATCGGAATTCCTCCCATGCTGGAGACTGCAAAGCAGCTTAATGCTGAAAAAAGCATAATACTGGGATACAGGGATGAAACATTTCTTACAGAAGAATTTGAAAAATATGGTAAAGTATATATTGCGTCTGAAGATGGAAAAACAGGAACAAAGGGAAATGTAATGGATGCAGTACGGGAAAACAACCTTACAGCGGATGCCATTTTTGCCTGCGGTCCGGCTCCTATGCTCAGAGCAATAAAAGCATATGCACTGGAACAGAATATTCCATGCTGGATATCCATGGAAGAAAGGATGGCCTGTGGTATAGGAGCCTGTCTTGCATGTGTGTGCCAGTCAAAAGATGTGGATGAACACTCTCATGTACACAATAAGCGTGTATGCAAGGATGGCCCTGTATTCTTAAGTACGGAGGTGGAATTATGAGTAAAATAAGTGTGAATCTTGCAGGAGTGGAGTTTAAGAATCCTGTAATGACTGCCTCCGGCACATTTGGCTCCGGTGAGGAGTACAGTGAATTTGTAGATCTTAATAAACTTGGGGCTGTGGTAACCAAGGGTGTGGCCAACGTTCCCTGGCCGGGCAATCCTGTTCCCCGTATTGCAGAAACTTCCAGCGGAATGCTCAATGCGATCGGTCTGCAGAATCCAGGTATTGACGTGTTTTGCAAACGTGATATTCCCTTTTTAAAAAAATTTGATACCAGGATAATCGTGAACGTATGTGGAAAATCTATCCGGGACTACTGTGAAGTTGTGGAAAGACTGGGCGAAGAACCGGTAGATATGCTGGAGATCAATGTTTCCTGCCCCAATGTGAAGGAAGGAGGCATCGCCTTTGGACAGAATCCGGCTGCACTGGAAGAAATTACAAGAGAAGTAAAAAAATATGCCAGACAGCCTGTTATCATGAAATTAAGTCCTAATGTAACGGATATTACGGAAATGGCCCGCGCTGCCCAGGCAGGAGGTGCTGATGTATTGTCTCTTATCAATACCATTACAGGTATGAAAATTGACATTAACAGAAGAACCTTTGCCCTGGCAAATAAGACTGGAGGAATGTCAGGCCCTGCAGTTAAACCTGTGGCGGTGAGAATGGTATATCAGGTGGCAAACGCAGTTTCCCTTCCGATTATAGGTATGGGTGGAATTGCTTCTGCCGAAGATGCCCTTGAATTTATTATGGCAGGAGCCAGTGCTGTATCTGTGGGAACAGCCAATTTCAACAATCCTTATACTACAGAAGAAGTTGTGGATGGAATCAGTGATTATCTTGAGAAGCACAAGGTGGCGGACATCAGTGAACTGATTGGATGTGTAAAATAGGAGGCAGATGATAATGGAACAGTATAAACAGGAATTTATCGAATTTATGATCGACTGTAATGTTTTAAAGTTCGGAGATTTTGTGACAAAATCCGGACGCAATACACCATTTTTTGTAAATACAGGATTTTATCGAACAGGGGCACAGCTTCAAAGGCTTGGGCAGTATTATGCAAAAGCCATTAAAGAGAGCTTTGGCCTGGATTTTGATGTCCTTTTCGGACCTGCATACAAGGGGATTCCTCTGACTGTAGCAACGACTATGGCAATCAGCCAGGAATATGGAAAAGACATCCGCTACTGCTCAAATCGTAAAGAGGTAAAGGACCATGGGGATAAGGGAATCCTTCTGGGAAGTCCTATTGTGGATGGTGACAGGGTAGTGATCATAGAGGATGTAACTACAGCCGGAACATCTATCCAGGAAACACTGCCAATCATAAAAGCTCAGGGCGATGTTCATCCTGTGGGGCTGGTTGTTTCCGTAGACCGTATGGAAAGAGGACAGGGAACAAAAAGCGCTCTGAAAGAAATTGAGGAAAAATATGGTCTTAAGACAACTGCCATAGTGACAATGGCTGAGGTTGTGGAGCATCTGTATAACAGGGAGTACAAGGGAAAAGTAATCATTGATGATAAACTGAAAGGTGCCATTGATGCATACTATGAGAAATATGGTGTATAAATAAGGCTTAAAAAGGAGATATGACTATGAATGAAAAAGTTTATAAAAC
>JAQYGS010000098.1 GCA_028722515.1 Clostridia bacterium | reverse complement strand
TTTTCTCATATGTGTAGGGAGTGCACTGCTTATTGGAATTATTCTGGCAGGAAGCTATATGTGGAAAACACGCTATACAAAAAGCTTTGTGATAACACTGGCAATGCTTCCGGCAATTGTCTGTGTAGTGATTATGATGGTCAATGGAAATGTGGGAGCCGGAGTTGCTGTGGCGGGAGCGTTCAGTCTGGTCCGTTTCCGTTCTGTTCCTGGCTCTGCAAAGGAGATTGGCGCAATCTTCCTTGCCATGGGAACCGGACTTGTGGTGGGAATGGGCTATATTGGATACGCATTTCTGGTATCAGTAATTTTTGGCGGAATTACACTTTTGTATAATCATATTGACTTTGGAGCCAGAAAAAATATGGCACTGTATAAGACATTACATATTACCATTCCGGAGGATCTGGATTATACAGGTGTATTTGACCATACTGAAAAAATATACGGATGAATGTGAACTGGCTCAGGTAAAGACCACTAATATGGGAAGCCTGTTCAGACTCACATATCATTTAAAGATGAAAAGGGAAAGTGAAGAAAAGAATATGATCGATGAGCTTAGGTGTCGAAACGGGAATCTGGAGATTACAGTTTCAAACCAGGAAAATATAACAGGTGAACTTTACGGACCGGGATAAGGAAATATGCTGACAAACGGTGGGACATATACAGTCATTGATGACAGCAATATTGATGCTGCAATTTTTTCCAGGGAAGATCTGACTTTAAATGGAGAGGGTAAGCTGACCATTCATGCGCAGGCAGGGCATGGAGTTGTGTCAAAGGATGACCTGACATTAACAAGCGGGGAGTATGAGATCACAGCTGAGAAGAATGGACTTTCCGGAAAGGACAGTGTGAGAATTGCGGAAGGAACTTATAATATAACAGCCGGAAAAGATGGACTGCACGCATCAAATACAGATGACACCAGTAAGGGGTTTATATATATTTCAGGCGGAAATTTTGACATTTCAGCGGGAGATGATGGAATGCATGCTGATTCCGCGCTGACGATTGACGGTGGAACGATTCATGTTACAGAAAGTTATGAAGGGCTTGAAGGTTTGAGTATTGATATTACAGGTGGGGATATTGATGTAACGTCAGAGGATGACGGATTGAATGCAGCAGGAGGGAAAATTCATATTAATGCTTCCGGTGACGGAATTGATTCCAATGGTGATCTGACCATATCAGACGGTGAGACTTATGTATCCGGGCCAACTAATGATGGAAACGGATCATTGGATTACAATGGAGACGGGGTGATCACAGGAGGCATCTGTGTGGCAGCAGGTTCTTCAGGTATGGCGGAGAATTTCAGTGATTCTTCAACGCAGGGAGTTATGATGGTGAAAGTAGATGAACAAACAGCACAAAGTATGATTTCCCTTAAGGACAGCAGTGGAAATGAACTGGTATCGTGGGCAGCAGTGGCATGGGTGGACAAGCAGGACAGCCAGGACAACCAGGCGGCAGGATACCTGGAAAAGATAAACGATCAGGTGACAGGGCACCAGGAGAAGATGGACAGATGGGTGGACCCCGAGGCGGTACGCCACCGGAAGATATGGAAACAGGCAGGAGTTTGACTCCTGCCTGTTTAAAGATTAACCTTCGATTTTGATATAATTGGAATTCTCTTCTACAGCTTTTTTATCTTTTGGTACTGCAAAGGAAAGAATACCGTTTTCAAATCTTGGATGAATATCTTCCTTCTGAACCTTATCACCTACATAGAAACTTCTGCTTACATTTCCGGCAAAACGTTCACGACGGAGATATCTTCCTTCTTTATTTTTTTCATCTTTGTCCAGACCCTTGGCTGCGCTTACGGTAAGATAACCATTTTCCAGCTGAATCTGAATGTCATCTTTCTTAAAGCCAGGAAGATCAATATCTACTTCGTAGGCGTTATCTTTTTCTTTCACATCAGTCTTCATAATAGCTGCTTCATGTTTCCCGTAAAGTTCTCTTCCGATATTCGGGAATCTGAAATCATCCATAAAATCATCAAATAAACTTTCTCCAAAAATACTAGGCATCAACATAAGTCATCGCTCCTTTTTTAATTATGCTTTTTAACCTGTTTCTCTGGAACGGGGATTGGGATACTCATAAAACTTTTTTCCTGTTCTCTTTTTGTTCCCTTCCTTTGTTCTATGTGTAATATAACACATAAATTAGCACTCGTCAATAGGGAGTGCTAATAAAA
>JAQYGS010000097.1 GCA_028722515.1 Clostridia bacterium | reverse complement strand
TATCTGCCCAGAATGAAATACATCCTTGAAGGTATTCACTCCAGCAGTGACTGCCGCTGCTTTTTTCCGGAAGAAATTATCCAGAAGTATCATATTAAGGGACTATTAATGGAAATTGTCAATGAATTCACAGGAAAGAAGTATGGCTATGATTTTCTCATTAACGCCGATCTTCAGAAGCTATTTACCTATCTGATCCGAATCTGGATCAGTGAAGGTTACACCATTCCAAAGCGTCAGGTGCCTAAATATGAATTATCATCTCAAACTTCCCACCCGAAATTAGGGCATAAAGCCTGTATAAATGCAGGCTGGGAAACAAACCAACTGATTAGTTGACTTTTTATTTCAGATGTGATAGTGATCATCTGATTTCCAAGGCCATTTACCAGTATTTCCAGCAACTGTTTAAGAGCAGTACTAAGTTCCATATCCTGTATGTCATCACAACACACATAGAATAATTCGCAGATAGTCTTTTCATCATTTTTCTTTCTGCGAAGCCATTCCATTAAGATGTATCGTGTAAACACTATAGCTGTACTGCTGACAGTCATATCGTAACTCAGCCCTTGAAATTCAGAACCAAGGTCTAACAGTGATTTGCTGGCGCGAAAGAAAAGCTCTATGCTCCACCGATTTCCATACGTTCTGACAATTTCTTCGTTGCTCAATGTACAGTCAGTGGAAAGCAGCACAATATATTCACTGCGTTTATTACGATTTCTGACAAATACAAGTTTTACCGGAATATTCTGTTTTCCTGTTCTGACATAAATTGAATACAGGATATCTCCAGGTTTGCTGAAGGATACCAGTTTTCCCAGTTGTTTTAAATTGTATTTTTTTTCGTTATAAGTATAGTACTGCTTATTGTCTTTTAACATGCCAATTACATCCAGACCTTCTGCCAGAATATTTGCAATAAACGGCTCATTGGTAAACCACGTGTCCATGAGAATATAGCTGGCTTTGATTCCTGCATTCAGTGCATTACGAATAAGCTGTATTGCAGCCTCTGGTTTTTGAAGTACAGCAGTTTTTCTTGTTTTACCACCGTTACTCCGTTTGTCGATGGCTGCATTGGCAGGTACAATACGATTGGACTCTTTCGCAGATGCCATCATATTGAATCCTACAGGGATAAAACTGTAGCCATCCGTCCAGCCAAGTGTAAGCATGTTAAAGCCTTTTACTGCTTTACCAATCACATGATTGAAAACATAAGAAAGAAGTTCAACCTTTTTACTTCTTTCACGTGCAATCACAGAGTCATCAAGTACAAGACAGATCACACGTTCCGGTCGGGTTAATTTGTCAAAATAAGCAGTTACCTTGGCAGCAAGTAAGGAAATGAATTTTACCCAGTTAAAGCTTGCACTGTTAAGAAAACGATAATAGGTATTCTTTGAAAATGCAGTATCCTTCTTTTTTGAATTAAGGAAGTGATACAGATTACAATTCTGGAATACCAGTAATAACAGGAACTGAAAAACTTCAAAAAATGACTTGCCACTTTTTCCTCTAATGTTGGATTTGGTAAGGAGTTTACTGATTTGAAGTTCACGAATAGCATCACCAAATTCGCACTTAATTTCTTTTTCGGGGTTTTCAAAATCAACTTTTGGGTTTATCATATTGAATAGCACCTCTTCTGTGTATTTTTTGTTTGTCGTTATTCAATATTATACCAGATTATGGTGCTATTTTGTTGTCAATGCATCAATTAATATGCTGATTCCACTTTGAATTTCAAGGTTTTAAAGCAGTTATTGATGTGGGAAGTTTGAGTTATTACTATTCCAGACAGGTTTTCCTGATGGCATGGTTTTTCGGTATTTTCTTCTGCTATGGGAGCAGATGCCTGTGGAAAAAACTCCTGATCAGAAACGGCGAATCAAAAAGCGATGAGCGAAATGTCCTGCTGGTGACCACCTCCCGGAAGGCAAAGAAAGCCATCAAACGACTGAATGGCAGCAGTTTCAAGGATTACCGGCTGGTGGGTCTGGTTTTTACAGATCATGCAGAGCCCGGGCTTACGGTGGAAAATTATCCGGTGTTCGGCAGGATAGACGGAGATACCTCTTACCTGAGAGAGAATGTGATCGATGAAG
>JAQYGS010000096.1 GCA_028722515.1 Clostridia bacterium | reverse complement strand
TATGTGGCAGAGGGAACAATAACTGAGAAAGAATATATGGATAAGCTTGAGCGGTTCGTAGCTGTCCGTACACAGCAGGTAAAAGACAGCAATAATCAGTATGTTCTGCGTCAGCTTTTTGATGATGCGGCACAATATTATAAGAGGCCGCAGACTTCTAAAAAAGGAGGAAAATCATTATGATGAAAGACTTTACCATTGCAAATCTTCTGGATTTGAATGAAACAATTGCAAAAGAGCTTTTTGAGGGAAAAACTTATCCATGGGAAGTTCTGCCGGAGATTGGAGACTTTATAGTAAAACTTGGAAAAACACTGAATCCTGAAGAATATGACCATCCCACGGAAGATGTGTGGATTGCAAAAAGTGCTGATGTTGCACCTACTGCCAGCATTCATGGTCCTGCTATTATTGGAAAAAATGCAGAAGTCCGTCATTGTGCTTTTATCCGGGGAAAAGTCATCGTAGGGGAAGGTGCTGTTGTGGGAAACTCTACAGAATTAAAAAATGCAGTACTGTTCAATAAAGTTCAGGTGCCACACTACAATTATGTGGGAGATGCGGTTCTGGGCTTTAAATCCCATATGGGAGCAGGATCTATCTGTTCAAACGTAAAGTCAGATAAGAAACTGGTTGTAGTAAAGGATAAAGAAGAGAAAATTGAGACAGGCCTGAAGAAATTCGGTGCAATGCTGGGAGATCATGTGGAAGTTGGATGTGGCTCAGTATTGAACCCTGGCACAGTAATAGGCCGGGACACCAATATCTATCCTCTTTCCTCTGTCCGTGGCTGTATACCTGCAGGCAGCATTTATAAGAATGCAGGAGAGATCGTAAAGAAGGTTACGGACTGAAAAGAAAAAAGCGCAGAAGTACAAGAAGCATGATATGCACAGGATAGAACCAGTAGAATAAATATTTCACTTTTTTTCCTTTTACGAAGCCTCTTTTTCCATTGTACATGTTTATGGGAAGAAAGGCCAGGAAGGCGGGCCATTCAGGCAGAAGCCAGAAGCTTCCGAAAATGGCCTGTGAGGTTCTGTTAAAGCGAAAGATATACATAATAAGAAGCAAAACAAAACCCTGCCATCCATAATCTCCATTCAGAAGAATGGAAATTCCAAGGAGAGCAGCCGTGCAGAGAAGCTTAATAATCACCTTGTTGTGGAAATATTCCAGTGCACAGAAAGCAAGATAACCCAGAAACAGGGTAAAGAAAATATTCTGTTCTTTATATCTTAAAGTTTCTGTGTACATTAAATTATAGGGTATTTCGGAAATCAGTGCAAATATGAGAAGCTTACGTCCGTATTTCAAACGATTCCCTGTATGGAGGAAGCCCTCCACAAGAAGAAAACAGAAGATAGGAAAGGAAATCCTTCCAATATCACGACAGATTTGAAAAATGCTGTATTTTACTTCACCTATGGTAAATAAAGTCTGTGTGGCAGCAGGACAGCCGGACAGGATTATTAAGGCAAAATGGTCAGTGAACATTGTGACCAGGGCAAGAAGCTTTAAGGCACTTCCGCTCAGAACCCGGTATTTCTCGGGAATAAAAGAAGAAGGATTGTTTTCGGACACGTTTTTCTCCTCATTTTTCATCATTTTCTCTAAGGAACATTGTAACACAGAGGTAAAAATTTTGCAAAATATGACTGGACGAACGTCAGGTTTTGTGAGAAAATAACACTAGGTTGTTAGGCAAACTTTATTGCTGATTTAAGGAAGACAGCAGAGAGCCAGGTTATAACAACATAAGTTAATATATACTTGAAAGGAGTTTTATAATGATTTATTCACGCGAAGTAGAAGAAATGTGCCCAGTTGCACAGGGCGTTCATCATGGCGCCGCTCCAATCCCAGAAGAAGCAAAATGGGTTCAGGCAAAAGAAGTTAAAGATATTTCCGGTCTTACACATGGTGTTGGCTGGTGTGCACCACAGCAGGGTGCCTGCAAGCTTACCCTTAATGTGAAAGAGGGCATCATTCAGGAAGCACTTGTTGAGACCATCGGATGTTCTGGAATGACCCATTCCGCAGCTATGGCTTCCGAGATACTTCCGGGCCTTACTGTTATGGAAGCTCTGAATACTGACCTGGTATGTGATGCAATCAATACCGCTATGAGAGAACTCTTCCTTCAGATCGTTTACGGACGTTCCCAGTCTGCTTTTTCTGAAGACGGACTTCCGGTTGGAGCAGGACTGGAGGATCTTGGTAAAGGACTCCGCTCTCAGGTTGGTACAATGTACGGAACTCTGAAGAAAGGACCTCGTTACCTTGAAATGGCAGAAGGTTATGTAACAGGAATCGCTCTTGATGCAGACAACGAAATCATCGGATATCAGTTTGTAAATCTTGGTAAAATGACAGATTTTATCAAAAAAGGTGACGACCCGAACACTGCATGGGAAAAAGCAAAAGGTCAGTATGGCCGTGTAGCAGATGCTGTTAAAATTATCGACCCGAGAAAAGAATAATTTAGGAGGTAACAGGAAATGGCTTTATTTGAATCATATGAGAGACGAATTGACAAGATCAATTCTGTTTTAAACAGCTATGGAATCGCTTCTCTTGAGGAAGCTGAGAAAATCACAAAAGATGCAGGTCTGAACGTATACGACCAGATCAAGAGCATCCAGCCTATCTGCTTTGAGAACGCATGCTGGGCATATATCACAGGTGCTGCCATTGCAATTAAGAAAGGCTGCAGAAGAGCAGCAGATGCAGCAGCAGCTATCGGTGAAGGACTTCAGGCTTTCTGTATTCCAGGATCTGTTGCTGATACCCGTAAAGTAGGTCTTGGCCATGGTAATCTTGGAAAGATGCTTCTTGAGGAAGATACAGACTGCTTCTGTTTCCTGGCAGGTCATGAGTCTTTTGCAGCAGCAGAGGGCGCTATCGGTATTGCTGAGAAGGCAAACAAAGTACGTAAGAAACCATTACGTGTTATCCTGAATGGTCTTGGAAAAGACGCAGCCCAGATCATTTCCCGTATCAATGGCTTTACATATGTAGAGACAGAATACGATCCATATAAGAATGAGGTAAAGGAAGTATTCAGAAAATCCTATTCTGAAGGACTTCGTGCAAAGGTTAACTGCTATGGTGCAAACAGCGTTCCTGAGGGCGTTGCAATTATGTGGAAAGAGGGCGTAGATGTTTCCATCACAGGTAACTCCACCAACCCAACACGTTTCCAACATCCTGTTGCAGGTACCTACAAGAAAGAGCGTCTTGAGAAAGGCCTGAAATATTTCTCAGTTGCATCCGGCGGTGGTACAGGACGTACACTTCACCCAGACAATATGGCAGCAGGTCCTGCTTCCTATGGTATGACAGATACTCTGGGACGCATGCATTCTGATGCACAGTTCGCAGGTTCATCATCTGTACCGGCTCACGTAGAAATGATGGGTCTTATCGGTGCAGGTAACAACCCGATGGTCGGAATGACAGTGGCTGTTGCAGTTTCTGTTGAAGAAGCCGCTAAGGCTGGCAAGTTCTGATTAAGGAATTCATAAAAGTAATATAAATGCCGTAAACTCAAGGGTTTACGGCATTTTTTATGTCATAGGAAAGTTGGGTTGATTTTTTTCTGTCAGATGCCTGTGGCAGTAATTATCAAGTTCAGCAGCTCTGTCAGCGGTACTTTTCTCTCCAATTTTGATCTGGGCACGTCTGCGATAGAAACCTCCAAAGTCAATAATTTTTTAACAAAGACAATTACAATTCGATATTAAATACCGCAGATTGCTTCTGAGAATTTCCATCATAATTATTATAATTAATCTTGAAATTTCCGGGGTTATCTACTCCGATACAAACCTGAGCCTGGCAGGAAGCACTAATCGGGGTTTCCTGAGGAAACATGGTAATATCACCAGGATAGGAATAGCCCATCTTTCCGGCGCTGTCCACAATACCATCATCAAGGCTGATGAACAGACCGTCCGAATAATCGTCTTGATAGCCGAGATTTTCATAGGTATAGGTGAGAACATACACGGCAGCAGGCTGTTTCTCAGAATATTCATTTCTGTCAGAGGTTTCCTCTACGGAATCAACAGTAACTTTCCATTGACCCTCAACAATCCACGTTTCACCGATCTTGTATTCACTTTGGCTGGTGGAAGCAGGAATCTTGGCAAGAGCATCTTCCAACTGTTTCTGCAGATCAGCAACCTGCGCTTCCAGCTCTGCAATACGATCGTCCTTTTCATCAGCGAAAACGCTTACAGGGGAAAGCACCATAGTACCCGCGATTAAAAGGGATAAAAGTTTCTTTTTCATTACAATACCTCCTATGTGTTTTTATTTATCCTGCAGATTTACCTTTCGGGAGGCAAACAGGATGAAAATACTTCTCTGGGAAGTGAGAACAAGGAAAGGGTACACGCTTATGCAACTCTCAAAAAGTCTGGCATAGGGAAATCGACCATCAACACTACCCCATTTTATATTTATCCCATATAAACCGTTACATGGTATTCTTTCTTTCCCTCTTCAAAAGGAATCAGGCATCCTGTAAGTTCTTTTCCGTCTACGATCAGCTTCTTTACACCTTTCTGAACATTATCAGGATTCTTTACATCAATATAATAGACTGCATTTCGGAACTGTCTTGTAAGCTCAAAGTCCCCAAAGCCTTCCGGAACACATGGATCGATGCAAAGTCCGTCGTAAGATGGCTGCACACCAAGAATCGCCTGGGAAAGGTTGCAGAATGTCCAGGCTGCAGTTCCGGTTAGCCAACTGTTTTTAGCTTCTCCGTGATAAACGGCATCGGCACCGGCAATCATCTGGGAGTATACATAAGGCTCTGTGCGATGAATCTCACTGATGTCTTCTATGTAGGAAGGACAGGTCTTCTTGTAAATTTCAAAGGCTCTGTTTCCACGTCCGATCACAGTTTCCGCAATGGAGACCCATGGATTATTATGGCAGAAGATACCAGCATTTTCCTTATATCCCGGCGGATAGGAGGAAATTTCTCCAAGGTTAAGATAGTATTTCGTGTATGCGGGCTGAAGAATCATAATACCATATTTGGTATCAAGACGGTCTTTAACTGAATCAAGAGCCTTCTCAGCCAGGCCTTCTTTTACGCCAATGCCGGCCATAACACAAAAGCCCTGAGGCTCAATATAGATCTGGCCCTCTCCACACTCGTGGGAGCCAACCTTCTGTGACTGGGCATCATATGCACGCAGGAACCATTCTCCGTCCCAGCCTGCATCCAGTACGGCTTTATACATTTCGTCCACAGCTTCCCGGGCTTTTGCAGCTTCTTCTGTGTGTCCGGTAAGCCGGCTGATATCGGCAAATTCTTTTCCATATTTTACAAACATTCCGGCAATGAATACAGATTCGGCAACGGGTCCCTCAGATGGACCTGTGGTCTGGAAAGGCTCTCCTGGTTCGGTGGAGAAGCAGTTAAGATTCAGGCAGTCATTCCAGTCTGCACGGCCAATCAGAGGCAGTTTATGAGGTCCGAGGTGGGTGCAGGTATACTCAAAGGAACGGCGGAGATGTTCATATAAAGGTGCTGCCTTCTCTTTCTGATTATCAAAATCCACCATTTCATCCAGAATGGAAAAATCACCGGTTTCTTTTAAATAAGCGGAAACTGCTGCAATCAGCCACAGGGGATCATCATTAAAACCACTGCCAATATCCAGGTTGCCTTTTTTGGTAAGAGGCTGATACTGGTGGTATGCGCTTCCATCCTCAAACTGAGTAGCTGCAATATCCAGAATACGTTCTCTGGCACGTTCCGGAATCAGATGAACGAATCCAAGAAGATCCTGGCATGAATCACGGAATCCCATTCCACGGCCTGTGCCTGATTCATAATAGGAAGCAGAACGGGACATATTAAAGGTTACCATACACTGATACTGATTCCAGATGTTTGCCATACGGTTGACATGGCTGTCATTACTCTCTACATGGAAGCGGGAGAGAAGGCTGTCCCAGTAAGCATTCAGTCTGGCAAAGGCTTCCTCAACCTGTGCAGTTGTCCGGAACTGTTCCAGAATCTTATGGGCGCCGTCTTTTCGGATTACATTGGGCGCAAGCCACTTATCATCCTCTGGATTCTCACTGTAGCCAAGCACAAAAATAAAATCTTTGGATTCTCCGGGCGCGAGGGTTACATTGATCTGGTGGCTGGCAATCGGAAACCATCCGCTTGCCACAGAATTTCTTGCTTTATTTTCCTTGACAGCATCCGGGAAAGCGTTGCTGTTACCATATCCGAGAAAAGCATCTCTGCTGGTGTCATAGCCGTCTACAGGACAGTTTACACTGAAAAAGCTGTAATGTCTGCGGCGTTCACGATATTCGGTCTTATGGTAAATGGTGCTTCCTTCCAGCTCCACTTCGCCAATGCTAAGGTTTCTCTGGAAATTGGTGCTGTCATCTACAGCGTTCCAGAGACAGAATTCAACATAAGAAAAAAGAGTAAAGTTTTTAACCTGGTCAGAGGTATTGGAGAGAGTAAGTTTGTTGACTTCACAGGAAGTATCTACCGGGACGAAAGCAAGAAGATCTGCTTTTAATCCTTTCTTGGAAGTAATGAAACGGCTGTAACCGATTCCATGGTGGCATTCGTAGGAATCAACCGGGGTTTTTGATGGCATGGTACCAGGATTCCAGATATCTTCACCATCGTGAATATAGTAGTATTTTCCGTTGGAATCCATGGGAATGGAATTGTAACGGTATCTGGTGATTCGCAGAAGCTTGGCATCTTTATAGAAACTGTAGCCTCCGCAGGTGTTGGAAATCAGGGAGAAAAAATCCTGGGTTCCCAGATAGTTGATCCAGGGAAGGGGTGTGTCTGGGGTGGTGATGACATATTCTTTGGCATCATCATCGAAATAACCGAATTTCATAAGATATCCTCCTCAAATATTATGGTGATTTGCAGTAATAACTGAAATATACAGAAAACTTAAATACGAAAACGAATAAGTTCTGAATAATAACCGGGGAAAATTCCTCAGATTACTGCCATTTGTCCTTAGTATAGCGGAAGATTGTGGGAAAATCAACTGTTTCCATAAAAAATAAGTGTCAAAAATCATTGGTTAAATTTCGATATTTTTGCTAAATATCTTTTTGTCAAAAAGGAAATATTAGGGTGAAAAAATTGTGCAACCTTACAAAAAGTAGGTAAAATGAACAAAAAATCATACAGATTACTTGAAAATTTGTTATGATAGTTATACAATGAAAGAACGAAAACGTTTACGAAAATACCAGGAAAGATTGAGGCATAATTATGGTTTCTATGAAAGAAATTGCGAAGAAATGTCATGTCTCTGTGGCAAGTGTCAGTAAAGCACTGAATGG
>JAQYGS010000095.1 GCA_028722515.1 Clostridia bacterium | reverse complement strand
ACCGAAAGCAACTTGATGAGAGGAGAATATAAAATGGCAAGAAAGAAAATCGTAGCCGGAAACTGGAAAATGAACATGACACCCAGTGAGGCAGTGAAGCTGGTTGAAACATTAAAACCATTAGTAGTAAATGATGATGTGGATGTAGTATTCTGTGTACCTGCAATTGATATTATTCCAGTAGCAGAAGCTGTGAAGGGAACAAATATTCAGGTTGGTGCTGAGAATATGTACTTTGAAGAAAAAGGCGCATATACCGGAGAGATTTCTCCTGCAATGCTTGTTGATGCAGGTGTTAAATATGTTGTCCTTGGACATTCTGAAAGAAGAGGATACTTCGGTGAGACAAACGAAGATGTAAATAAGAAGATCCTTAAAGCCTTTGAGCATGGAATTACACCAATTATGTGCTGTGGCGAATCTCTTACTCAGAGAGAACAGGGTGTAACTATGGATTTCATCCGTCAGCAGGTTAAAGTTGGATTCCAGGGTGTTACAGCAGATCAGGCAAAAACAGCAGTTATTGCATATGAGCCTATCTGGGCAATTGGAACTGGTAAAACAGCTACAACCGAGCAGGCTGAGGAAGTTTGCGCAGGAATTCGTGCCTGCATTGCAGAAATTTATGATGAAGCAACAGCAGAAGCAATCCGTATTCAGTACGGTGGATCTGTAAATCCTGCAACAGCACCTGATCTGTTTGCACAGAAAGATATTGATGGCGGACTTGTTGGTGGTGCATCTCTTAAGGCTGACTTTGGCAAGATCGTAAATTATAATAAATGATCATAAAATGTTATACGAAAAAGCAGGTGATTTTCACCTGCTTTTTTAAGTATAATTGTTATTTATCTTTCGTAAGAAGACAGACCACTTCCAGATGTTCTGTGAAGCTGAACATATCTACAGGCTGTATTTTACGGACCTTGTATCCGTTATGGGTAAGATATTCAAGGTCAACAGCCAGTGTATCCGGATTGCAGGAAATATAAACAATCCTGGATGGGCCAAGCTTCTTTAGAGAAGCAAGAAATTTCCTGCTGCTTCCTGTGCGGGGAGGATCCATAAATACCACATCTGAATGCTTGCCCTCTGCTGCCATAGTTTCCATGAAATCCCCTGCATCTCCCTGGAAGAATCGGGCATTTTTAATTTTATTTTCCCTGGCATTTATAATGGCATCCTTAACAGCGTCTTTATTTAATTCTATTCCAATGATTTCTTTTGCTTTTCCCGCCGCAGATAATCCAATGGTGCCGATACCACAATAGGCGTCTATAACCTGTTCTCTGCCGCTTAACTCTGCATAATCAATTGCGGTTTTATAAAGTATCTCTGTCTGAACAGGATTAACCTGGTAAAATGACTGGGGAGAAATACGAAAAGTGCATCCGCAAAGTACATCATGGATAAATCCTTTTCCATAGATGGGGATATCACGGTCTCCCAGAACCATGCTTGTTTTCCTGTCATTGATATTTAAGACTACAGTACTTATCTGGGGAAATTTTTTGCGAAGCGCTTTTACAAAATTATTTTTTGAAGGAAAAACTGGTGAACTTACAACCAGGATCACCATGATTTCATTTGTGGCAAATCCTCTTCTTACAAGAACGTGACGCAGAAGACCATACCCTGTATCTTCATCGTAGGTTTTGATCTTAAAAGATTTCAGCATATCCCGGATAGTTCGTATGATTTCCTGGCTGATCTGATCTTCAATCATACATTCATCAACGGGGACAACCTTATGGGTGTTAGCTTCATATGTCCCACATATAATATTTCCCTTCTTATCTCTGTCAAACACTGCATGAACTTTATTTCTGTAATGACAGGGATCCTTCATACCTATGATTGGTTTAACGTTACAGTATTTTTTTAGAATTCCGGAGACTTTTTTCTGTTTGGTTTTTAACTGATCCTGATATGGGATTCCCTGATATTGGCATCCACCGCATTTCTTTGCAACACTGCATTTTATATTTTGAATTTCCATAGTATTCTATGACCTGCTTTCTGCGAACTTTAATTATTATATCAGTGTAACCGGTCATATGCAATGTATTTATGAGCTATTTTCTTCTTATTCTTATAAATCCTATTGACATAGTATATAATAATTGGTAAGATTTATAAAAGCAGGAAAAAAAGGTGTTCTATTATGACTTTAATGCAGCTTCATTATATTATTACAATTGCAGAAACAGGTTCTTTGAATAAAGCAGCGGATTTACTGTATGTATCTCAGCCTTCTCTTACAAGTGCAGTTAAGGAACTGGAGAAGGAGCTGGGAATTACTATATTTTACCGCAGTGGCAGAGGAGTAACTCTTACAAATGACGGAACCGAATTTCTTCTGTATGCCAAACAGATTTACGGGCAATATGAAAGTGTAATGGAAAAATATGGAAAAGGAGGCTCATACAAAAAAAAATTTGGAGTCTCTACCCAGCATTATTCCTTTGCAGTCAAAGCATTTGTTGATATGGCCAAATTATTTGACATGTCTCAGTATGAATTTGCTATCCGTGAGACTAAGACAAAAGATGTCATCAGTGATGTAAGTACCATGAGAAGTGAGATAGGGGTACTGTATTTAAGTGATTTTAACAGAAAATCAATGACCAAACTTCTGAATTCCGCTGGCCTTGTTTTTCATCATCTTATTGATTGTCAGGCATATGTTTATCTGTGGAGAAATCACCCTCTCGCTCATGAAACCTCAATCAGTTTTTCCCAGCTTGAAGGGTATCCCTGTCTGTCCTTTGAACAGGGAGATAATGGAGCTTTCTATTATGCGGAAGAGATTCTTACCACTAATGAATATTCCCAGACCATTAAGGCAAATGACAGGGCTACAATGTTGAATCTTATGGTTGGCCTTAACGGATATACCCTGTGTTCGGGCATTATCTGTGAGGAACTCAATGGAAGTGACTATATTGCAATTCCATTTAAAGATGATGAATTCAACCAGAACAGTGTGATGGAGATTGGATATATAGTAAGAAAAAATACGATTCTCAGTAAAATGGGAGAAATGTATCTGGAATCAATGAAAAGGTATTTAAAAATTCAGTAAAAAACGGCGAAGAATCTGTCAGGATCCTTCGCCATTTTTTATACAGAGTCGGCAGATTCTTCATCCGGAATGTGTTCCACAATGTCACCAATGTCACAGTCCAGAATGGAACAGAGTCTGTCAAGAGTGAAGATTTCCACATTCATATTGTGGCGCAGCTTATCAAGGAGTGAACGACCAATTCCATAATGTGAATAGAGATCATATTGTGTGATACCTTTTTGCTTCATAGTTTGCCATAGCTTGTCATATTTTATCATTAGTTAAAACCATCCAATTTTTTCTTGATATACTCCTATTATCACGGTAAAATGAAATACATCATAGTGTCCTTATAAAGACACTGATAAAGGAGTGCATTGTAAATGAAAGTACTTAGAATTATCTTGCAAATTGTTCTTACAGCGTTTTTTATGACAGGGATGTTTTTGTGTTTTATTTCAGGGGCACCTTCTTCTGGCGGGAACAGGTTGATGTACATAATTTTTGCTGCCGGATTCAGTATGGTACTGGCAGTTTTTGTAAATGGATGCCTGATTTATATTAAACGTCTTCGCAAAAGAGTCAAGGAATTAGAAAACGAAATCGACAATTTCATGAATCATTCACACAAACTTGACAAATAGACAATTCTGCCATAGTATAAAAAAATGAGAATGGAAAACAGAGAAAGGGGCACCCTGAAAAATGAGCGATAAAGTTGTTTATGCTGCACTGCTGGGATTTGGAACAGTGGGGACCGGCGTATATAAAGTACTGAAGAATCAGGAAAAGGAAATGACGGCAAAGGTCGGCTGTCAGGTTATTATAAAAAAAATACTTGTAAGAAATATTGAGAAGGCTTCTTCTAAGCTTGAAGATGCTTCCCTTTTTACCACACAATGGACAGATATCATAAATGATCCGGATATTCAGATCGTAATTGAACTTATGGGAGGAATTTCCCCGGCGAAGGAGTATATTCTGGATGCGCTGAAAGCAGGAAAAAATGTGGTGACGGCAAATAAAGATCTTATTGCAGTTCATGGCCATGAGCTTCTGGAGACAGCACATGCAAATAAAGTGGATTTCCTTTTTGAAGCTGCTGTTGCAGGCGGTATTCCGATCATCAGACCATTGAAGCAGTGCCTTGCAGGAAACCATATGACAGAGGTTATGGGGATTATCAATGGTACTACCAACTTTATTCTGACAAAAATGTCTCAGGAGGGAATGGAATTTAAGGATGCCCTTGACCTGGCTACAGAGCTTGGATATGCGGAGGCAGATCCAACAGCCGATATTGAAGGCCTTGATGCAGGACGCAAGGTTGCCATTCTGGCTTCTGTTGCTTTTAATTCCCGGGTAGTGTTTGATGATGTATATACAGAGGGAATTGCCAAGATTACTTCCAAGGATATCCGTTATGCAAGAGAAATGGGATGTGATATTAAGCTCCTTGGAGTGGCACGTAATACAGAAGACGGTATTGAGGCATATGTATGTCCCATGCTGATTCCAAGCTCTCATCCCCTTGCATCTGTAAATGATTCCTACAATGCAGTATTTGTTCATGGAGATGCTGTGGAAGATGCAATGTTTTTCGGAAGAGGAGCAGGAGAACTGCCAACAGCCAGTGCAGTAGTAGGAGATATATTTGATATCGTCCGCAATATTCAGGCAGGCTGCTGTGGAAGAATAGGATGTACATGCTTTAAAGAAATTCCTGTTAAGAAGATGGAGGACACCCACAACAGTTATTTCATCCGCCTTAAAGTTGAGGACCGCTGTGGAGTTCTGGCTGAGATGACTGCAATTTTTGCCAAATATCAGGTAAGTGTTGCCCAGATCATTCAGAAAGATACAAAAATTGAAGGATGTGCAGAAGTTGTTGTGATTACAGAGCAGGTAAGGGAAGGAGACTTCCGCACTGCAATGGATGAGATCAGAAACAGAGAATCTGTACGCAAGGTTTCTTCTATCATACGTGTTTATGGAAAATAATTATATTTTTTCAGAAGAAAGAATTGAAAAATAATTATTTTTTGATACTATATAAATGGATACGTTAAAAAAAATACAAGCATTTAAATAAAGGAGAACATTATGAGTAAAAAACCAACCGTTTTAATGATTCTTGATGGTTACGGCCTTAATGACAAAAAAGAGGGAAATGCGGTTTATGAGGCCAGGACTCCTGTTATGGACAGTCTGATGAAGGAATATCCTTTCGTGAAGGGTAATGCAAGCGGTCTTTCAGTCGGTCTTCCGGACGGCCAGATGGGAAATTCCGAGGTAGGACATATGAATATGGGCGCCGGCCGTATTGTATATCAGGAACTTACCAGAATTACAAAAGAGATTGAAGACGGAGATTTTTTCAGAAATGAAGCTCTTCTTGCTGCCATGAAGAATGCCAGAGAGAATGATTCAGCAGTTCATTTTATGGGACTTTTATCTGATGGCGGTGTGCACAGCCATATTACCCATCTGTATGGCCTTCTGGAGATGGCTAAGAGAGAAGGAATAAATAAAGTTTATGTTCATTGTTTTCTTGACGGCCGTGATACTCCTCCGGCTTCAGGAAAGGGTTATATTGAAGAACTCCAGAAAAAAATGAAAGAGATTGGTGTTGGAGAAATCGCTACTGTAGCAGGACGTTATTATGCTATGGATCGTGATAACCGCTGGGATCGTGTGGAACTTGCATACAAAGCTCTCACATCCGGAGAAGGCGTAAAGGGAACAGATGCTGCACAGGCGGTTCAGGCTTCTTATGATAACGATAAGACGGATGAATTCGTGCTTCCTACAGTTATCGAGAAAGATGGTAAACCGGTTGCGACAATAAAGGATAAAGATTCTGTAGTATTCTTTAATTTCCGTCCGGACCGTGCACGTGAGATTACAAGAACTTTCTGCGATGATGAATTTAAAGGTTTTGAGCGAACAGTCAGACCACAGGTTACTTTTGTATGCTTTACAGACTATGATGATACGATTCAGAATAAGCTGGTTGCTTTTCATAAGGTTCAGCTCCATAATACATTCGGAGAGTATCTTGCAGCCCATAATATGACTCAGGCCCGTATTGCTGAAACAGAGAAATATGCTCATGTAACTTTCTTTTTCAATGGAGGTGTAGAAGAGCCCAATAAAGGTGAGGACAGAATCCTTGTCAAATCTCCAAAGGTGGCAACTTATGATCTTCAGCCTGAGATGAGTGCTCCTCAGGTTTGTGAGAAATTGCTAGAGGCAATCAGATCCGGAAAATATGATGTGATCGTTATCAATTTTGCAAATCCGGATATGGTAGGACATACCGGTGTGGAGGCTGCTGCTGTGAAGGCTGTGGAGACAGTAGACGAATGTGTTGGCAAGGCTGTAGAAGCC
>JAQYGS010000094.1 GCA_028722515.1 Clostridia bacterium | reverse complement strand
ACCGGAAATTTTTGTTCCATAGCTTTTTCCGAAAATGCTCATGGCAAGCTCAGTACGTCCTGCTCCCATAAGTCCGGATATACCTACTACTTCTCCTTTGTGCACCTTGAAGGAAACATTATCCACTACTTTTCTCTCTGTATACAGAGGATGATAAACTGTCCAGTTTTTTACTTCCATGGAAACATCCCCGATTTTTACTTCAGGTCGTTTCGGGAAACGGTCTGTCAGTTCACGACCTACCATACCCTGGATAATACGCTGTTCAGAAATATCATCTTTCTTTTTGTCCAGTGTCTCGATCGTGGCACCATCTCTGATAATGGTGATCTTATCTGCCACATAAGAGATCTCATTCAGTTTATGAGAAATAATAATGGATGTCATTCCCTGCTTCTTAAACTTGAGAAGCAGATCCAGAAGTGCCTTGGAATCATCTTCGTTAAGGGATGCTGTAGGCTCATCAAGAATCAGAAGCCTGGCGTTTTTGGCCAGTGCCTTGGCAATTTCCACAAGCTGCTGTTTACCTACACCGATATCTTTGATCAAAGTTCTGGAGGATTCCTCCAGTCCTACTATTTTCAAATATTTATCCGCTTCTCCATAGGTTTCATTCCAGTTAATGGAGAAGGATTTACCTTTTTCATTTCCCAGATACATATTCTCACCTATCGTCATATAAGGGATAAGTGCCAGTTCCTGGTGAATGATTACAATACCTTTTTGTTCACTGTCCTTGATCGTGTTAAATTTACAGATCTCGCCGTCATAAATTATATTTCCGTCATATGTCCCATAGGGATAAATACCACTTAATACGTTCATCAACGTAGATTTTCCGGCTCCGTTTTCACCAACAAGAGCATGGATCTCGCCTTCTTCAACCTGAAGGTTTACATTGTCCAGTGCCTTTACACCCGGGAAAGTTTTGGTGATATTTTTCATTTCCAAAAGTATCTTAGCCAACTCTTTTTCCCTCCTTTTCAGTCAATACAGGCGGGCTTAGACCCGCCTGTAGAAAAATCATTTTATGAAGAAATTATTTAATCTGATCTTCTGTGTAATATCCGGAATCGATTAAGATTTCTTTGTAGTTGTCTGTGGTAACAACAACAGGATCGCAAAGATATGAAGGAATGATGCCTGTGCCGTTATCATATGTTTCAGTATCGTTTACTTCCGGTTCTTCACCTTTCATAATGGCGTCAACCATCTTAACAACCTGAGAAGCAAGAGCACGTGTATCTTTGAATACGGACATTGCCTGTTTTCCTGCTACAAGGTTCTTAACGTTAGGTGTATCACAGTCCTGACCTGTAATGATCGGATATTCTCCTGTGTAGGAAGCTGCCAGAGCATTTTCTACACCAAGTGCTGTAGAGTCGTTGGAGCAGAGAACTGCGTCAAGGTTTGTTCCATCTGAATAGTTACCGGCAATGATAGTATCCATTCTGTCCTGAGCTTTCGCACTGTCCCAGTTAGGTGTAGCAACCTGCTCAAATTCTGTCTGTCCGGATTTAACTACCAGTTTGCCTTCATCGATATATTTCTGAAGAACATCCATAGCTCCACCGAAGAAGAAGTTACAGTTGTTGTCACCAGGATCACCTGTAAACAGCTCGATGTTGAACGGTCCGTCCTGATTGTCAAGATCCAGAGCATCTACAAGGAATTCGCCCTGTTTCTGACCTACTTTGTAGTTATCAAATGTTGCATAATAAGAAACTGCATCAGAGTTCATAAGAAGACGGTCATATGAAATAACCGGGATTCCTGCTTCCTTTGCCTGTTTCAATGGTTCTCCAAGGCTGCTTCCATCGATAGATGCAACAACCAGAAGATCACATCCGTTTGCAACCTGGTTCTCAAGCTGTGAAACCTGTGTGCTTACATCGTTGGATGCATACTGAAGGTCTACTTCATATCCAGCTGCCTCCAGCTCTTTCTTCATATTGTCACCATCCTGATTCCATCTCTGAAGATCCTTGGTAGGCATGGTAACACCAATTAATTTCTTGTCCTCAGCCTTAACAGCTACTCCCGGAATCACAACCGTTCCGGCTACCATTGATGCACAAAGGATTGCAGATACAAGTTTCTTTTTCATTGTAAAAACCTCCATTTCTTTTACGTGTTTCATATCACGTTTCCTGATGAAGTTACTATAACACAAAACTATCTGGACATGGTTGCCATCCATAAAGACATTTTACGAAAAAAAATATTTTTGAGGAGGAAACAAGACATTTTTGTCATAAAAATATGCTATTGACTTTTT
>JAQYGS010000093.1 GCA_028722515.1 Clostridia bacterium | reverse complement strand
AGAAGTGGTCAGCGGCCTTTCAGATGAATATGAACTTCGTATGATGGACGAAGAAATATACGGGAAATGTAAAGCAGAGGAATGGAGCAGAGATTTCGTAAATCAGTTTGAAACTTATGATCTTTTTCATAAAATGGGACTTGGAGCCTTCATCCTGAAGGATGGAGAGCTTGTCAGCGGTGCATCCACTTATTCCAGATATAAGGAAGGAATAGAGATCGAGATAGGAACAAAGGAACTTTACAGGAGAAAAGGTCTGGCATATGTCTGCGGAGCCAGACTTCTTCTGGAATGCATGGGAAAAAACCTGTATCCAAGCTGGGATGCCAGAAATAAGTGGTCTGTGGCTCTTGCGGAAAAACTGGGATATCATTACAGTCACACATATCCGGCATATGAAATAACAGGATATTAAAAAGCAATAACATAGATTGACTGAAATTGTCCTGAATGTTATACTGATTGAAAAGGGTTGATCCAAAAGATTATAAGAAAATGTAAACGGAGGGTTTAAGGATGAAAAAACTGGTAGTAACAGATAAAAATGGCTGTATGGCCTGCTATGCATGTATGAATGCCTGCTCTGAAGCTTTTTACAAGGTAACAGATATTACCAAATCATGTATTCAGATACTGGAAGGTAAAGACGGCAATCCAAAGGTAAATGCCTGCCTTCAGTGCGGAAAGTGTGCAAGAACCTGTAAGCAGGGTGCCATCAAGCAGAACGCAAAAGGTGTTTATATGATCGACAAGAAACTCTGCACAGGCTGCGGCGAGTGTGTAGAAGTCTGTCCTATGAAGGTTATGGTAAAGGCTCCGGAATCACCGGTTACTTCCAAGTGTATTGCCTGTGGAATCTGTGCAAAGGCATGCCCGGCAGGAATTCTGGAAATTCAGGAGAAATAATACATAAAAATTACAATCAATAGAAAGACAAGGCACAGGGATGGGTGAAATCTGTTCCTGTGTTTCTTTGTACAAAAGGAGAGATCAAAGATGCTGGAGATTGGAACAAAGGCCCCGGATTTTTCCCTTTCGGATCAGAATGGGGATATTCATACATTAAGTGAATATGCAGGAAAGAAAGTGATCCTGTATTTTTATCCCAAGGACAGTACGCCTGGATGCACCAAACAGGCATGCGGATTTACAGAACTGTATCCACAATTCGTGGAGAAAGGTGCAGTGGTACTGGGAGTCAGCAAGGATTCCGTGGCTTCCCATAAGCGGTTCGAGGAGAAATATAATCTTGGTTTTACTTTGCTTTCCGATCCGGGGCTTAAAGCAATTCAGGCATATGATGTCTGGAAGGAAAAGAAAAATTATGGAAAAGTATCTATGGGAGTTGTACGTACTACTTATCTTATAGATGAAAACGGAGTTATTGTGAAAGCTTTTGGTAAGGTGAAAGCTGCGGAGAATCCGGCCCAGATGCTTAAGGAACTCTCATAAGGCTCATAATATTTCCGGCAAAACCATTTACGAAAAAATCTGAGCCAGCATGATTAAGAGAATGTGGCATAATTTCAAAACTAAAAAGAATAAGGGAGAACCAGAATAGAATGACAATTAGTTTAAAAGACAACTGGACGCTGACTGTCCTTGGAAAAAATGTTTATGATATCCCGGAAACACCCATTGAGACAAAAGTTCCCTCGACTGTGTATGGAACGCTTCTTAATAAGGGATTGATGCCGGATCCTTTTTACCGTGATAATGAGTTAGATGCCTTAAAGCTTATGGATAACGATTTCGTATATGAGACAGAATTTTCCGTAAGTGAAGAAGACAGAAAGGCTGACCGTCTTTTCCTTCATTTCGATGGAATTGATACGCTGGCGGATGTTTACCTGAATGGAAAACTTCTGGGCCATACGGATAATATGAACCGTGTGTGGGAGTATGACATTACTTCAGAAGTAAAAGGAGATCCGGAAGACACAGTTTATCACCTGAAGGTTTTACTCCATTCACCGACCCGATTCATCAGTGAGGAAGATCAGAAATGCCCGGTTGGAGCATCTTCCGATGCTATGCCGGGATTTCCCCATATCCGTAAGGCAGCCTGTATGTTTGGATGGGACTGGGGTCCCAGGCTTCCAGATGCAGGGCTTTTCCGTCCGGTTTCTGTTGAAGCGGTAAAAACAGCCCGGATCTCACAGGTGAAGATTGATCAGAAACACAGAGTAACAGGAAAAACGGTTCACGGAAATACTGTAGATTCTGTTCAGGTAACTGCAGATACTGAGATAGAATGGATGCCTGAAGCAGCCTTTGAGAAAGTGAAAGCTGTTTTTCTGCTAACTTCTCCGGATGGAGCCAGGACTTTGTCAGCGGAAAGTGTGCCTGTGGATCTTTCCATGGGATATGTACCTTCCATGAACCTGACCGGACTGACATGTAATCTGAGATGCAGTCATGTTTCCTTAAGCCTGACAGTATCAGATCCACAGATCTGGTGGCCAAACGGATATGGAGAACAGCCCTTATATCAGGCGGAGGTTCTTCTGGTTCCTGCGACAGAAAATCAGGATGAGCCTGCTTTGGATATCTGGAAGAAAAGAATCGGCCTTCGCACAGTAACTGTGAACACAGATCCTGTACCTGATGAGACTTTTGATCCTCATATGACAGATCAGAAAGAAGACCTGGATGATGGAAACAATATGGTTCGCACTGAAGATGGAAAGAAAGTTTTTGTCACGGACAAAGAGGCAAAGAAGGTGGAAGGCCGTAATTTTGCCTTTGAAGTCAATGGTCTTCAGATTTTTGCCATGGGGGCGGATTATATACCTGAAGACAACATTCTGACAAGACAGACACGTGAGCGGACGGATATGCTCCTTGCCACTGCACAGGAATCTCATTTCAATAATATCAGAATCTGGGGCGGTGGATATTATATGGATGACTTCTTCTATGACATCTGTGATGAAAGAGGACTTCTGGTCTGGCAGGACTTCGCTTTTGCTTGTGCTTCCTATGAACTGAGTGACGCTTTTGAAGAAAACGTATCTGTGGAAATCCGTCAGAACATTCGCAGACTTCGCTCTCATGCATGCATTTCCCTGTGGTGTGGAAATAATGAGCTGGAGACACAGTATGAAAGTCTTGTATGGCCTCAGTCAAAGAAACAGTATTATGATTACATTCATCTGTATGAATATATTATTCCAAAGATTGTTAAGGAGGAAGCCCCGGATACCTTTTACTGGCCCTCATCTCCTTCTTCAGGAGGAAATTATGAGAACAGCCAGGCAGAGAATGTAGGGGATACTCATTACTGGGGTGTATGGCATGGAAACGAGCCATTTACTGCTTACAGAAGCCACCATTATCGCTTCCTTTCTGAATTTGGATTCCAGTCATTTCCTGCTCTTCAGACAGTAAAGCGCTTTACCGTTGAGGAAGACAGGAATATATTTTCCCGAGTAATGGAACTCCATCAAAGAAACACGGCAGCCAATGGAAAGATTATTAATTATCTTTCCAAAACCTTTCTGTTTCCAAAGAATTTTGATGAAATGCTTTACAGCTCCCAGCTTCTTCAGGCAGATGCCATCCGTTATGGAGTGGAACATTTCCGCCGCTTCCGTGGAACCTGTATGGGCACAGTAGTATGGCAGTTAAACGATATCTGGCCTGTGGCATCCTGGGCAAGCGTGGATTACTACGGAAACTGGAAAGCACTTCAGTATGCGGAAAAAAGAATGTTTGCCCCTGTTCTTCTTTCCTGTGAAGAGCATGGAGAGATCGATCAGAAGCCTTATGTGAACACTCTGCCTCAGCCTATTGATATCAGTGCAGATCTTCATGTGGCAAATGAGACGGACAAAACTGTGAATGGCACTGTAAAATGGGCACTGCGCCGCCCGGATTCTTCCGTGATCAAAGAAGGAAGCTTCGAAGTGGCTGTTCCTGCCTATGGTGGTGCATGGCTGCCTCATCTTGATTTTAACGATCAGGATCCTCTGGAAGCACATCTGGAATATGCGCTGATAGTGAATGGGGAAGTGATTTCTCAGGGAACTACCCTGTTTTGTGCGCCAAAACATTATCATTTCCTGGATCCAGAGCTTTCTGTCGTTGTTGAGGGAGATACGGTAACAGTAACAGCGAAAAACTATGCCAAATCCGTCAGTGTGGAGACTGAAAACGGGGTACTTCGTCTGGATGATAATTTCGTGGATATGGAAGCCGGAAGCAGAACTTTCAGTATTCTCCCAGGTCGTGATTTCACAGATGACGGCACAGGAGTATCCGGTGCATTCCGGGTAAGAAGTGTTTATGAAATTGCGAAATAAAGAAGCAGGGCTGAATGGGAATCTGCACCATTTAACTTGACAAAAATTAGCAAAACCGATATAAAATAATTATAGCCTTCTTAATTAAAGGGTATATATAAATAAAAACAGGAGGAATAATTATGGGTCAGAACAAATACGCAGGAACTCAGACAGAGAAGAATCTCCATGCTGCTTTTGACGGAGAATCTGGTGCAAGAAACAAATACACTTACTTTGCTTCCGTTGCAAAAAAAGAAGGATATGAACAGATTGCGGCATTGTTTCAGAAAACTGCCGACAATGAAAAAGAACATGCAAAAATGTGGTTCAAGGAGCTGCAGGGAATCAGTGATACTGCTTCCAACCTTCAGGCTGCTGCAGAGGGAGAAAACTACGAGTGGACAGATATGTATGAGGGTTTTGCCAAAACCGCACAGGAGGAAGGTTTCCCTGAACTGGCAGCTAAATTCCGCATGGTAGCACAGATTGAGAAGCATCATGAAGAAAGATACCGTGCTCTTCTGAAAAATGTAGAAACTGCATCTGTTTTTGAAAAGAGCGAGGTAAAAGTATGGGAGTGCCGTAACTGCGGACATATCGTTGTAGGTACCAAGGCTCCTGAGATCTGCCCTGTATGTGCTCATCCACAGAGCTATTTTGAAATCAGCGCAGAGAATTATTAAACAGTAATAGGGACAGGTTCCCTGACTCATTTTGGGTCAGGGAACCTGTCCTTTATTTTGTCATAGGAAAGTACTCCATATTGTTCTATGAAGATTTCGAATTCCTATGACATAAAAAACGCTCCGCGCAGGATCGCACTGCGGCGGAGAGGAATTATGTTGCAAAAGCAACCCGCCGCAGGCGGAGAATCCTGCATAGCAGGATTCTTTCTCGAAAAATTACCGAAATTGGTTCTGAATATAAAGCATTTCACATATATATTATGGGAATGGGGAGGTATGTCATGAAATCTGAACCTGTCAGATATATTTCCGTACTGGGAATGCTTCTGATCTTTATCGTGGCGCTCCAAGGAACTCTTGCAGAAAGAAGCCAGGCATCCATTTTGCAGAAAGACCTTTGCGAACAGGAAAAATTCAGACAACAACATCTGACTCCTGAAATATATGAAAAGATTGTAAAAGCAGCCAGATACAGTGATTTTTCTGATGTTCTGACAACAACTATGCTGCAGGGGAGACTTAAACCTGACAAAGTCAGGGAGGATCCGAAAGTTTATCAGAAATATAAGCCTGAGGAATATAAACTTATTAAAAGATGTTATCAGGCAGTCTGGTCAGATATAGAGTATTTTCCCATTCCTGCAAAAAAAGTATTTTTTCAGGATACCTTCGGCCAGCCTAGAGAATATGGAGGAAACCGTACCCATGAAGGATGCGACCTTTTTGGCGAAAGACAGGATGTGGGATATTACCCGGTTCTGAGTATGACAGACGGTGTGGTGGAAAAGAAGGGATGGCTTCCTCTTGGGGGTTACAGAATTGGTATCCGTGCACCTCATGGCGGATATTTTTATTATGCACATTTATCAGGTTATGAGAAAGATTTCAGGGAGGGAGAAGAGGTAGATGCAGGAGACATACTGGGATATATGGGCAATACCGGCTATGGAGAAGAAGGCACAACAGGAATGTTTCCGGTTCATCTCCATCTGGGAATCTATATCAGAACACCTCATTATGATGAATTAAGTGTGGACCCTTACTGGGTTTTGAAGGCAAATTCTAAAAAAATAAGAAACTGTTCATATTAGCGAGAAATTTTCAGGAATCTATGCTATAATAACAAAATGTATGGAAATGCAAGGAGCGAGTGAAGATGGAAATACAGTTATGGAGAAGCATTCTGTGCCCGTATGAACTGGCTGTCAGAGAGCTGGTAGTGAAATTCAACCATATTATCGATGAATGCAGGGATAATGACATTTATTCACCTATAGAACAGGTGGAAGGGAGAGTCAAGAGCGTAAGCAGCATACTTGAGAAGATGCAGAGAAAGCATATCCCTATGGAACAGATGGAAGAAGAGATAGAGGATATTGCCGGAGTACGTATCATTTGTCAGTTTGAAGAAGATATTGACACTGTGGTATCTCTCATTCAAAAGAGAACTGATATGGTGGTAAAGAGTGAGAAGAATTATCTTAAGCATATCAAGCAGAGCGGATACAGAAGCTACCATCTGATCATTTACTACACCGTGGATACCATGCAGGGGCCTAAGAAACTTCAGGCAGAGATTCAGATCCGGACCATGGCTATGAATTTCTGGGCGACCATTGAGCACTCTCTGCAGTATAAATATAAAGGAGACATGCCGGAACATGTGGCTGAGAGGCTTAGCAAAGCTGCTGATGCCATAAATGCACTGGACAGGGAAATGTCTTCTGTCAGAAATGAGATTATGGATGCCCAGAATTCTTCCCAGATGCAGTCCAATCTGGTTAAAGACATTCTGCTGAACATAGAGAATCTTTATAAACTTGCAAATAAAAGGGAAATACTCAAAATACAGGATGAATTCCTGAGAGTTTTCTATACCAAGGATCTGAAACAGCTGGAAAGGTTCCACAGACAGCTTGATATTATTTCAGAAGGTTACCGTGCACAGGCGGTCACACATCAAATTTAATACATACGAGGAAATAAAGAATGCAGGATTTTTTACCGGTTAACCGAAAAGAGATGAAGGAAAGAGGATGGGATCAGGTAGATTTTGCCTATATTACAGGGGATGCCTACGTGGACCATCCTTCTTTTGGTGCTGCCATTATAAGCAGACTTCTTCAGAGCCGCGGATACAGAGTGGGAATTATCAGCCAGCCGGACTGGAAGAATAAGGAAAGCATTCAGGTTTTTGGAGAACCCAGACTGGGATTTCTTGTGACTGCAGGGAATATGGATTCTATGGTGAACCATTATACTGTAGCCAGGAAGCGTCGTCACCAGGATGCCTATTCTCCAGGGGGGAAAATGGGACTGAGACCGGATCGTGCTGTGATCGTATACAGTAATCTGATCCGGCAGACATATAAGAAAACTCCCATCATTCTTGGAGGAATTGAAGCAAGCCTGAGAAGACTTGCTCATTATGATTATTGGGAAGATAAAGTAAAGCACAGTATTCTGCTGGACTCAGGTGCTGACCTGATCTCATATGGTATGGGTGAACATTCCATAATTGAGATTGCAGAAGCTTTGGACAGCGAAATTCCTGTGGAAGAAATCACATTTGTTCCGGGAACTGTTTTTAAATGTAAATCTCTGGACAGAGTTTATGAACCCTTGATACTCCCCTCATTTGAGGAAGTGAAAGAAGATAAGAAGACTTATGCAGACAGTTTTGCCACGCAGTACAGGAACACGGATCCATTCAGCGCCAGACCTCTGGCTGAATATTATGGAAACCGTGGTTATATTGTTCAGAATCCCCCTGCCAGACCTTTGACACAGCAGGAGATGGATGACATTTATGCTCTTCCTTATACAGGGAAAAGCCATCCCATGTATGAGAAAGAAGGAGGAATTCCTGCACTGAAAGAAATAAAATTCAGTTTGACCAGCAACAGGGGATGCTTCGGAGGGTGTAATTTCTGTGCACTTACTTTTCACCAGGGCAGAATTCTCCAGACCAGAAGTCATGAATCTATTATAGAAGAAGCTGTCCGTATGACGAAGGATAAGGATTTTAAAGGATATATTCACGACGTAGGTGGTCCTACGGCAGACTTCAGACAGCCTTCCTGTCAGAAACAGCTAACCAAAGGAGTATGCACCAACAGGCAGTGTCTTTTCCCTGCACCATGTAAGAATCTGAAAGTGGATCACTCCGATTATGTAGCTCTTCTCCGGAAACTGAGAAAAATACCGGGAGTAAAGAAGGTGTTTATCCGTTCCGGTGTCCGGTTTGATTATGTGGTAGCAGACAGGGATAAGACTTTTCTCAATGAACTGACAGAGCATCACATAAGCGGGCAGCTTCGAGTGGCACCGGAGCATGTGTCTGATCAGGTACTCAGATATATGGGGAAACCATGCCACAGTGTTTATCAGGAATTTCTTAAGGAATTTGATAAAGCAAACAGGAAAACCGGCAGGCAGCAGTATGCTGTGCCTTATTTTATGTCGTCCCACCCCGGGTGTACGGTGAGGGATGCGGTGATGCTTGCGGAATATGTGAGAGATATGGGCTTTACTCCTGAACAGGTGCAGGATTTTTATCCTACCCCCTCTACTCTTTCTACTTGTATGTATTATACCGGTATTCATCCTCTTACAGGAGAGAAGGTTTATGTGCCCAGGGATTCCCATGAGAAAGCAATCCAGAGAGCACTGATGCAGTACAGAAATCCGGCTAACAGGAAACTGGTTCTGGAGGGGCTTAAGATGGCAGACCGTATGGATCTTGTGGGATATGGAAAGAAATGTCTGATTCGTCCTGAACATAAGAAGCAGAAAAAGGAAAAACTTAAGAGGAGGAAACAATGAAAAAGACAAATAAAGTTCCCAAAGGAGAATTCGGATATTTTAAGAGTGAAAAGAAGAAAAGAATTGGGACCACGGCATTTCTTTTTGCAGTGCCGTTGTTTATTTTTTTTACCTCCTGGGCCTACTTTAAGACCAGAATGACAATCTGGACAGTAGTGACTATTGTAGGCTGCCTTCCTGCCTGTAAGGCACTTCTTGGACTGATCATGATTCTGCGGTGCAGATCTATGGATGGAAAGCTTTATGAGGAGATTCGTTCCCATCAGGGAAAGCTTGATATGGCCTATGAAATGTATATGACCTTTTATGAAAAAAGCGCTTATATTGACGCTGTGGCGGTGTGCGGAAATACAGTGGTATGTTACAGCAGTGATCCAAAGATCGATCCACCTTATATGGAGGAGAACTGTCAGAAAATTGTGCGTAAAAACGGATATAAGGTTACGGTAAAGATTTTTACAGATCTGAAACCTTTCCTGGAACGTCTGGATTCTATGAATGCTCATAAGGAGGCTCTGGAAGATGGAATCAGATTCACTCCGGATGAGAAATATCCGGATCTGTCCAGAAATGAACTGATCCGTCATACCATACTGGCTCTTTGTCTGTAGGAGAGGAAATGAAGGAATTTATTATTGAAGAAAATGAAGCAGGGCAGCGCTTCGATAAATATCTGGCCAAGCTTTTAAAGGAGGCTCCTGTCAGCTTTTTTTATAAAATGCTCCGTAAGAAGAATATTACTTTGAATGGGAAGAAAGCCACAGGAAAAGAGAAACTTCTTAAGGGAGATACAGTGAAACTGTTCTTAAGTGATGAAACCTATGAAAAGTTTTCCGGAGATACTTATGTGGCAAGGGCATACGCTCATCTGGATGTGATCTATGAGGATGAAGATATCCTGATCATCAATAAACCCCAGGGAATGCTTTCCCAGCCGGATAAAGACGGACAGCCATCCCTTGTGGAATATGTGACCGGCTACCTTCTCAAAAGCGGTGCTCTTGATGAAAAACAGCTGAACACATTCAAGCCTTCCGTGTGCAACCGGCTTGACCGAAACACCAGCGGAATGGTATGTGCAGGAAAGAGCCTTCCCGGGCTTCAGTTTTTGTCACAGCTTTTTCACGACAGAACCATTCATAAATATTATCTCTGCCTTGTGAAGGGTGTGATAAAGGAAGAACAGAAGATCAGCGGATTTCTTTCTAAGGATCCGTTGGGAAATAAAGTGACAGTTACTATGGAAGAAGCCCCTGATTCCCTTCCCATTGAGACTGCATACCAGCCTGTTTGCACAAATGGAAGAGTGACACTTCTTTCGGTAAGGCTGATCACAGGCAGATCCCATCAGATTCGGGCACATCTGGCAGGAATAGGACACCCTCTGGCAGGGGACAGGAAATACGGAGATCAGTCATTTAACAGACAATTTGAAAAATATGGACTGAAAAACCAGCTCCTTCATGGATATAAGATAGTTTTTCCCAGGATAGGAGGAAGCTTTGAGAGAATGTCCGGCAGAAGTTTTGTGGCGCCGGTACCTGAACTTTTCCAGGAGATTATCAGAGGAGAGAATCTGGAGGAAAAATATTATGAATTTCTGGAAAGAAATATGGGAATTTGTAAAGCTTGTCATTCTTGTGGCAGTGATTACAGCCATCATAAATCATGTGGTGCTGATAAATGCAAAAATACCTTCTGAATCTATGGAAAACACTATTATGCCCGGGGACAGGATTTTTGGCTGCCGACTTTCATACGGAATCAACCTGAATCTGTTTGGGAAAAAAATCATGAAAAAAGCAAGAGATCCCAAACGGTTCGATATTGTAATTTTCAGGTACCCGGATAATGAGGAAAAACTGTTTATCAAGCGAGTGATTGCTCTTCCAGGTGAGAAGATAAGAATCCTGGATGGCAAAGTATACATCAATGATTCACAGACACCCCTTAATGACAGTTTTGTTCCGGAAATTCCCCGCGGAAATTTTGGACCTTATGAAGTACCAGAAGAATGTTACTTTATGCTGGGAGATAACAGGAATCATTCTAAAGACTCCCGATTCTGGAATCATCATTTCGTACGGTTTGACCAGATTGTTGGAAAAGCCGTTTTCCGGTATTATCCCACTATTAAAATTTTAAACAACTATACATAAGAGGAATGAAAGCGGAGGTCAGATCTTTGGGAACCTGGAACAGCAGAGGTCTTCGTGGCTCTACACTTGAAGAACTTATAAACAGGACAAATGAACAGTACAGGGAGAAGGGGCTGGCACTGATCCAGAAAATCCCCACACCCATTACCCCAGTCCGTATGGATAAAGAAAACAGGCATATTACTCTGGCATATTTTGAACAGAAAAGTACGGTGGATTATATAGGCGCAGTGCAGGGAATTCCAGTGTGCTTTGATGCTAAGGAATGTTCTGCAGACACTTTTCCTCTTGCCAATATCCATCCCCATCAGGTAAGATTTATGCAGGACTTTCAGAACCAGGGGGGAGTGGCATTTTTTCTCATTTTTTTCAGTCATGAAGGTTTGTTTTATTATCTGTCCTTACGGGAACTTCTTGTGTTCTGGAAAAGGATGGAAGAGGGTGGAAGAAAAAGTTTCCGCCGGGAGGAACTGTCCCCGGAATTTTATCTGGAACAGAAGGGAAGTTTTCTTATTCCGTATCTTGATGGAATCCAGAAAGATTTGGACAACAGGGATTGACAAGCCGGATAAATTCCTTTATAATTTTATCTGATTTTATACAATAATATGTTAGCAGGTTAGCACGTTAATAAGATAAAGCAATGAATGAGGAGGAACAGGTAATGCAGCGTATTTTTCATACTCCGGAAGGAGTAAGGGATATATATAATGAGGAATGCAGCCGTAAGAGACAGCTTCAGGAGAAAATCCACAGAATTTTCCGGCAGTATGGTTATAAAGACATTG
>JAQYGS010000092.1 GCA_028722515.1 Clostridia bacterium | reverse complement strand
ATGAGGAGGAACAGGTAATGCAGCGTATTTTTCATACTCCGGAAGGAGTAAGGGATATATATAATGAGGAATGCAGCCGTAAGAGACAGCTTCAGGAGAAAATCCACAGAATTTTCCGGCAGTATGGTTATAAAGACATTGAAACACCGACTTTTGAGTATTTTGAAGTTTTCAGCCGGGAAGTGGGAACCATTCCGTCTAAGGATCTGTATAAATTCTTTGACAGAGAAGGTAACACTCTTGTTTTAAGACCTGATTTTACACCTTCTGTTTCAAGGGCCTGCGCAACTTACTTTTCTCCGGATAAAGAGACGGTTAGTCTTTGCTACACGGGCAATACATTTATTAATAATTCCAGTTTGAGAGGACAGCTTAGGGAAACCACTCAGATGGGAGTGGAGAGGATCGGGGATGACTCTGCTGATGGAGATGCAGAGCTTCTTGCAATGACAGTTGAGTGCCTTCTGGCTGCAGGATTAACAGAATTCCAGGTCAGTGTGGGCCAGGTAGAATATTTTAAATCTCTTCTGAAAGAAGCAGAACTGGACGGAGAAGGAGAAGAGAGGCTTCGTTCCTTAATATCTCAGAAGAATTCCTTCGGAGTGGAAGAATTTGTGGAGCAGCAGAAGCTCAAGCAGGGAATTGCCAGAGCATTTGTGGAGATTCCCCAGATGTTCGGATCTGTGGAAGTGCTTGAGAAAGCCAGAAGCCTTACCAATAATGCCTGTGCTCTGAATGCTGTGGCAAGGCTGGAAGAAATCTATGATATAATGAAAATTTATGGATACGAAAAATACATTTCCTTTGATTTTGGAATGCTGAGTAAATATCAGTACTATACAGGAATCATTTTTCAGGCTTATACATATGGAACGGGAGAACCCATCATTAAAGGCGGAAGATATAATGATCTGCTGAAGCATTTCGGTAAACCGGCAGCTTCTACAGGATTTGCCATTGTGATCGATAATCTGCTTCTTGCTCTGGACCGCCAGAAAATCAATCCGGATGTGGAAGAAGACACAGAAGTGATTATTTATGAACCATCTGAACGTGCCCAGGTCATAAGGAAAGCCTGTCAGCTTCGTTCACAGGGGAAAAGTGTGGCATTACGTTTGAAAAAGGAGGAACAGTGATCCATGAGGTATCTGACTTTTGCACTGACTAAGGGCAGGCTGGCAGAAAAGACACTGGAAATGTTTGAAAAAGTGGGAATCTCCTGCGAGGAAATGAAAGATAAGGATTCCCGTAAATTAATTTTTGTAAATGAGGATCTGAAACTGAAATTCTTTCTTGCCAAGGGACCGGATGTTCCCACCTATGTAGAATATGGAGCGGCAGATATCGGAATCACAGGCAAGGATACTATTCTTGAAGAAGGCCGTAAGCTCTATGAAGTCATGGATCTTGGATTTGGAAAATGTAAAATGTGTGTTTGCGGGCCGGAAAGTGCCAGGGAAGTCCTAAACAATAATCAGCTGATCCGTGTTGCCACCAAATACCCCAATATTGCCAAGGATTATTTCTACAACAGGAAACATCAGACAGTGGAGATCATTAAACTGAATGGATCCATTGAGCTGGCACCTATTGTGGGACTTTCCGAAGTTATTGTGGATATTGTGGAGACAGGAAGTACCCTTCGGGAAAATGGCCTGAAGATCCTGGAAGAGGTTTGCCCTCTTTCTGCCAGAATGGTAGTGAACCAGGTAAGCATGAAAATGGAAAATGAAAGGATCCGTAAACTGATCTGCGATCTGAGAAAAGTCCTTCAGGAGGGAAAATAAAATGCGTAAAGTAACATTGACAAAAGAAACAACAAAGGATATTCTTGAAAATCTGCTGAAAAGAAGCCCTAATAATTATGGAAACTTCGAAGCGGCGGTTTCGGAAATCCTTCAGAATGTAAAAACGAAGGGGGATCAGGCCCTTTTTGATTATACCCTGAAATTTGATAAAGCACAGATTACAAGGGACAACATACGTGTCACGGAGGAAGAGATTCAGGAGGCTTATGATCAGGTAGACCCTGCACTCCTTGATGTGATCCGAAAGGCACTGGTAAATATCCGTACATATCATGAAAAACAACGTCAGAACAGCTGGTTTACAAGCACTGAAGAAGGAACTATGCTTGGCCAGAAGGTTACACCTTTAAATCGTGTGGGCGTATATGTTCCGGGCGGCAAGGCTGTTTATCCTTCATCTGTACTGATGAACATTGTGCCTGCAAAGGTAGCAGGTGTTTCTCAGATCATCATGACAACACCACCGGGAAAAGACGGTAAGGTCTGTCCCTCTACTCTGGTAGCTGCCAGAGAAGCAGGAGCAGATGTGATCTATAAAGTTGGCGGTGCCCAGGCTATCGGAGCGCTGGCATACGGGACAGAGAGCATCCCAAAGGTTGATAAGATCGTGGGACCGGGAAATGTTTTTGTAGCCCTTGCAAAGAAAGCAGTCTATGGTCATGTAAGCATTGATTCCATTGCCGGACCAAGTGAGATCCTTGTTCTTGCAGATGAGACAGCCAATCCTCATTATGTGGCTGCCGACCTTCTTTCCCAGGCAGAGCATGATGAGATGGCGTGCGCTATTCTGATCACTACCAGTTCTGAACTTGCAGATCAGGTTGAGAAAGAGATAAACCAATACCTGAAGGTACTTTCCAGAAAAGAGATCATTGAGAAATCCCTGGATAATTTCGGATATATGCTCATTGCCCATGATATGGATCAGGCCATTGAGGCTGCCAATGAAATTGCGCCGGAGCATATGGAGATCGTCACAGCTAATCCTTTCGAAGATATGATGAAGGTAAAGAACGCGGGAGCTATTTTTATAGGAGAGAACAGCTCAGAACCTCTGGGAGATTACTTTGCAGGACCGAATCATGTGCTGCCTACCAACGGAACGGCCAAATTCTTTTCCGCTCTTTCTGTTGACGATTTTATTAAGAAATCAAGTATTGTATATTATTCCAGATCTGCTCTTCGTGACATTCATAAGGATATTATTCAGTTTGCAAATTCAGAGCAGCTGACTGCACATGCAAATTCCATTGCAGTTCGCTTTGAAGAGGAAGATAAAGAAGAAAAATAACAGGAGAAGCTTATGAGCCGGGAAGCATCAGTAGAAAGAAATACTAAAGAAACAGAAATCAAATTAAAAATAAATCTGGATGGCACAGGATATTCAGATATAGAAACAGGAGTGGGATTTTTTAATCATATGCTGGACGGTTTCACCCGTCATGGACTTTTTGACCTGTGTGTCAGAGTTCATGGGGACCTTCAGGTGGATGACCACCATACTGTGGAGGATACGGGTATTGTTCTGGGCACTGCCCTGAAAGAAGCCATTGGAGATAAAAAAGGCATCAGACGTTTTGGAAGCTGCATTCTTCCCATGGATGAATCTCTGGTGCTTTGTGCCATTGACCTTTCCGGACGGCCTTATTTCGTCTGGGATGCTCAGTTTACTGCAGACAGGATCGGAGATATGTCCACAGAAATGGTAAAGGAATTTTTCTATGCAGTTTCCTATACCTGTGGAATGAATCTCCATATTAAAGTGTTAAGCGGCGGCAATAATCATCATGTG
>JAQYGS010000091.1 GCA_028722515.1 Clostridia bacterium | reverse complement strand
ACTCCATATTGTTCTGTGAAGATTTCGAATTCCTATGACATAAAAAACGCTCCGCGCAGGATCGCACTGCGGCGGAGAGGAATTATGTTGCAAAAGCAACCCGCCGCAGGCGGAGAATCCTGCAAAGCAGGATTCTTTCTCTCTTTATATGTCAGTCAAGTGACTTGGAGCTCATTTCTTCAAGAAGGTCTTTCTTAAGATCATAGAGCTTCTGAGATAAGTCAACATATACTTTCTGAGGATTTACGAAGCGGCGGGATTCATCCCAGAGTGTCTGCTGTTCTTTCTGGCAGTAGCTGCGAAGTTCCATAACAGAAGGTGACTGATATACACGATGACCTTCTTTGATCACAGGGATGAGAAGCTCACGAACTTCATATGTTCCACCCAGGAACTTGGTCTTCTTCCAGGTATCTACGGGATCGAACAGCACCATATTCTGTTCCGGATCCAGCTTCTCGTCAGTCAGGCAGATCAGATCAGCCTTAATCTTGCCGGAAGATTTACTGTAAAGACGATATACAGTTTTATCCCCGGGGTTAGTAACCTTCTCAGTATTTTCGGAAAGCTTAATCTTAGGAGTAAACTGAGAATCTCCTGCATCTTTGACAGCTGCAAGCTTATATACGCCTCCAAATGCCGGGTTATCGTTGGCTGTGATCAGCTTTGTACCTACACCCCAGGAATTGATCTTGGCATCCTGAGTCTTCAGGCTTTCAATAAGGTATTCGTCCAGATCACTGGATGCGGAAATTATGGCATCATCAAAACCGGCGGCAGAAAGCATCTTATATGCTTCTTTGGAAAGATAAGCAAGATCACCACTGTCAATACGAATACCGTATTTTTTCAGAGGGATTCCCTCTTCCCGCATTTCCTCAAATACACGGATGGCATTGGGAACACCGGATTTCAGGACATCATAGGTATCTACCAGTAATGTACAGGAGTCCGGGTAAAGCTTGGCGTAGGTTTTAAATGCTGTATATTCATCAGGAAAACTCATGATCCAACTGTGAGCATGGGTCCCCAGAACAGGGACATCGAACATTTTGCCTGTAAGCACACAGGATGTACCGGCACATCCACCAATGACTGCAGCACGGGCACCAAAAATTCCAGCATCCGGTCCCTGGGCACGGCGCAGACCAAATTCCATGATGGAATCTCCTTTGGCTGCATAGCAGACACGGGCTGCTTTGGTAGCAATCAGGCTCTGGTGGTTTATAATGTTCAGGATGGCTGTTTCAACAAGCTGTGCTTCCATAATGGGAGCGACAACTTTGACAAGCGGCTCTCTGGGAAATACTACGGTTCCCTCAGGAATGGCATAAATATCACCGGTGAATCGGAAATTGCTCAGGTATTCGAGAAAATCCTCCTCAAAGATATTAAGGCTTCTTAGATAGGAAATATCATCTTCCGTAAATTTCAGATTCTCGATATATTCAATCATCTGCTCAAGCCCGGCGGTGATGGCAAACGCTCCGCCACATGGATTCTCACGATAGAACATGTCAAAGATAACAGTCTGGTTGGTTGGATTCTTGAAGTAACCCTGCATCATGGTCAGCTCATATAGATCGGTGAGCAGAGTCAGGTTATTTGCTCTCATAGTGGTCTCCTTTGAAAAATAAAAATAGTTTGTAAAAATAAAGTTAAAACTTGGAACATTCTGTGTAAAAGTTTTCCTAATTATAACATAGTTTTGGTAAAAATACACTAAAAAATAAATAATATAAAAAAAAATAAAAAAGTGCTTGCATTTTAATTAATAGTAATATATAATAGCTTTTGTCGCGAGTGAGAAAGTGATAATAAATGAAGGGCTATCGCCAAACGGTAAGGCAACGGACTCTGACTCCGTCAGTTCCAGGTTCGAATCCTGGTAGCCCTGCTTTGAGAGAACGGGTATCTTCCATAAAAAGATGCCCGTTTTTTGCGTGTTTACAGAGGGAATCCTGAGAAATCTTACATAAATTTAACATTGTTTTTTCCTGAATTTGACATGAAGATAATATAATCCCTTTAATTGTAGGGATGTCCCGTTTAAAAATGTCATAAGGGATATTCTCATGGATGGAGGAAAAAATGATGAAAAGTACCATGGAAGTAATCTTTGGATTGCTGGGAGGACTGGCAATATTTATCTTCGGAATGAATATGATGAGCGACTGCCTGCAGAAAGCGGCCGGAGAAAGAATGAAAAGCATTCTGGCTCTGTTAACAAAAAATCCGATTCTGGGGGTGATCGCAGGAGCCCTTACCACAGCAGTATTGCAGAGCAGCAGTGCTACAACGGTTATGACCATCGGGTTTGTCAGTGCAGGTTTAATGAGTCTGCCACAGGCGATCAGTATTATTCTGGGTGCCAATATCGGTACAACCATGACAGCGCAGATTATTGCGTTTAAATTAAGCGATTACATATATGTGATTATTTTCATTGGATTTATCATCAGTTTTTTAATGAAATCAGAAAAAGCCAGGAATATTGGCCAGACAATTTTTGCATTCGGACTTTTATTCCTTGGGATCGAGACTATGGGAAGTGTGATGAAACCTCTGGCATCCAGTCAGGTATTTACGGATATGATTGCAAAGGTTGCCAATATTCCGGTGTTGGGTGTGGCTGTAGGTACACTTATGACTCTTGTAGTACAAAGCAGCAGTGCTACTATTGCGGTTCTTCAGAATTTTGCATCACAGGCGGGACCGGATGGGGTCACCAGTATATTAGGACTTACAGGCGCAATCCCGATTCTTCTGGGCGATAATATCGGAACAACAATAACGGCACTTCTGGCAAGCATTGGACAACCCAAGGATGCAAGGAGAACGGCTGTGGCACATTGCATTTTTAATATAAGCGGATGTCTGTTATTTATCTGGTTTGTGAAACCATATGCAGCACTGATCCGGTATATATCACCGAAAGGACCTGAAATCCAGGTAATCTCCAGGCAGATTGCAAATGCACATACGTTTTTTAATGTTGCTATGACCTTGATCTGGATTCCTTTAATCTGGCTTATGGTGAAGATCGTTATGAAAATCGTTCCGGATGGAAAAAAGGCGATATATTACAATTCAGAACCAAAGTATCTGGATTCTAAACTGATTGCTCAGCCCACAGCAGCACTTCAGCTGGTTGTAAAAGAAATTGTAAGATGTACAAAACTGGTTGGAGAAAATCTGAAAGACCTGATTTCAGTACTGGAAAAGGATGACAGTGAAAAGGTTGATGAAGTGATTAAGAATGCGGAGGATACCAGAAATCTGTATGAAAGAATTACGGAGTATCTTTCAGAACTGTTTGCATCGGGAGGGCTTACAGAAGAACAGGCTACACAGACTGCAGGTATTATGTATGTATTAAGCGATGTGGACCGTATGGGGGCTTTGTGCAAAGAAATTGGATTATCCCTGAAGGATAAGGAGGAAAAGAAGTATACGTATTCCGAAAAGGCTATAGACGATTTAAAGAACAGTCTGCAGCTGATTCAGAAAATGTATTTTCAGGCAGCGGAAATAATGATTTCCGGTAACGTGGAAAATGCAAAGAAGATATTGAAACAAAAAGAAAAGATTATGGATCTTGGCATTAAGATGCGAAAATCTCATGTACAGCGTGTGGGTAAAGGAAAATGTGTAGCCAAACTGACAGAGCCATATAACAATATTATTCATTCTGTAGACAGAATGGGAAATTGCTGTATTAATATGGTGGATGCTGTGCAGGAGCAGATCGGATTAAGATATTTCCTGGAATACTCAAATCCCGATATAAAAGAAACCAGGAAGAATTAGAATATAATGGTAAATAAAAGTATGAACAGACATCTTCAGTGTGAAGATGCCTGTTTTTACGTATTCAAGAGATTTTTCTGTCATATTAAAGATAAAAAACAAGTTTTTTGTGGAAAAAACGTAAGCACTCAATAAAATAATGGCTAGCTTTTCACAAGATATTCAGCTATAGTTGAAGTAAAATACTCCAGCTTCAACTTTTCGATTTGATCCGGCATCTCTGCTGCATCATTTCAGACCATGGCATTAGCTCTTCTATACCTTCGGGCTCATTTTTGTAGTCCGGCATATAAAGCAGTACCGTCTCATGTGGGCAAGACAGCCGCAGCGGATGACATCTTTCTGCTTATTATAACCGCTAAATCCATCGCAGGTAAGGTATCCTGAAAACCCTTTCAGGATCTGAAGTATGTTGTTCCATTTCCCACAGTGGGATCTGAACAACTTCCTGTTTCTGCACGGCAGCATCCACTGCTTCCGGAACCTTACAGGCTTTTTTGCGCAAAGTCCGGACGTGATAGTAAAATGTGCTGACAGGAATCCCGTTTTCTATGCACCATTGGCGGTCGGTAAGGTCACTGGATCTGCACTGAGTGATCAGTTCTAACCAATGTTCATCATTTGAAGTTGTACTCATTTGATTCATCTCCTTCAATGTGAGTTTTTGGAGTAATCAGGTACAATAAAAGTGACCAAAGAAGTGAGATTGAAGCGTAGCTTTTGTAACTCCGAGAATCAGATATGAAGTGAATTACTCCAAGTATCTGAAGTATCTCACAAAAGTTAGAGTTTGACTATCCGGTTGGTTATAAAGCGCTTACAAAGAATAGGAGTTAAAACTGGGAAAAAATTCCATAATTTTTAGATAAAAGAGAAACAGAAGGAGGTTTCTATGATTTATACTGTTACGTTTAATCCGGCACTGGACTATATTATGCGGATGGATAAGCCACTGGAGGTTGGAGAAACAAACCGGTCACAGAGTGAAGATATTTTTTATGGTGGAAAAGGTATCAATGTTTCCAGAGTATTGTGTGCTCTTGGTGTACAAAATACGGCTCTTGGATTTATCGCTGGATTTACTGGAAAACTGATTGATGAGCAACTGAAGAAGCTAGGAGTCCTGACAGATTTTGTTTTAGTAAAAAATGGGTTTTCAAGAATTAATTTAAAATTGAAAGGTGCGCAGGAAACAGAAATTAACGCTAGAGGACCGGAAATCAGTAACCATGAAGTTCAGCAAATTTTTGCAAAAATCGGTCAGGTTAAAACAGGAGACTATCTCGTATTGGCTGGCAGTATTCCAGGATCTCTTCCAAACGATATGTATGAAAAAATACTGGAGAAAATATCCGGGAAAAAAATTCATGCAGTAGTAGATGCAACTGGCAGTCTTCTCAGAAAAACTCTTTGTTATCACCCGTTTTTGATTAAACCAAATCGTCAGGAACTGGCAGACTTGTTTGGTGTTACTATAAAGACGGATGATGAGACGGTGTTTTATGCACGTAAGCTTCAAGAAGAAGGGGCTGAAAATGTATTGATTTCTATGGGCGGAGATGGTGCAATTCTAATTGATAATGATCAGAATGCTTATAAACTTCCGGCATTTTCTGGAAAATTGAAGAACTCTGTAGGAGCGGGTGATTCTATGGTAGCCGGATTTCTGGCTGGCTACGAAAAAAGTAAAAATATAGAGTATGCATTTCGTCTTGCTTCTGCTGCTGGAAGTGCTACTGCATTTCATGATGATCTTGCAACGAAAGAGCAGATTGAAGAATTGTACAGTTCTCATATACAAGTGATTAGAAGGATATAAAATGTACAAGGCGTATAAAATCTTACATAAATTTAACTGGGTGCCAATATCGGTACAACCATGACAGCACAGATTATTGCGTTTAAATTAAGCGATTACATATAGGTGATTACTTTCATTGGATTTATCGTCAGTTTTATAATGAAATCAGAAAAAGCCAGGAATATAGGTCAGACAATTTTTGCATTCGGACTTTTTAATATTACTATGACCTTAATCTGGATTCTAAACTTATTGCTCAGCTCACAGCAGCACTTCAACTGATACAGAAAATGTATTTTCAGGCAGCGGAAATAATGATTTCCGGTAACGTGGAAAATGCAAAGAAGATATTGAAACAAAAAGAGAAGATTATGGATCTTGGTATTAATATGGTGGATGCTGTGCAGGAAGTTCTGATATGAAAGTTCAGGGAATAAGTATATAAAGAAGTACATCTGGAGGGAAAGATGACTTATTTATGGAGCGGTATGATTCTCCTGGGAATCATATATGGTATTTTCACGGGAAATCTTAAGGCAGTAACAGAAGCAGCAGTTTCTTCTTCAAAGGATGCAGTGGCTTTATGTATTGCAATGGCCGGTGTTACAGCTATGTGGAGCGGACTTATGAAAATCGGGGAAAAGACTGGGCTTGTACAGGAACTTTCCCGAAAGATGAGGCCTGTTATGCGCTTCCTTTTTCCCAGGCTTAATCCGGATTCAAAAGCCTGTAAATATATTTCCCTGAATTTCCTTTCCAATATTCTGGGATTGGGCTGGGCGGCGACGCCTGCAGGGCTTAAAGCTATGGAAGAACTGAATAAACTGGAGGAAGAACGAAGAGCAAGAAAAGTGCCGGGGCAGAGATCGGTACCCAGAGGCGTGGCAGGAAATGAGATGTGTACCTTTCTTATACTGAACATTTCATCCCTGCAATTGATTCCTGTGAATATTATTGCCTATCGAAGTCAGTACGGAAGTGCCAACCCTGCCGGAATTGTAGGACCTGCTATTGCAGCAACGGCAGTCAGTACGGCTGTTGCAGTAATTTTCTGCAAATGTATGGATAATAAAGGGAGAATTCAATGAAGGTGCTTTCCTACATATCGGATCTTATGATTCCCTTTCTTATGCTTTATATTATCGGTTATGGAATTTTAAACAGAAGAGATATTTATAATGATTTTCTGGAAGGGGCTAAAGACGGTTTAAAAACCGTAGCAGGAATCTGTCCTGCTCTTATAGGTCTGATGACAGCTGTAGGAATTCTGCGTGCGTCAGGTTTTTTTGACATGATGGGAAAAATTCTGGGAAGATTTACAGGAATACTGAAAATTCCGTCAGAAATCATCCCTCTTTCTATTGTGCGTATGTTTTCTTCCAGTGCTGCCACAGGACTGCTTCTGGATATATTTAAACAGTATGGCACAGATTCCAGAGCAGGGCTGATGGGCGCAGTCATTATGAGCGCTACAGAAAGTGTATTTTATTGTATGAGTGTTTATTTTGCATCTGTAAAAGTAGAGAAAACCAGATATACACTGCCAGGTGCACTGACAGCTACAGCTGCCGGCGTTGCAGCGGCGATAGCTCTGGTAAACCGGATGATATGAAAATAAAGAGAGCCTGCAGATATCTGAAATCTGCGGACTCCTTTTTATTTTTCCAGTGGTTTGTTTTTCCTGAGCATTTCCAGAATAATATTTCTGGTATAGTCACCGATATGTCTCTGCTCTTCCTTGCTTAGCTGATCAATGTAGATGGGTTTTCCATATTCTACGATTACATTGACAGGTGAAATTCTGGGAAAATGTGCTTCAAATATTTCTGCAGAATTATTGATGGCAATAGGGATAATGGGACATTTGGATTTGGATGCAATTTTAAAGCTTCCTTCGTGAAAAGGAAGAAGATTAAGCTCGTCAGCGGTTTTATTCCGGGTTCCTTCAGGGAAAATGCAGATGGAAATTCCGGATTTCACTTTCTCTATTGCTGTAAGAATAGTCTTCAATCCCTGTTTGATATCCTTCCTGTCAAGGAAAAGGCAGTGGAGATATCTCATCCAGCTGGAAAGCAGAGGGATCTTTTCCATTTCTTTTTTGGCTACATAGCCTGTCCGGATTGGACAGCGGGTGTAAGTCAGAAGAATGTCAAAGAAGCTTCTGTGATTGCCTATATAGAGAACGGGAGTATCCTTTGGTACATTTTCCTCTCCGATATAGGTGATCCGGGCTCCTGTAAGCCATAAGATGAAGCGGAAAACCGCCTGAATGATTCTCAGAGAACTGATGTCTTTCGCTTTCGGAGAAAATTTACCAATGATCCATTCTATGATGAGAAGAGGAATGGATAGTATCAGGTATCCCACCACTGTAATGCAGATTAGTATAAATCGAATCATAGAGTTCCTTTCCGACTGTGTGTCAGTCCATATAAAAGATTCTTTACTATTATAAATAAAACGTTTAAATCTTGCAATACCGGAAAACATTTTATGATCGTCCATCTGACACTGGGTAAGGTGAACAGAAGCAACGGGGCATAATAAAGAACGATGGGTCATAAAATAGATAATAAGGAATGAACAGGGGCAAAAGATTATGAAAAAAGCAGCAGTTATGCTGGCTTTTTTATTTCTGATAATGTCTGCTTTCACAGGCTGCCGGCTTATACGGATTGAAGAAGCTCAGCGGACACCTCTGGAATTTACTGTAGTGAAGAATGAAGATATTCCCGGGGAAGTAAGGGAGTTTATCGAGGAAAAGAAAAACGGGGAATTTCAGATGACATATCAGGTGGGGGAGAACCTTTACCTGATCAGAGGATATGGACAACAGATGACAGGGGGCTACAGCATTAAGGTGGAAGAAGTTTCTGAGTCTGAAAATGGAATTTTCTGCAGAACGAGACTGATAGGACCTTCAGAAACCAGACAGGGAGAAAAACCCTCATATCCTTGTATTGTGTTAAAAATAAAATACCTGGATAAACCGGTACAGTTTGAATGATAGTATGACAGGGAAAGGAAAAGAATATGTTGGAATTAAAAAAAGAAGAGGTTCAGATGCTCCGTGAAAAAAGCAAAGCAGCCAGTCAGGTGACCTTTGATGTAGATTACAATGTTCCGGATGCCAAACCGGATATGGGAAGAATGATCCAGAGTAAAGCGGATGTTTCCATGGATGAGGTACGCCTGAGTGAGGGCCGCGCTTTTCTGAAAGGAAATCTGAATGTCGATCTCTTGTATGTGGGAGAAGAAGAGGGAAAAATCTTCAGTCTTTCTGCCAGACTTCCTATGGATGAAACCATAAATCTGGAAGGAATAGAAAGTGGTGACAAACTGTGCCTGAAATGGGATATTGAAGATCTGAGTCTTCATATTATTCATTCCCGCAAACTGAATATCAAAGCCATTGTAACGTTTTATGCCACAGTTGATGATCTGAAAGGAATCAGGCTTCCCACTGCACTGGAGGATGACAGTATTTCCGTAAAGAAAAAAACAGTCCGCCTTATGAGCCTGTGTGTACATAAAAAAGATACTATGCGTGTAAAAGATGATATTAATCTTGCTTCAAACAGACCTAATATCGAAAATCTTCTCTGGTATACCATAGAGCCCCGGGGACTGGATCTTCGTCCGCAGGAAAATGCCATCAAGGCCAAGGGTGAATTGTCCATATTTGTACTGTATAAGGGTGGAGATGAGGATAATCCCCCTCAGTGGCTGGAATATTCAATGCCTTTTCAAAGTGAAGCAGAATGTACCGGCTGCATGGAGGACATGATTCCCCAGATAGAGGTTTCTGTTATTCACCAGAGCATGGAGATCAAGCCGGATGCAGACGGGGAGGAACGTATCCTTCAGGTTGATGTGGTGCTTGAGCTTAATATGAAATTATATAAAGAAGAGGAACATGAACTGCTTCTGGATGCATATACACCCGTCAAACAGTGTATTCTTCATGGAAAAAATGAAATGCTGGAAAGCCTTCTTGTGCGGAACTTTTCCAGGTGCAGACTGACAGAAAGAGTTCAGGTAAAAGAAACCCAGGGAAAGGTTCTGCAGCTTTGTCACAGCTGTGGCAAGGTTAAGATTGATAAGACGAAGATCACAGAGGACGGGATTGAGGCAGAAGGAATCATCATACTTAAAATTCTGTACATTATTGGTAATGATGATATGCCGTTTTATTCCATGGATGCAATGATTCCTTTTACTCACGTTGTGGAAGCAAAAGGGATTACTCCGGACTGTACTTACCATCTTCAGGCAGATCTGGAACAGTTGTCCACTACTATGGTTGACAGTAATGAAATTGAGGTAAAAGCGGCAGTAAGTTTAAATGCCCTTGTTTTAAGACAGTGGGATGAGTTTATTATAGATCAGATTGAAGAGCAGCCGCTGGATATGAAGAAAATTGAGGAAATGCCTGGAATGACTGTTTATATTGTAAAGCCAAAAGACACCTTGTGGGATATTGCCAAAAGATTTTATACCACTGTAGATGAGATAACCAGGGTAAATGAGCTGACGGATCATAATATCAGAGTGGGCCAGCCACTTCTTCTTGTAAAACAGGTTAAAGGTTAGAAAAAATATTTCTGTATTGAAATCCTCCGGAAAATGTTCTAAAATAATTATGTAAATTAATTGTATACAAAGTACAAAAGACAATCGGAGGATTTTATGCGGTTACGTGCACTTGCGAAGATTAATCTGGCCCTGGACGTTCTGGGAGAAAGACAGGATGGATATCATGAAGTGAAAATGATCATGCAGACTATTCAGATGTATGATGTACTGCAAATAGACAAAAAGGAAACACCCGGTATCTCTCTGTCCGTGAATTATCCTTTTATTCCATGTGACAGAAGGAATCTGGTTTATCAGGCAGCGGAACTTCTTATGGATGAATTTGGGATAGAGGAGGGCGTGTCCATACGTCTTGAGAAATTTATCCCGGTGGCAGCAGGTATGGCAGGAGGAAGCTCAGATGCGGCAGCTGCTTTTGTGGGAATCAATCATCTGTTTAATCTTGGTTTAAGTGAAGCACAACTGATGGAGCGGGCAGTTAAAGTGGGAGCGGATGTTCCCTACTGTATTATGCGGGGGACAGCACTGGCAGAAGGAATCGGCGAGAAGCTAACCAGACTCCATCAGGTACCGGACAGTTATATACTGATTGGGAAGCCGGGGGTGAATGTTTCCACCAGAACTGCGTATGAGAATCTGGACCTGAATCAGATCAAAGTTCGTCCTGATATTGACGGCATGATACGTGATATTGAAAAAGGTGATCTTTATTCCATGACATCTAAGATGGCAAATGTTTTTGAACCCGGAATCATAGCATGCTATCCTGTTATTCAGGAAATTAAGGATGTGATGGAGGAACAGGGAGCACTGAAGGCTATGATGAGCGGAAGTGGCCCTACGGTTTTTGGAATCTTTGATGATAAAAAGAAAATGAGAAAAGCGGCGTCTATGCTGCGTGCCAGAAAGATTGCAAAGGTTGTATTTGCAACGGAAGTTTTTAACAGAGGAAAAGGGGAGGTGTACTGATGACAAGTGAGTTTTCTGTGAATATGAATGAATATCTGCCTTTAAGAGATGTGGTTTTTAACACTCTCCGCCAGGCAATTCTGAAAGGTGAGCTTAAACCTGGAGAGAGATTAATGGAAATCGCTCTTGCAGAAAGACTGGGAGTGAGCAGAACTCCCATCAGGGAAGCTATGCGTAAGCTGGAGCTGGAGGGCCTTGTTGTGATGATCCCCAGACGTGGTGCCCAGGTGGCCAATATTACGGAAAAGGATCTTAATGATGTTCTGGAAGTACGTATTGCTCTTGAAAATGTGGCTATTGAGAAAGCCTGTAAGAATATGTCCCAGGAAGATATGAGCAGACTGTGGCTGGCGGCTAAGGAATTCGAGCATACCATAGCAGAAGGTAATCTGGTGAAGCTTGCACAGGCAGATGTGGCATTTCATGAGATCATCTATCAGGCATCTGACAACAAGAGACTTATTCAGGTGCTCAACAATATGAGGGAGCAGATTTACCGTTATCGGGTAGAATATCTGAAAGAGAGTGAGACAAGAGCAGTACTGGTCAGAGAACATGAGGAGCTTACCAAAGCCATTAAGGATCGGGACGTAAAGCGTGCCCAGCAGCTTTCTTTTCAGCATATTGAGAATCAGAGAAAGGCAATTATGAGGTCTATTGAGACGGAAAATGCCGAAAGAGAAAAAAGAGAGAAAGAAAAGACGAAGAGCCATCATAAATAAAATTCAATAATTGGGGTATTCTAAGAGAGACGTAAAAGATGTCTCTCTTTTTATGTATTTCTTACAGGAGGAAAAAGAAAGATTGGAACAGAAAATATCCACAAACCTTCGGAAAAACGAGGAGTACCTTCGTAAAAGACTGGAAAACTGCAGCGACATACTGATTCGTCCTATGAAGCTGGGTGAAGAGCACAAAGTAGACTGCCTTATGGTATATATCGAGGTTGCAGTTTCCAATATGATGCTGGATGATTCGGCTATTGGAAAGATGGTCAATCATTTCTGGGAAGTATCTCCGGAAAAGATCAGGGAATTTGTCCAGAATAACAGTCTTGGAATTGCCGATGTTAAAAAGCTGGAGGATATGGAAGAGGCTATTGATGCCATGCTTGCCGGAAATGCCGTTTTTTTCATAGATGGATATGATAAAGCCATGAAGATATCCAGTAAGGGATATCCTGACATGGGAGTTATGCAGGCAGAAACGGAAAAAGTTCTCCGGGGTTCCAGAGAAGGATTTTCTGACAGTGTGAAAAGTAATACCGCTCTTGTGAGAAAACGTCTGAGGGATACCAGACTGAAGGTGGAGGAGTACAGATTAGGCCTTCGTTCCCATACATTGGTGCAGATGCTGTATATGGATGACATTGTACATCAGGATCTTCTGGAAAAGGTCAGGGAAAGGATGGAGCAGTATGAAATAGACGGGATCATGGACAGCGGTATGCTGGAACAGCTTACAGAAGATAACTGGTATTCGCCTTTCCCCCAGTATCAGACTACGGAAAGACCGGACAGGGCTGCACAGGAAATACTTAACGGAAAAGTGGTAATTTTATGTGACAACTCTCCTGCAGCATTGATACTTCCGGCAAATTTTAACAGTTTTATGGAAAGCAGCGAAGACTGGTATAACAGATTTGAAATGGCTTCCTTTCTGAGGATTCTCAGATATATAGCTGTGATCGTGGCTGCTGTGCTGCCAGGGCTTTATCTGGCTGTCATCCGGTTTCATACTCAGATCCTTCCATCCGGTCTTATTTTGTCCTTTGCAGAAGCAAGAGAGGGAGTACCGTTTTCCAGTTTCCTGGAACTTTTATTTCT
>JAQYGS010000090.1 GCA_028722515.1 Clostridia bacterium | reverse complement strand
GAAGCTGAATTAAACAATACCAATGTTTCAATTCAGGACTGGGAAGAGATACGCACTGAGATCCCTACATGGCAGCAGGTTTTTCTGAATGCAGACCCGGAAAGCAAGCGTGTACTGGTGACGAAGCTGGTAGACAGAATTGAGATTACCAAGTCACAGGTTAATGTCCGGTTTAAGATTAACATTAATGATTTCTTTACCCTACCCCGAATCAGTGGTGATCACGGGGTACCGGAATAAAGGCTACGATTTCACCATCACTTCTTCTACTGCATACGACCACAAGTGGATCCCTGGCAGAAATATTTTTGACAGCATTGACCGTATTGTAGATGAGCTGTTCGAGAACTACCTGTCCAGGCCCAATGTACGCCAGCCTATTCTCACTCAGTACTGTGACGGAAGGATGGTTCAGTGCAGAGACCGTGGCTGGATGACTCAGTGGGGCAGCAAGAGTCTGGGCGACCAGGGATATTCCGCTATTGAGATCCTCAGGACATTTTATGGGAATGATATGTATATCAATGTGGCGGAGGCAGTGTCAGGAATTCCTGCATCCTGGCCCGGATATGATCTGACCATAGGGTCATCAGGCAATAAGGTCCGCCAGATCCAGGAACAGCTGAATACCATCAGTGAGGCATATCCTGCTGTGCCAAAAGTTACAGTGGATGGGAAATATGGCAATGAAACCCAGAATGCTGTGCGTGTTTTCCAGGGAATTTTTGGCCTGGGACAGACCGGAATTGTGGATTATCCCACATGGTATAAAATCCAGGAAATTTATGTTGCAGTAAGCAGAATAGCAGAGTTAAGATAAAGAAAGATGCATTGTCAAAAAGCGAAAAACGCTTATGTTGGCAATGCATTTTTATATGAAATAAAATCTGCTTTGTGCAAAATCACGCAAATATGGTAAAAAATGTGGTGAACTTTGTAAAAATATGATATAATACTGTTAAGTTGAGAGGTATTAGCTTATGCGAAATAAAATTCACAAAATTATATCAGTTTTTATATCAATTATAATGATATTGTGCATGACAGTACCCGTGAATGCAGGCACTTCAGAAAAGAGAAGAACGATCCGTGTGGCATATGATGAAAGCACGGGATTTATGAGTAAATCCGGCGGTAATGTGTGTAAAGGCTACGGGGCAGAATACCTGAACAGAATAGCCAGATACACAGGGTGGAAGTATGAGTACATAAATGAACCATGGAAAGATCAGCTTGCAGATCTTCAGGAAGGCAAGGTAGATCTGATCTGTACTGCCCAGAAAACGAAACAGAGAGAACAGTATTATAATTTCTCCTCCATATCCATAGGAACAGAAGAAATGCTTGTCTATACAAGACCGGATAACAAGGACATCTATTATCAGGATTATGAGAATATGGATGGGAAAATAGTTGGAATTGTGGACGGAATATACCAGAACCAGCAGTTCCTTCAGAGAGAGCAGGATCTGGGTTTTTTCTGCAGCCAGAAAGTCTATGATACAGATGCCCAGGCAATAAGTGCACTTCAGAACGGAGACGTGGATATGATCGTTCTTGGCAGCCTGGCAAGACATGATGACCTGCGGATCGTGGACCGGTTTGGAGATGTCCCGGTTTATTTTATGACGGGAAAAGATGATACAGAAATTCTTGATAGTCTGAATGAGGCCTTGGAACAGCTGCATTCCACCCTGCCTGACCTTCAGGAACAGCTTCATAGAGAGTACTATGAAAAGGGAAAAACGAATCTCCAGCCCCTTCTTACCAGAGAAGAAGCAGAATTTGTACAAAATCAGGACAAACCTCTCAGAATTGCATGTGTTCCTGTTCCACCATTATGCTATGAAGATGAAAGTACCGGAGAACTGAAGGGAATCTATGTATCTCTGCTGAATATGCTGCAGGAAATAAGCGGACTTAAGATCGATCTAAAGGAGGTTCCCATAGGGACAGATCTTCTGGAAATTATTGAAAATGACCAGTATGATTTTGCCGCAGGAGCAATGTATAACCAGGAATTTATGGAAAATCCGGATGTGCAGCTTACAGAAGGGTTCTTTGAAAGAAATTATTATCTCATTGTCTCCAGAGGAACAGATGTGTATTCACTGGATAAGCCCACCATTGCTCTGGCGGATATGTTTCGGAAATATCCCAGTATGCAGTCAGAGCAGATTCAGGCCGGGAAATATATATATGCAGATTCACCGGACGAATGCCTGGATGCAGTTGCGGATGGTAAGGCAGATGCAGCAGTAGCCAGCACGTATGTAGCGAACTATTATCTTCAGAAAAACAGATACAGGGATCTTATGATGACAGGAGTCAGTTATGCAAAGGCCAAAAGCTGCATGCTCTATAAGTCGGGTATGGATCCCCTGATCATTTCCATAATCAATAAGAGCATCGGATGCCTTTCAGATGAAAACCTGGGCGAAGCAGCCCGGCAGTATACTTCAGCCAGTGCCTATCATTTTTCATTGGTGGATTTTTTCCTGGAATACAAAATACAGATTCTGGCAGGACTGTTGTTCTTCCTGATTCTTTTCTCTTTTCATATCATTGAGAAAAGAAGGAGAACTCAGATTCGTCTGCAGACTGTGGAGAAAGAAGCATACAGGAAGAAAGTGGAGATCGATGAACTTACAGGTCTTCTCAGTAAAGAAGGCTTCTACAGAGCAGGCAGGGAATTCCTGAATGCCCATGAGAATGAAGATGTGAACATACTGTTTCTTAATGTGGAGAATTTCAAGCTGATCAACGATCTGTTCGGAGTTCAGGCAGGAGATCTGTACCTTCAATATCTTGCAGGAATCGTAAGTCAGATCAGTGAAAAAACCGGTTCGGTCTGCACCAGATATGAATCAGACCACTTTATACTTCTGACCCTGGAAAATATGGACAGCCTGAGAAAGATAACAGATGATTTTATTTCCCAGGCCAGAGAATATCCCCTGGATCTTGCACTGGAAATATCCGCAGGCGTATATGAGATCAGGGATAAAAGCAGGAATCTCCGCATTATGTGCGACAGAGCTCATCTGGCAGCAGACAGTATCAAGAACAACCATCTTACCTCTCTGGCTGTGTATGAGGACGCTCACAGACAGAAGCTGATTGAAGAGCAGATGGTCATAAATGAAATGACAGGAGCTCTTAACGGCAAGCAGTTCAAAGCCTATTTTCAGCCAAAGTATGACATGAGAAATGATCATATTATCGGTGCGGAAGCCCTTGTAAGATGGGAACATCCACAGAAAGGAATCCTTCCCCCGGGAGTATTCATTCCGGTTTTTGAGAAGAACGGCTTTATCGGAAAGCTGGATCTGTATATTTACGAGGAAACATGTATCTTCCTGAAACAGTGTAAAGATCAGGGTCTGCCCCTGTATCCTGTATCTGTTAACTTATCCAGAGTAGGATTTTATAATCCAAGGCTTTGCGAAATCTTATGCAGTGTAGCGGATAAGTATGAGATACCCCGTAAATACCTGGAGCTTGAGGTGACAGAATCAGCATATACCAATGATTCCAGAGCCATTTTCTCAGTCCTGGAGAAACTTCAAAAAGAAGGCTTTAAGATCCTGATGGATGATTTTGGAAGCGGATATTCTTCCCTTAATATGCTCAAAGAAGCTCCTGTAGATGAGATTAAGCTGGATATGAGATTCTTAAGCACGGATGACCCATATGGAAGAGCAGAGGAGATTCTCCATATGGTAATAGAAATGGGCAATGAAATGGGACTTTCCGTACTTGCAGAGGGCGTGGAAACAGAGGACCAGAAAGACATGCTCAGGGAATATAACTGCAATAAAGCCCAGGGTTATTACTATGCCAGACCGATGAACCAGGCAAGCTATCTTAATCTGCTTAAAGGTGGGGAGAATAAAATAATAACACAGTGAATTTGTTTCAGATAAAAAAAGGTATACCGAGATAACCGGGTATACCTTTTTATTTTGAAAAATATCAGATAATTCTGAGAAGAAAAAAACCTGTATCAAATGATACAGGCCAATAAAAAATGCGGAAGATGGGACTTGAACCCACACGAGCGCAATGCTCACAAGATCCTTAGTCTTGCTCGTCTGCCAGTTCCGACACTTCCGCATATCGCATTTCCCGGGATTCTTTTCCTTTTCCCTCGCGACAAATGATACTATACCAAAAGTGAAGATTAATGTCAACACTTTTTCCAAAAAATATTAAAAAAATTTTCAAGTTTTTTTTGAAAAAAAGAGGAATTTGAAATTTTGTGTAGAATATAATTAATAAGAGGTATTTTGTCACCTTGTGGAGGGAGCGCTTATGAATATCAGGGAAGATATGGAACAGAGAGAACTGAAGATGCTCAGTCCTTATGCCGCTCACAGTATTTATTCAAAGGGAAGAGAGAGGCAGGAGGAAGAGTGTGATGTACGAACTGTCTATCAGAGGGACAGGGACAGGATCCTTCACTGTAAGGCATTCAGACGGCTGAAGGATAAGACACAGGTTTTTCTGGCACCTCAGGGTGACCATTACAGGAATCGTCTTACACATACCCTTGAAGTATCCCAGATAGCCAGAACCATAGCCAAGGCTTTACGGCTTAATGAAGATCTGGTGGAGGCCATAGCACTGGGCCATGACCTGGGCCATACTCCTTTCGGACATGCAGGGGAGAGAGCCCTGAATGGGGTTAATCCTGACGGCTTTACTCATTATGAGCAGAGCATCCGGGTGGTACAGGTTCTGGAGAAAAACGGGGAAGGGCTTAACCTTACCTGGGAAGTACGGGATGGGATCCTTAACCACAGGACAGTGGGAAATCCCTCTACTCTGGAGGGACAGGTGGTAAGGCTTTCTGATAAGATCGCCTATATTCATCACGATATGGATGATGCACAGCGGGCAGGAATCATTACGGAGGATGATATTCCCATAACCCTTCGTATGCTTCTGGGATATACCACCAGGGAAAGGCTGAATACTTTTGTCCACGATATTATAGAGAACAGTATTGATAAAGATATGATTGCCATGTCACCCATGATCTATGAAGCTATGATGGAACTGAGGAAACTTATGTTCTGTGATGTTTATGAGAATCCTGTAGCAAAGAAAGAGGAAGAGAAAGCTGTCAAGATGCTGACAGAACTGTATGAATATTATATAGACCACCCGGAAGCCATGTCTGCAGAATACAGGAATATGATCCTGCGGGGAGAGAAGAAGACGACTGTAGTCTGTGATTATCTGTCCGGTATGACAGATCAGTATTCCATGGAGAAGTTCCGTGAAATATTTATACCGAAGGCATGGGAAGTTTATTAAAAAGGAGAACCAGGAATGCGTTATTCAGACGATATCATTGAAGAAGTGAGAAGTAAGAATGATATTGTAGATGTTGTATCCCAATATGTGAAGCTAAATAAAAGGGGAAGTACATATTTCGGACTGTGTCCCTTTCATAATGAAAAAACCCCTTCCTTTTCCGTAACGCCTTCCAGGCAGATGTATTACTGCTTCGGCTGCGGAGCAGGGGGAAATGTTTTTAACTTTGTAATGGAATATGAGAACTTTACCTTCGGAGAAGCACTGAAAGCTCTGGCAGACAGGGCGGGCGTAGAGCTTCCGAGAATGGAATATTCCTCTCAGGCCAGAGAGAAAGCTCAGAAGAAATCCACTCTTCTTGAGATCAACAAGCTGGCAGCCAGTTATTTTTATTACCAGCTTCGCCGCGAGAATGGAAAGAAAGCCTATGAATACCTTAAAGGCAGACATTTAAGCGACGAGACAATGCAGAAATTCGGCCTGGGATATTCAGATAAATACAGCGATGACCTGTATAAGTACCTGAAATCAAAAAACTACAGTGATGACCTGTTACGGGAATCCGGACTTTTCAATGTGGATGAACGCCATGGAATGTATGATAAATTCTGGAACCGTGTTATTTTTCCCATTATGGATGTGAACAGCCGGGTGATCGGATTCGGAGGCCGTGTGATGGGGGATGGCAAGCCCAAATATCTTAATTCTCCGGAGACTATGATCTTTGATAAGAGCCGGAATCTGTACGGGCTTAATGTGGCTAGGACTACACGTAAGAAATACCTGATCCTCTGTGAAGGGTATATGGATGTGATCGCCATGCATCAGGCCGGCTTTACCAATGCGGTGGCTTCTCTGGGAACGTCACTTACATCGGGCCATGCCAGCCTGCTGAAAAGATACACCCAGGAGGTACTGCTTCTCTACGACAGTGATGAGGCAGGCATAAAGGCCGCCCTTCGGGCAATTCCCATTCTGAGGGAAGCAGGGGTAAATTCCAGGGTGGTGAACTTAAAGCCCCACAAGGATCCGGATGAATTTATCAAAGCCCTTGGAGCAGAAGAGTTTGAGAAGCGGCTTGAGCAGGCTGAGGACAGCTTTATGTTCCGGGTTCATATGGCCCAGAGGGATTTTTCCATGGAGGAGCCCCAGGGACAGAACCGGTTCTTTGAACAGTGCGCCCGAATGCTTCTGGAGATGTCAGATGAACTGGAGAGGAATCTTTACATAGAAGCTATTGTAAAGGAATACAGAAATTTCGGAATCAGCGCAGAGGACTTAAGGCGAAGGGTCAATGCACTGGCTATGAAAGGAACCCAGGTACAAAGCGTGATCCGGCCTGTTTCCAAAGAAAAGAAAATAGTCAGGAAAGAGAACGCAGGGGAGAAAGCCCAGAAGCTTATGCTTACATGGCTTGTAACATATCCGGGGATTTTTGATACGGTTGAGAAGTATATTGAGCCGTCAGATTTTGTGGTGCCCTTGTACAGGCAGGTGGCAGAAATGCTTTATGAGCAGCACAAAGAGGGAGATATAAATCCTGCCAGGCTTTTGAATGCTTTTACTGACAGTGAAGAACAAAGGGAGGTAGCTTCCCTTTTTAATGCCAGAATCCATCTGGAAACACCTCAGGAGCAGGACAAGGCTTTTGCTGATACATTACTCAGGATTAAGGGGGAAAGCCTGAAGGAAAAAAATGACAAACTGGATCCTTTGGATATTAAGGGACTTCAGGAAATGATAAAAGCAAAGAAAGAGCTGGAGGAGCTTGGAAGAAAGCGGGACCAGCTGCATATTTCTTTTGAATAAGGATAAAATATAAACACTATATGGAGGTATAGAGCACATATGGAAATGAATATGGGTAAATTCAGTGAGAAACTGGTGGAGCTTCTGGAACTTGCCAAGAAGAAGAAAAACGTACTGGAGTACCAGGAGATCAACGATTTCTTTAAGGATCAGCCGCTGGATGTGGAACAGATGGAGAAGGTTTTTGACTTCCTGGAAGCAAGCGGCGTAGATGTGCTTCGGATTACGGACGACAGTAATGTGGATGATATGGTTCTGGATGATGATGTGGACATTGACAAATTGGATGAAGAGGAAGAAATCGAGCTGGACAAGATCGATCTTTCTGTTCCTGAAGGTGTGAGCATTGAGGATCCGGTACGTATGTATCTGAAGGAGATCGGCAAGGTGCCTCTTCTTTCAGCAGAGGAAGAGATTGAGCTTGCCAAGAAAATGGAGCAGGGCGATGAGGACGCCAAGAAACGTCTGGCAGAAGCCAACCTTCGTCTTGTGGTAAGCATTGCCAAAAGGTATGTGGGCCGTGGAATGCTTTTTCTTGATCTTATACAGGAAGGAAACCTGGGACTTATCAAGGCAGTGGAGAAATTTGACTATCGGAAAGGTTACAAGTTCAGTACCTATGCAACATGGTGGATCCGTCAGGCAATTACAAGAGCCATCGCGGATCAGGCCCGTACCATACGTATTCCGGTCCATATGGTAGAAACAATTAACAAGCTGATCCGTGTTTCCCGTCAGCTGCTTCAGGAACTGGGACGTGAACCTACTCCTGAAGAGATTGCAGAGGAAATGGATATGTCAGTGGATCGTGTCCGTGAGATCCTTAAGATCTCTCAGGAACCGGTTTCTCTGGAAACTCCTATCGGAGAAGAAGAGGACAGCCATCTTGGAGATTTCATCCAGGATGATAACGTACCGGTACCTGCAGATGCTGCAGCTTTCACTCTTCTTAAGGAGCAGCTGGTAGAAGTTCTTAATACCCTTACAGACAGAGAGCAAAAAGTATTAAGACTTCGCTTCGGACTGGATGACGGCAGGGCAAGAACTCTGGAAGAGGTTGGAAAGGAATTTAATGTAACAAGAGAACGTATCCGTCAGATTGAGGCCAAGGCACTGCGCAAGCTCAGACATCCCAGCCGCAGCCGCAAACTGAAGGATTATCTGGATTAAGGAGACCATGGTATGCAGCTTTCATCACGTCTGTCTGCGGTTGCGGGCATGGTAACCCGGGGAAACCGGCTGGTAGATGTGGGTTGTGATCATGGATATCTGCCGGTATACCTGTATCTTAACAGAATAATTCCTGGCGCCATTGCCATGGATGTCCGTAAGGGACCTCTTTCCAGGGCAAAGGAACATATCGCACAGTATGGTCTTGAGAAATACATAGAAACAAGGCTTTCAGATGGTCTTCAGGCTCTTGGCGAAGGGGAAGGGGATACTCTTGTCATGGCTGGCATGGGTGGACCTCTCATGGAGCGGATCCTGACAGAGGGAGCTAAAGTGAGGGAGAGTTTCCGGGAAATGGTTCTGGCTCCCCAGTCTGATCTTCCTCATTTTCGCCGTTTTATCAGTGAGATCGGATGGGAAACTGTGAAGGAAGACCTGATTCTTGAGGATGGAAAGTTCTACCCCATAATGAAGGTGGTTCATGGAACAAAGAAGTATACAGAGCCAGGAAGTCCTTATACCTGTGAGGAACGCTTCGGCGAACTTCTCCTAAAGCAACGCCATCCTGTCCTTAAGGAATATCTGAAAAGGGAACTTGGTATCTGTGATTCGATTCTTGAAAAGCTTGAAAATGCCCCCTCTGCAAAAGAAAGGGAGCAGGAAATAAAGGAGGAAAGGCAGGCAGTGCTGTCTGCTTTAGAAATATATGAAAGCATATGATTTAATCTCCTGGCTGGAGAAAAAATATCCTGAAGAAGCAGCTCAGGACTGGGATAATGTGGGACTCCTTACAGGAGATGACCGTCAGGAGATCCACCATGTTTTTCTTGCTCTTGACCTGACAGAGGAAACACTGGAGGAAGCCATCCATAACGGAGCTGATATGATCCTGACTCACCATCCTATGATTTTTCACGGGATAAAAAAGATCAATAATCATAGTTTCACAGGGAGAAAAATCCTCGGACTTATTGAACACAGAATTGTGTATTACGCTATGCATACCAATTATGATGTGCTTGGCATGGCGGATTTAAGCGCCTCTTATCTTAACCTGACAGACACTACGGTTCTTGAGGTGACAGAAGAACGGGATGGAGAAGTCCAGGGCTTTGGAAGAGTGGGACAGATTCCCCGTGAAATGACCTTAAGAGAGTATGCACAGCTTGTGAAAGACTCTCTGAAGTTAGATGATGTAAGAGTTTATGGCGATCTGGACCGTATGGTCAGCCGGGCTGCAGTCTGTACAGGCTCCGGCAAAAGTATGATAGAAGAAGCTATTGCAGCAGGGGCTGATGTTTATGTGACCGGTGATATCGATCATCATACGGGAATTGATACAGTAGCACAGGGACTGGCTCTTATTGATGCAGGGCATTATGGAACAGAATATATTTTTATGGAAGAAATGAAAAAAGAAATACATGAAGAATTCCCTGACCTTGTAATTTCCTGTGCCAGGGTAAAAAGTCCATATACTATACTGTAGAAGTATAGAGGATAAAAGAGACGGAGGGATTCATTATGGAGCAGAAAATGCTTAAGGTTATCATAAAGGGAGAAACAGTCTTATATCCCCAGGGCACGCCTTATGCCCGGATCGTGAAGGATTATGAGGGAACCACAGATGCACCTGTTATTCTGGTGATGGAGGACGGGAAGCTGAGGGAACTTCACAAAACTCTGGAACGTGACTGTACTGTTGAATTTGTGACCACGAAGGATTCCATCGGACATAAAACATATAAAAGAAGCGCCTGCCTGATCCTTTTGAAGGCAATTTATGATGTGGCGGGGCAGGACAGTATTGATAAAGTAGTGATCCATTATTCTGTGGGAAGCGGATATTATTTCACTATGGAAGGAAGTACGGTTCTCTGCCAGGAGTTTCTTGACAGGGTCAAAGACCGTATGCATCAGATCGTGGAAGCAGATATTCCCATTGTGAAGCGAAGCGTAAGCACAGATGAAGCTATTTCTCTCTTTCATAAGCACCATATGTATGATAAAGAGAAACTTTTTTATTATAGAAGAGTATCTGCGGTAAACTTATATAGTATTGAGAACTTTGAAGATTATTTCTATGGCTTTATGGCAGACAGAACCGGCTGTATCCCTTATTTTGACCTTGTTCTTTATGAAGAAGGATTCGTTCTTCTGCTTCCGTCAAGGTCAGAACCGGAAAAAGTGCCGGAATTTCAGCCAAGGGAGAAGATTTTTCATGTGCAGAAGGAATCCCAGGAATGGGGAGATAAGCTGGATATTTCCACAGTTGGGGAGTTAAATGACAAGATCACAAGAGGAGAATTTCAGAACATTCTGCTGATTCAGGAAGCATTGCAGGAGGCAAAGATTTCTGACCTGGCATCACAGATTGCAAATGCAGGAAATAAGAAATTCGTTATGATCGCAGGTCCCTCCTCCTCAGGAAAGACAACTTTTTCCCACAGGCTGTCTATTCAGCTTGCAGCACATGGAATGAAGCCTCATCCCATTGCAGTGGATAATTATTTTGTGAACAGGGATAAGACTCCCCTTGATGAGTTTGGAGAAAAGAATTTTGAATGTCTGGAAGCCATTGATGTAGAACAGTTTAATAAAGATATGCTTGCCCTGCTGGAAGGAAAAAGAGTGGAGCTTCCTGTTTATAATTTTAAAACAGGAATGAGAGAATATAAAGGTGATTTCCTGCAGCTTGGCAAAGAGGATATACTGGTGATCGAGGGCATTCATGGCCTGAATGATAAATTAAGCTATGCACTTCCAAGAGAAAGCAAGTTTAAGATATATATCAGTGCTCTGACCCAGTTAAATATTGATGAGCATAACAGGATTCCCACTACAGACGGGCGGCTGATCCGCAGGATCGTAAGAGATGCCCGCACCAGAGGTACTTCTGCGAAAGAGACCATTGCCAGATGGCCTTCTGTTCGAAGAGGAGAAGAACAGAATATTTTTCCCTTCCAGGAGGAAGCAGATGCCATGTTCAATTCTGCGTTGATCTATGAGCTTGCATGCCTGAAGGTTTACGCAGAGCCACTTCTATTTGGAATAGGGAAAGATGAGCCGGAATATCTGGAAGCCAAGAGGCTGTTGAAATTTTTTGACTATTTTGTGGCTGTTCCAAGTGAGGATATTCCGCGCAATTCTCTTCTCAGGGAGTTTATCGGAGGCAGCTGCTTCAATGTATAAATTCCTTTACAAGGAAAGAAAACTATGCTAAAATAGCACTCGCAACCAGGCCAGGTAATCGCGGCTGGACAGACGAAAGGGTTCAGACGAGGAAAGTCCGGGCTTCGCAGGGCAGGATGCCGGATAACGTCCGGTGGAGGTGACTCCCAGACCAGTGCAACAGAAATAAACCGCCTCACTTGTGAGGTAAGG
>JAQYGS010000089.1 GCA_028722515.1 Clostridia bacterium | reverse complement strand
ATCTTCTTCCCTTACCGCCCGGATACTTCCGTTTAATTCCACATGATCCGCAATAATGTTGGCATATTCACCTCCGTGAATCGTTCCTATCCCTGTCACATATTTTCCTGCGGACGGATATTCCTTTCCATAGGAAGCATTCAGATCATAAATTGCATTTACTACCTGAGCAGCTGCATGAATAGCGTCCACACCCTTTTCTGCCTGGCACCAGTGGCTGGATCTGCCCTGTATCAGGATTTTCATCCCACAGATCATAGAAGATGCCTGTCCTTTATGGACAGCCATGCCAAAGCTCTTATCCGCAGCATAATGAAACATTAAAAATGCATCTGGCACAGGATCATCCATGGCTCCCGCAGAGATCATCTTTAAAGTGCCTTCTCCAATCTCTTCTGCAGGTTCAAACAGAAAACGAATCCTCACCGGAAAAGCGTCTTTTTCCAAAGATACAATCTTTGTCAGGATCAGGGCAACGGCAAGTATATAATCGTGTCCGCAGGCATGCATCACTCCCGGATTACAGGAAGAATATGGAAGTCCTGTCTGCTCTGTAACCGGAAGCCCATCCATCTCTGCACGGAGAACAACTGTTTTTGTTCTGTTTTTCAGCTGTGGCAGTTCGGCTATCAGACCTGTAGGCTGAACAGATCTGACCTCATACCCCAGCCTTTCCAGGTAATCACGAATAAACCCAGAGGTTTTGTTTTCTTTAAGGGCAAGCTCCGGATACTGATGAAAATGCCTGCGAAGCCCAATCAGTTCCTGAGATAAATTATATGGATCTTTCATTTGTATATCTCTCCTTTTCAATAAATACCTTATAATGCAAAAGCAGCGGCCATCCCTGAAAAATGGATTCAACCGCTGCACTTTTACATTTATGTCTTTTATCTGTCACCCCATCTTTAAAATCAGAATTACAGATTTTTTATCCTCTCAATTGCTTCCAATGTATTTTCGTATGTTCCAAAAGCTGTCAGTCGGAAAAAGCCTTCTCCATGAGCCCCAAATCCTGACCCTGGAGTACCTACCACATTTGCCTTTTCCAGAAGATAGTCAAAGAAATCCCATGATGCCATTTTGTCCGGTGTTTTCAGCCAGATATAAGGTGCATTAACACCACCGGAAACGGTAAAACCAGCCTGGCTTAATCCATCAAGAATTGCCTTTGCATTTCTCTGATAATATCCAACCTGCTCCTTCAGCTGTGCTTTTCCTTCATCAGAATATACGGCTTCTCCTGCACGCTGAACAATATAGGGGGCACCATTGAACTTAGTTCCATGACGTCTTGCCCAGAGGCTGTGAAGTGACACATTGTCCCGGACAAGTTCCTTTGGCACTACAGTAAAGCCAAGACGCACACCTGTAAAGCCGGCATTTTTGGAAAAGCTTCTCAGTTCAATGGCACAGGTTCTGGCACCTTCACACTCATAGATACTGTGGGGCACGTTGTCCTGTGTAATATATGCTTCATAGGCTGCATCATAAATGATCACAGAACCGTTCTTATTGGCATAGTCTACCCATTCCTGGAGCTGATCTTTTGTGATCGCACCGCCTGTAGGATTGTTGGGGAAACACAGGTAGATAAGATCCGGCACTTCTTTGGGAAGCTCCGGTACAAAACCGTTCTCCTCTTTACATGGCATATAGATCACACCGTCAAAGTTTCCTCTTTCCTGACTGTAATCTCCTGTACGGCCTGCCATTACATTGGTATCCACATAAACAGGATAAACCGGATCACAGACAGCGACCTTATTGTCCAGACCGAAGATTTCCTGGATATTTCCCGAATCACTTTTGGCTCCATCAGATACAAAAATCTCATCTGCCTCAATATGGCAGCCTCTGTGCTGATAATCATTCTTTGCAATAGCTGTTCTTAAGAACTCGTATCCAAGATCCGGTGCATAACCATGAAATGTCTCTGCATGTCCCATTTCCTCCACAGCCTTGTGAAGCGCCTCAATAACTGCCGGAACCAGAGGCTGTGTTACATCTCCGATTCCAAGAGAAATAACCTTTGCCTGAGGATTTGCTTCTTTATATGCTTTTACTTTTTTTGCGATGGTGGAAAAAAGATAACTTCCTGGTAATTTCAGATAGTTGCGATTTACAGTAACCATTGGAATTATTCCTCCTAAATTTTATGATCTGTGTTTAATTTCCTCTGTAAGGGCTTCCCGCACACTGGCAGGATTGGCTTTACCCTTCATTTCTTTCATAATCTGGCCAACAAAGAATCCCATTACCTTATCCTTGCCTCCCAGAAGCTCTGATAATGGTCCTGGATTGGCATCCAGGATCCTGTTCACTGTTTCTGCAAGAAGACCTGTATCTTCCACGATTTTCAGGCCATGCTCTTCGACATAGGAAACAGGATCAATATCTTCATCAAATACTTTTTCAAATACTTTTTTTGCATTCTGAGGGCTGACCTGGCCTTTTTCAACCATAAGAAGAAGATCTGCAAGATGTTTGGGTTCAAATGATATCTGCTCCAGATCAATAGCTTTTTCCTTTGCAAGGCGAAGAACTTCTCCCATAAACCAGTTGGCAGCTTTCTTTGCATTTCCGTAAAGCTTTACTGTATCCTCAAACAGACCTGCAAGATGACGGGATTCCGTAAGGATTCCTGCATCATAATCTGAAAGACCATATTCCTCCTGATAACGGGCACGTTTTGCCTCACGCAGTTCAGGCTGGGACTTTCTCAGCTCTTCCAGCCATTCATCAGAAATATGAACCGGAGGAAGATCCGGATCAGGGAAATATCTGTAATCCTTGGCGTCTTCCTTGGAACGCATAGCATAAGAATACTCCTTATTGTCATCCCATCGTCTTGTTTCCTGTATGACAGGTTTGCCCTCTTCAAGAAGCTCGATCTGACGTTCTCTTTCTCCTTCAATAGCTCTGGAGATTGCTTTAAAAGAGTTCAGGTTTTTCATTTCTGTTCTTATTCCGAATTTATCTGTACCCGCCTCATGAACAGAAAGGTTCACATCTGCACGCATAGATCCTTCCTGAAGTTTACAGTCTGATACACCCAGATACTGCATCATACAACGCAGCTTTTCAAGGTATGCGATAACCTCTTCTGCACTTCTCATATCCGGTTCAGAAACAATTTCAATAAGAGGTACACCGCTTCGGTTATAATCCACCAGTGAACTGTCTTCCCATTCATCATGGATCAGTTTTCCCGCATCTTCCTCCATATGCATTTCATGAATACGAATCTTTTTCTTCCCTGCAGAAGTTTCAATCTCTACCCAGCCATCATGACAGATTGGAAGATAAAGCTGGGAAATTTGATAATTCTGGGGATTATCCGGATAAAAATAGTTCTTACGGTCAAATTTGCAATACTGGTTGATCTGGCAGTTTGCAGCCAGTCCTGCCTTTAAGGCAAATTCAACTACTTTCTTATTCAGAACAGGAAGAGAACCGGGCATACCGGTGCATACCGGACAAGTATGGGTGTTTGGTGCTCCGCCAAATTCCGTGGAACAGCCACAGAAAATCTTTGTCTTTGTTGCAAGCTCTACGTGAACTTCCAGTCCGATGACTGTCTCATACTGTTTCATTATATGCTGCCTCCCTCTCCCGGTATTTCAAACGAACCTCTTGCTTTTTCGTAAGCATGCGCCGCTCTTAGTATTTTCTTTTCCATAAAGCAGTCTCCTATCATCTGAATGCCAATAGGAAGACCCTTACTGTCTTTACCACAGGGAACCGTAATTCCCGGAAGGCCGCAGAGATTCACTGCAACAGTATAAATATCACCCAGGTACATGGCAAGAGGATCTTTCAGGCTCTCACCCAGTTTAGGTGCTGTGTAGGGAGCAGCCGGTGCAAGAAGAACATCATATTTCTGAAAAGCCTTATCAAATTCTTTTTTGATCAGCGCTTTGGTACGAAGTGCTTTCAGGTAATACGCATCATAATAACCGGAACTTAACACAAAGGATCCAAGCATAATACGACGCTTCACTTCTTCCCCGAATCCCTGTGTTCTTGTCTTTCTGTACATGTCGTGCAGTCCTTCATATTCAGAAGCCCTGTAACCGTATTTTACGCCGTCAAAACGTTCCAGATTAGAGCTGGCCTCTGCACTTGCAATGATATAATATGCCGGAATCATATATTCCGTTGTTTTCAATGAAAAAAATTCAACAGTTGCCCCTATGTCAGTGAGGGATTTCAGCACATCCATAAAGGATGCCTTCACTTCAGGATCAAGTCCTGCTGACAGATATTCCTGCGGAACACCGAATTTCATCCCTGCAATTTCATCTGTCATTTCGCCGGAAAAATCAAGATCATTTCTTCTCATGGATGTACTGTCTTTCGGATCATGCCCTGCAATGATCTCAAGAAGTGCGGCACAGTCCGCCACATCTTTGCCCACAGGGCCAATCTGATCCAGAGAAGATGCATAGGCAACCAATCCATATCTTGAGACTGTACCATAAGTAGGTTTAAGGCCTGTAACACCACAGAAAGAGCTTGGCTGACGGATGGAACCGCCTGTATCAGAACCAAGAGCCATAAATGTCTCCCCGGAAGCTACAGCCGCACAGGAACCGCCGGAAGATCCGCCGGGAACGTGATCCAGATTCCATGGATTCCTGGTTACCCCGTATGCTGAAGTTTCCGTCGTACTTCCCATAGCAAACTCATCCATATTTGTTTTTCCGATTATTATCATTCCGGCCTTTTCCAGACGGTCGATTACTTCTGCATTATACTGGGGCACAAAGTTCTCCAGGATTCTTGACGCACAGGTTGTTTTCTTTCCATTGATACAGATATTATCCTTAATGGCAATGGGCACACCTGCCAGAGGGCCTGTATAGATTCCGTCCTCAATTCCTTTTTCCACTTCTTTTGCTCTTGTATAAGCGTCTTCTTTATATGTGTCAAGATAAGCATGTACCCTGGAATCCTGTTTCTCAATTCTGTCAAAAACAGTTTCTACTCCGTCCAGGACACTTACCTGACGCTGTTTTATCTTCTGCCCAAGCTGAAGGGCTGTTAATTTTTCCAACTCCATCGTCCCGTCTCCTATCCTATGGTCTTGGGAACAAGATACTGTCCCTCTTTTGCCTTTGGTGCATTGGCAAGCATAGCTTCTTTGTTATCCCCATTGGTGACAATATCTTCCCTGAACACATTATCGTCCTGAAAGATATGAGACATAGGCTCCACCTGGGAAGTGTCCAGCTCATCCAGCTTCTCTACATAATCCAGCATTTTCTGCATGTCTTCCTTGGCCTTTTCCTTTTCCTCGGGAGAGAGGGAAAGTTTGGCAAGAAGACACACATTTTCCATTGTTTCATCATCTATGATCTTTGCCATTTTTGTTCTCCTTTATGGTTCAAGACGGTTCATATCTCTTGGAAACAGACAGGTTTCCCTGACATTATCCTCTCCGATCAGCTGCATAGTCAGTCTCTCAAGACCGATTCCAAGTCCTCCATGTGGAGGCATTCCATGTTTGAAAGTATCCAGATACTGCTCCATACCTTCCTGTGTCATCCCACGCTTTTCAATCTTCTGCACAAGCATATCATAATCATGGATTCTCTGTCCTCCCGTAGTGATCTCAAGACCTTTAAAGAGGAGGTCAAAGCTTAAGGTAAATCTCTCATCTTCCGGATCGTCCATTGCATAGAAGGGACGTTTTTTGGATGGATAATGAGTAACAAAAACAAAATCGGAATCATATTCTTCTTTAAAATATCTGCCGATCAGCGTTTCTTCCTCCGGTTCCAGATCAAAAGGATTTCTGATCTTACGGTTGTATTTTTCCGACACCAGTTCCTTGGCCTTATCAAAACGAACTGCCGGAATCCTGGATACATCAGGAACGTCTATCTTAAGAATTTTTACTTCGTCAGCATATTCAGTTTTCAGAAGATTCATAGCATACTGAAGATAACCTGTTTCCATAGCCATAATTTCTTCAAAGCTGTCAATATAGCCCATCTCAAAGTCAAGACCTGTATATTCATTTAAATGACGTTTGGTATTATGTTTCTCTGCACGGAAAACAGGACCTGTCTCAAACACCCTATCAAAAACACCTACCATCATCTGTTTATAGAACTGAGGACTCTGGGCAAGAACTGCCGGTTTATGGAAATAACTTAATTTGAAAACATTGGCTCCACCTTCTGCACCTCTTGCACCGATCTTGGGTGTATGAATCTCAGTAAATCCCTGGCTGTACAGATAGTCACGAAACGCTTTTGTGAGAGCTTCCTGGATCTTAAATTTGGCTCTTTCCTGAATATTTCTGAGAGAGATGGAACGGTAATTTAATTTTGCCTCAAGGGATGTGTTCAGTTTCCATTTGTCAATTGCAAGAGGAAGAGGTTCTGCAGGTGCTGAAAGAATATCAATGTGACGGATCCTCAATTCTCTTCCATGAGGCGCTCTGGGCTCTTCATTAAGGATTCCTTTTATCCTCACAGTCATTGCCTCTCTCAGCTCCCGAATGGAAATATTGACCTGTTCATTCTCGTAAACAGCCTGAAACAGGCCTTCTCGTCTTCTTAAAATAACAAATGCCACATCGCCCATATTACGGATACTGTGGATTGCCCCTTCGATCACAACTTCCTGATTAAGAAGCTGGTCTCCCAGAAGTTCTTCCCAGCTGCTGATATCTTTTTTCCAAGTTCCATCCAAAAATTCCATGTCCTCATCCTCCATATAGTTTCTTATTAATCCTGCCCTGTCTTTATTTCTCATGATTCACACATGAGCATAAGCATCATCTGTGCCGTCTCCACCATATTCGTGCCGGAATCCATACTGCATTTCTGAATATAACGGTAAGCTTCCTCTTCACTCATATGGTTTTTTTCCATAATGAGAGACTTGGCATCTAATATATATTTCTGTTCACTTTCGGTTCTTAATCTTGGTTTTTTCTTTTCTTTCCTGATGCGGCGTGAAATCCGGCAAAGCATTTCATTTACATCTTCTATCAGATTACCTGCCTTAAAAGGCATTTCCACCGTTTCTATACAATTGGGTGCTTCACTGATCACTTTCGCAGAAGCAAGGAGAAGCATTTCAAAATATTGAGGCAAATCATCCAGTACATCTTTATAATATCCGTCCGGAAGCTTATATCCGCAGATCAATACACCACTGTCAAGCTCTGACATACTTGCCAGAGCTTTGGACACCGTATTACAGACAGAAGCTACAGAAAGTCCATGCCTTACAAGTATGGTGCGTATTTTCTTTGCGTCTTCAATTTTGGGTAGCGCAATCACAATGCTGCTGCTCATATAATGCCTCTCCTCTTTTGCCTGAAAAACCCAGTTCAGATCCTATAAAGATATTCCTCTATCTCCCAGGCTGATATTTCTCTGGTATAGCGCAGCCATTCCTTTCTCTTGGCAGCTGCATATTCCTCACAGAATTCTTTTCCAAGAATTTTACTGATCCATTCACTTTGTTCAAAGTACCCAAGGGCCTCGTTTAGGTTTTCAGGAAGATGATCTACTTCTGAACAGTCCTGATCCTCCTGAACAGGTTCTTCACCTAAAGCTTTATGGGGCAGAATTTTTTTATCAAGTCCGTCAAGTCCGGCTGCCAGGCACACTGCAAATACAAGGTACGGATTAGCAGCAGCATCCGGACTTCTAAGCTCAATTCTGGTTTCAAGTCCTCTTGAAGCCGGAATCCTTACAAGAGAATTCTGATTATTTTTCGTCCATGTCAGTTCAGTAGGAGCCTCATATCCTGGTACCAGACGTTTATAAGAGTTAACAATCGGATTGGTAATAGCAGCCATCTCCTTGCTGTGAGCAAGAAGACCTCCAACAAAATAATACGCTTCCTCACTGAGTTCCTGAGGATTATCCGGATTTACGAACACATTCTTCCCATCCTTAAACAGGGAAAAATGAATATGCATTCCTGACCCGTTTACTTCAGACCGTGGTTTGGGCATAAAAGTAGCATGGAGCCCGTGACGCTTGGCTATAGTACGCACCGTCATCTTAAATGACATAATACGGTCGGCCATTTTTCTTACTTCTCCATATTTAAAGTCCACCTCATGCTGGGCAGGTGCTGTTTCATGGTGGGAGGACTCTACCTCAATTCCCATATCCTCCAGATTCAGCACAATATCACGTCTGGCATTTTCTCCCAGATCTACAGGACTGATATCAAGATATCCGGCTTTTTCATGAGTAACTGTTGTGGGAACTCCATTATCATCTGTATGGAAAAGAAAAAATTCACATTCAGGATCAACAAGGCATGTGTAACCTTTTTTCTTTGCCTGGGATGCAATCTTATCCAGTATATATCTTGGGCTTCTTTCATAAGGAGTGCCGTCGGGATAGCAAATATCACAAAGCAGTCTGGCAACCTTTCCCTGCTGAGGACGCCATGGAAGAATCGCAAAGGTATCAAGATCAGGTTTCAGATACATATCCGGATTCTTCTCCCCCGCAATGCCTGCAATAAGGAAACCATCCACAACGCATCCTCTATCCAGTGCCCGGGGAAGTTCCCTGGCAGTTATGGCAATATTTTTCAATGTTCCGAACATATCCGTAAACTGAAGGCGGATAAACTCCACATCCTCTTCCTCAGCCATCTGTAATATTTCTTCTCTGGTATATTTCCCCATTTTACACGCTCCTTGTCAAACACTTTTCCATTATACATTTTCTTTTTCAAATTCTCATTATGAATATTTTTCATATAAAACAAATTTTTTACTTATATCTGATTATATAAAAAGAGCGCACTTTCTACAGTTTCACTACAGAAAGAACGCCTTTGTCCATGCTCGATATTATAACAACAGCTTTTCTCTTTGTCAACCTTCTTTTCAAAAAAAGTAAGCCATATACAACTTAATCCGCTGTATATGACTTACTATGATTACAGATAGGAATATCCCATCAATGATTCATCTACTGCTTTTGCAGCTTCTCTTCCTTCATGAATAGCCCATACCACAAGAGACTGTCCTCTGTGCATATCTCCCGCAGTAAATACACGGTCCACAGAAGTCTGATAAGCATCCGGCTTTGTTTCCACGTTTGTACGCCCATTTACGGCTACCTTGAATGCATCTGTTACATATTTTTCGCTTCCTAGAAATCCTGCTGCAATAAGAACCAGATCAACAGGAATGAGCTCTTCCGTTCCCTCAACAGGAACCATCATCATACGTCCTGTCTTTGCGTCCTTCTCGCTCTTTAGTTTAATAAGCTTAGCCTGACAGACATGTCCGTTTTTGTCCTTAATAAACTCAGTTACTGTTGTCTGATAGACACGAGGATCATGACCGAACACAGCAATGGCCTCCTCCTGACCGTAATCCGTTTTAAGGACCTTAGGCCACTGAGGCCATGGATTGGAAGGTGCTCTCTCTACAGGTGGTTTTGGCATCATCTCAAGCTGGGTAACGGATTTGGCACCAAGTCGGATAGATGTTCCCACACAGTCATTTCCTGTATCTCCACCACCGATTACGAGTACATTTTTGTCTTTTGCAAGTTCATAAGGAGCATTGGCAAAATTGGTATCCAGCAGTGTCTTTGTTACCAGGCCCAGGAAATCTACTGCAAAATAAATTCCACTGGCATCTCTTCCCGGTACCTTAATATCTCTTGGATTGGACGCACCGCATGCAAGAACCACACGGTCAAACTGCTTCAAAAGCTCTTCTGCCTTAATGTCTTTTCCCACATTTATGTTGGTAAAAAACTTAACTCCTTCTTCTTCCATCAGTTTAATTCTTCTATCAACGACAGACTTATCAAGCTTCATATTGGGAATTCCATAACGGAGAAGTCCGCCAACACGGTCTTTTCTCTCAAAAACGGTTACATTATGTCCTCTTCTGTTTAACTGCTGCGCAGCAGCAAGGCCAGATGGACCGCTTCCTACAACAGCAATAGATTTTCCTGTACGTACCTTGGGGGTCTGTGGAACCACCCAGCCTTCTTCAAATGCCGTTTCAATAATCGCCCTCTCATTTTCCTTGGTAGAAACCGGCTCACCATTAAGATTACATGTACAGGCTGCTTCACACAGAGCCGGACACACACGGGAAGTAAATTCCGGAAAAGAATGGGTCTTGCTTATTCTTAAATATGCCTGTTTCCAGTTTCCGGTATACACCAGATCATTGGTTTCAGGTACAAGATTATGAAGCGGACAGCCGGAAGCCATTCCGCCCAGCATCATTCCTGACTGGCAGAAAGGGACACCGCAAGCCATGCAGCGTGCTCCCTGAAGTCTCTGTTTTTCTTTATTTAAAGGAATTCGGAACTCTTTGAAATTCTTGATCCGTTCCTTTGGCGGCAAAACTTTTGCCGTCTCTCTGTTATACTCTAAAAATCCCGTAGGTTTACCCATGATTTCCCTTTCCTCCTTAATGTTTCACGCCAACACTCTCATAAAATGCTTCCATCTGTGCCTGTTCACTGTTAAGTCCCTTTTCTTCCAGTTTGGCACTTAAAGTAATCATCCTCTTGTATTCATTCGGAATCAGTTTCTTAAAGTGAGGCAGATAATAGTCAAAATCAGCAAGAATTCTGGCACCTAATCTGGAGCCTGTTGCCTGCACATGAGCTTCGATCAGATCCTTAAGTTCTTTTCTGTCGTATTTGTTTTCCACTTTTTCAATGGAAATCATGGCCTTATTGATATTTCTGTAAAGTACATTATCCACATCAAGTACATAAGCAATTCCGCCGCTCATACCTGCTGCAAAATTTTTACCTGTTTTGCCAAGAACAACCACACGGCCGCCTGTCATATACTCACAGCCATGTTCTCCGACACCTTCCACAACCGCATTGGCTCCAGAGTTACGAACTGCAAAACGTTCTCCTGCCACACCATTGATAAATGCGGTTCCGCTTGTGGCACCATACAGAGCAACATTACCTACTATAATGTTATCCTCTGCTTTATAGGCAGCCTTTTCCGGAACTTTCAGAATCAGTTTTCCACCGGAAAGTCCCTTACCAAAGTAATCATTGCTGTCACCTGTAAGCTCAAGAGTAAGACCCGCCGGGATAAAAGCTCCGAAGCTCTGTCCGCCTGCACCTGTGCAGTGAACTGTTATAGTATCTTCAGGAAGACCGTCCTTATGATTTCTTGTGATTTCAGCACCAAGAAGTGTTCCAAAAGTACGGTTCACATTGGTCACATTCACAGACAGTTCTGTCTTCTCACCATTCTTAACAGCACCGGCACATTTCTTCAAAAGTACCTTTTCATCCATAGTTTTTTCAAGTTCAAAATTAAATTCTGCCTTTGGATCAAAGGTAACCTTCTGGCCTTCCCCTGCATATGGATTGTTCAGAATTGCGCTCAGATCCACTTTACCCTTATGAGGCTGAGCCACATCCCTCTGAACAAGCAGATCTGTACGGCCTACCATTTCTTTTACTGTGCGGACACCAAGTCTGGACATGTATTCTCTTAATTCCTGTGCCACAAAGCGCATGAAATTCTCAACATATTCAGGTTTTCCTCTGAATCTCTTACGAAGTTCCGGATTCTGGGTAGCCACACCTACCGGGCAGGTATCCAGATTGCAGACTCTCATCATGACGCATCCCATTGTAATAAGAGGAGCTGTTGCAAAACCAAATTCCTCTGCGCCCATTAATGCTGCAATAGCTACATCGCGACCGCTCATAAGTTTACCGTCTGTCTCAATACGTACACGGTTTCTCAGACCATTTTTCAAAAGTGTCTGATGGGTTTCCGCAAGTCCCAGTTCCCAGGGAAGTCCTGCATTATGAATGGAGCTTCTAGGAGCAGCGCCTGTACCTCCATCATAACCGGAAATCAGGATAGTCTGTGCACCGGCCTTGGCAACACCTGCTGCAACAGTTCCCACTCCTGCCTCGGAAACAAGCTTAACGGAAATATCCGCATATTTGTTTGCATTTTTAAGATCATAGATCAGCTGTGCAAGATCCTCGATAGAATAAATATCATGGTGCGGCGGTGGTGAGATCAGGCTCACACCAGGAGTGGAATGACGGGTTTTGGCAACCCATGGGTAAACCTTCTTTGCAGGAAGATGTCCTCCTTCACCTGGCTTGGCACCCTGAGCCATTTTGATCTGGATCTCCTGAGCAGATACAAGGTAACGGCTGGTAACACCGAAACGTCCGCTGGCTACCTGTTTGATAGCAGAACAACGGTCATTATCTGTTCCTTTGGAATCCAGTCTTTCATCACTTTCACCACCTTCACCGGTATTTGATTTTCCATGAAGATGATTCATTGCAATAGCAAGTGTCTCATGTGCCTCCTGAGAAATGGATCCATAGGACATAGCACCTGTCTTAAATCTCTTTACGATCTCATCTACGCTTTCCACTTCCTCAATAGGTACCGGTTTATCAGCAAATTTAAAGTCCAGAAGTCCTCTCAGGCTGTGGTTTTCTTTATCGGCCAATTCTGTATACTGTTTAAACAGATCATAATTTCCTGTCTGTGTAGACTGCTGAAGAAGATGGATGGTCTGAGGATTGTAACGGTGCTGTTCTCCCTGGCTTCTCATCTTATGAGCGCCCACGCTGTCAAGGGTAAGATCTGTGGCAAGTCCCAGCGGATCAAAAGCTTCAGAATGAAGCCGCTCTACATTATCTTCAATGTCCTCCAGAGTAATACCACCTACACGGCTGACCGTGCCGGTAAAGTATTTCTCAATAACATCGGAAGAGATACCAATAGCTTCGAAAATCTGGGATCCCTGATAGGACTGTATGGTTGAGATTCCCATCTTGGATGCAATTTTTACAATTCCATTCAGTACTGCCTTATTATAATCATCCACTGCTGCATAATAGTCTTTCTCCAGCATATGGTTGTCGATCAGTTCGTGAATCGTTTCCTGGGCAAGATAAGGATTGATTGCGCTTGCACCATAACCCAACAGAGTAGCAAAATGGTGGACTTCCCTTGGCTCTCCGGATTCAAGAATAATGGCAAGAGAAGTGCTCTTCTTTGTCTTCACCAGATGCTGGTGCACTGCGGATACAGCCAGAAGAGATGGTATGGGCATATGATTTTCATCCACTCCTCGGTCAGAAAGCACAAGGATATTGGCTCCCTCGCGAAATACTTTATCTACTTCCACAAACAAACGGTCAATGGCTCTCTCAAGCTTGGTGCTCTTGTAATACAAAGTAGAAACAACAGCCGTCTTAAAGCCTTCATGATGAAAATTCTTAATTTTCATCATATCCGTATTGGTAAGAATTGGATTATTGATCTTTAATACCTGACAGTTTTCAGGTTTCTCTTCCAGCAGGTTGCCATCCTTGCCCACATATACGCTGGTGCTTGTAACGATTTCCTCACGGATCGCATCAATAGGCGGATTGGTAACCTGAGCAAACAACTGCTTGAAGTAATCAAATAACGGACGGTTCTGTCCTGAAAGAGCTGCCAGAGGAGTATCCACACCCATAGCACCGATACTCTCTGCCCCATTTAATGCCATATTGAGGATGGAAGTACGATACTGTTCATAGGTATATCCAAATGCCTTCTGAAGACGTGCACGCTGTTCAGGAGTATATTCCTCCGGTCTCTGGTTAGGAATCTTAATATCCTTTAAATGTATCAGATGGCTGTCCAGCCATTCTCCATAAGGCTGCTTCTTGGCATAGGCCTCTTTCAGTTCATTATCGTCAATAACTTTTCCTTTTACTGTATCCACCAGAAGCATTTTGCCCGGATGGAGACGTTCCTTAAGAACGATTTTTTCTTCAGGAATAGGAAGAACACCCACTTCTGAAGAAAGGATCATATATCCGTCTGAAGTAATATAATATCTGGATGGGCGCAGACCATTTCTGTCCAGTACGGCACCCATCACATCACCATCAGAGAAAAGAATGGATGCAGGACCATCCCATGGTTCCATCATAGTAGCGTAATACTGGTAAAAATCACGCTTTGCCTGAGAAATGGTATCATTATTTGCCCATGGCTCAGGGATGGTGATCATTACTGCAAGAGGAAGATCCATACCGCTCATAACCAGAAATTCCAGTGTATTATCAAGCATTGCAGAGTCGGAACCGTTTCTGTTTACAACAGGCAGAACTTTGTGAAGTTCTCCTTCAAGATATGGAGATTCCATGTTTTCTTCTCTGGCAAGCATTTTATCCGCATTTCCACGAATGGTATTGATTTCACCATTATGTACGATGAAACGGTTGGGATGTGCTCTCTCCCAGCTTGGATTGGTATTTGTACTGAATCTGGAGTGAACCATTGCAATGGCAGATTCATAATCCGGACTCTGAAGATCTTCAAAGAAAGTACGAAGCTGTCCTACCAGGAACATACCTTTGTAAACAATGGTACGGCTGCTCATGGAAACTACATAGGTATTATCATTGCTCTGTTCAAACTCACGTCTTGCAATATACAGCTTACGGTCAAAAGCAAGACCTTTCTCCACATCTTCGGGCTTCCTGATAAATGCCTGCATAATATATGGCATGCATTCTCTGGCTTTATGTCCGAGAACATCGGGAAATACAGGAACTTTACGCCATCCCAGAAGCTCAAGGCCTTCTTTCTGAATGATGATTTCAAACATTTTTCTGGCCTGTGCACGTTTGATCTCATGTTGTGGAAAGAAAAACTGGGCTACTCCATATTCTCTTTCCTCACCAATTTCAAATCCCTCTTTTTTGCAGGCTTTTTTGAAAAATTTGTGAGAGATCTGAAGAAGGATTCCCACACCGTCACCGGTCTTTCCTTCCGCATCCTTACCTGCACGATGTTCCAGATGTTCTACGATCTTAAGAGCATTGGCTACTGTTTCATGTGTTTTCTTTCCCTTGATGTTGACTACTGCACCGATACCACAGTTGTCATGTTCAAATTGGGGGCGGTACATGCCCTGCTGCTGTTCTTCTCTCGCTTCTTTCATCGTCCTTTTCCTTTCTACTGTACTCTTTCCTCTCCAGCCTTCTCTACTGCTGCCTGAATGAATCCTCTGAATAAAGGATGTGCATGGTTGGGGCGGGATTTAAATTCAGGATGTGCCTGAGTTCCCACAAAAAACGGATGTCCGGAAATTTCTATCATTTCTACAATATGCCCATCCGGTGAAGTTCCTGCAATATCCATACCTTTTTCCTGCAGTTCTTCCCGGAACGCATTGTTTACTTCATAACGATGTCTGTGACGTTCATGAATTTCTCTGGTTCCAAACAATTTATATGATATGGAACTTTCCGCCAGGATACATGGATAACTGCCCAGCCTTAAAGTTCCTCCGATATCTTCAATATCTTCCTGATCCGGCATAAGTGCAATGACCGGATGCTTTGTCTCAGGATCAAGCTCAATACTATTGGCATCTGCATAACCAAGTATATGACGGGCAAATTCCACAATCGCCATCTGCATTCCAAGACAGATTCCCAGATAAGGGATCTTATGTATTCTTGCATACTGGGCAGCCAGAATCATTCCTTCAGTTCCTCTGTTTCCAAATCCGCCAGGAACCAGAATTCCGTGTACATCGTGAAGTCTCTGGTCAAGATTCTTCTCTGTCAGTTCCTCTGAATCCACCCATTCAAGTTCCACCTTTGCTCTGCAGGAAATCCCTCCGTGTTTCAGTGCTTCCACTACACTTAAATATGCATCGTGAAGCTGGGTGTATTTCCCCACAATGGCGATTTTAACTGTTTTATCAGGATTTTTCAGGCTCTCCACCATTTCCTCCCAGTCAGAAAGATCCGGTTTTCTGTTTTCCAGACGCAGACAGGACAGAACCACATCAGCCAGCTTCTCCCTTTCCATTGCAAGAGGAGCTTCGTAAAGATATTCCACATCAAGATTCTGAAGGACATGGCTTACCGGAACATTACAGAAAAGTGCGATTTTCTGTCTGATCTCATCTGTAAGGGGATGCTCACTTCTGCATACCAGTACATCCGGCTGGATACCCATTCCCTGAAGTTCCTTTACACTTGCCTGTGTAGGTTTGGTCTTCATTTCTTCAGATGCCTTAAGATACGGGATCAAAGTTACATGAAGCATAATGGCATTGTCTCTTCCTACTTCGTGCTGAAACTGGCGGATTGCTTCCAGGAAAGGCTGGCTCTCAATATCACCTACAGTTCCTCCCACTTCGATAATGGCGATTTTATTTTCATCCGGAGACTTTGCGTGATAAAAACGGCTCTTTATTTCATTGGTTATATGAGGAATAACCTGAACCGTACCTCCTCCGAAATCTCCGTGTCGTTCCTTCTGTAATACAGACCAGTAAACCTTACCGGTAGTCACATTGGAATTTTTATCAAGACTCTCATCAATAAATCTTTCATAATGGCCCAGATCCAGATCCGTTTCCGTTCCGTCATCTGTAACAAAAACTTCTCCATGCTGTATTGGATTCATTGTACCTGGATCAATGTTAATATACGGGTCAAACTTCTGCATAGTAACCTGATAGCCTCTGGCCTTCAGAAGTCTTCCCAGCGATGCTGCTGTGATACCTTTTCCAAGCCCTGAAACAACACCTCCTGTAACAAAAACATATTTCACTGACATTTTACGATTTCCTCCTCCATCTTTTGAATATGCTCCAGTTTTTTATAAAACCAAAAAGCATCAGGATGGATTCCAGGAGATATGATCCCCTTGTTTTCCACACCTGACGCCTTTGTCAGATTCATTTTAACATCAAAATTATGTTTTACTATAAAACATTTTTTCTGATTTGTCAATAACGAAAAAAATGGAAAAAAAAGATACCCCCCGTTTACCCCGGAGGATACCTTTTCCTGCTTATAAACAGCCTGTCACATTCAGTTTATGCAACTGCAAACTTCTGAAGAGTACGGTTAAATTCTTTATTCTCTCCATGACAGTCAACAGTCAGCACCCTGTTCAGATCCAGACTTAGAACACCAAGTATGGATTTTGCATCAATCAATATTCTGTTATAATATACGTCAACGTCAAAGTCGCACTTGCTGGCTGCCTTAACAAATTCCTGTACATCCTCAGTTGCATTTAATTTAATTTTTCGTGATATCATAATTATCATCCTTTCTTAAAATCAAACTAAATTTACCTGAACGCCTCACATTATGGTACTCTATTTTCTCCTTGTCAAGACTTTTTTCGATTTTTTGCGATCTTTTTCTAAATAAGATTTTAGATTAAATATTTAGAATATCCACAAATTCCGCATCCTTATAATCCGGAATCTCCATAGGATATTTTCCATCAAAGCAGGCTTTACATAAAGGCAGGCCTCCTGCCATACCTTCCAGATAGTCAGTCTGCATATATCCCAGGGAATCCGCTCTTATCATTCTGCGGATTTCCTCTGTACTGTGCCTTGCTGCGATCAGCTGATCATTAGACGGAACATCCGTACCGAAGTAACAGGGATGAAGGAAAGGCGGTGAACTGATCCTTACATGAACCTCTTTTGCTCCTGCTTCCTTAAGCATGTGTATCAGATTGGCAATAGTAGTTCCACGGACAATGGAATCATCCACAAGAACAATTCTCTTTCCCTTTACTACAGAATCAAGAACACTCAGTTTAAGATGAACACTGGATTCCCTCTCTTCCTGTGTGGGCTTGATAAATGTACGCCCGATATAGCTGTTTTTATAAAATGCAAATGCAAAAGGAATACCAGATTCTTCCGAATAACCTTTTGCCGCAGGAAGTCCTGATTCCGGCACTCCTGTAACCAGATCCGCCTCCACAGGATAGGATTTGGCCAGGGATTTACCTCCTCTGATCCTTGCGTCATAAACTTTCACTCCATCGATAGTACTGTCCAGACGTGCAAAGTAAATATACTCAAACACACAGTGTGCTCTTTTTTCAGATGCCAGTTCTTTGTTAGACTTTATTCCATCTTTTGTGATGGTGATGATCTCACCCGGTTCCACGTCACGGATAAATTCTGCTCCCACAGAAGTAAGTGCGCAGCTCTCAGAAGCCAGCACATATGAATTATCTCTTTTACCCAGGCACAGTGGTTTCAGGCCATAGGGATCGCGTACGCCGATAAGCTTCCTGGGACTCATGACAACCAGTCCATAGGCACCTTTAATCTTCCTGGCGGTTTTAAGTACCGCTTCTTCCACTGTTTTTGAATGTACGCGTTCTCTTGCAATATAAAATGCAATCACTTCAGAATCTGTTGTTGTGTGAAAAACAGCGCCATTCTGAATCAGCTCCCATTTCAGTTCAGGAGTATTCACAAGGTTTCCGTTATGTGCCAGAGCGAGGGTTCCCTTTATGTATGACAGCACAAGAGGCTGTGCATTTTCGGCAACAGAAGCGCCTGTTGTAGAATAACGTACATGTCCGATTCCAATATCTCCATGCATTCTCTGAACTACATCAGCTCTAAGGACTTCGCTTACAAGCCCAAGATCTTTATGAAACTGAATATTTCCTCTCTTTCCTTTTGTATCGGAAACTGCAAGACCACAGGATTCCTGTCCTCTGTGCTGTAAAGATGTCAGTCCATAATAAATGGATGGAACCACATTGCCTCCATCCAAATCATAAATACCAAACACGCCGCATTCTTCTTTAATTCCAGCCATCTGATTTCCTCCGATTCAATCTATTTCCTACGTTATATTAAAAAATTATAGTGACAGATGAGGATTTGTCAACCTTACGTTTTTTCAATCTAAACCAAAATCTTTTTTTCGTCATTTTCTTGCTTTTTTTTAAAAAGTTCTTGACATCTCTTTTTTTTTCGTTTATAGTACGCATCATAAAGCAAAGGTGCTTTGGATTTGGATAGTCCAGAGCACCTTTTTTGTTTTTCTTTTTTATATTATAAGTGAAATCAAAACCGAAAGGAGCGTACCTGTATGGCACAGAATATCCCTGAACTGTACGGCAGCCTTGTTTTTAATGACAAAATCATGAGAAGCAAACTGCCTAAAGACATGTACAAAGCTTTAAAAAAGACAATTGAAAACGGCACACATCTTGAACTGGATGTTGCCAACTCCGTTGCTGTCGCAATGAAAGAATGGGCAATTGAAAACGGAGCTACTCACTATACACACTGGTTCCAGCCAATGACAAATGTAACTGCTGAAAAGCATGACAGCTTTATTTCTCCAACAGGAGACGGACAGGTGATCATGGACTTCTCCGGCAAGGAGCTGGTAAAGGGCGAGCCCGATGCTTCCAGTTTTCCTTCAGGAGGTTTAAGAGCAACCTTTGAAGCAAGAGGATATACCGCATGGGATCCAACATCACCTGCATTCATTAAAGACAGAACTCTTTATATTCCTACAGCATTCTGTTCTTACAGTGGGGAAGCTCTTGATAAGAAGACACCTCTTCTTCGTTCCATGCAGGCTCTGGATAAGGAAGCAGTAAACCTTCTCCATATTATCGGAAACAATGATGTTAAACACGTTAATACTACCGTAGGTCCTGAACAGGAATATTTCCTGGTTGACAAGGAATTATACAAACAGAGAAAAGACCTGGTATTCTGCGGACGTACATTAATTGGTGCTCCTGCTCCGAAAGGACAGGAAATGGAAGATCATTATTTCGGAACTCTCAAACCCAGAGTTGCAGCTTATATGCATGATCTGGATGAAGAACTCTGGAAACTTGGAATTCCGGCAAAGACTAAACATAACGAGGTTGCTCCATCTCAGCATGAACTGGCTCCTGTTTTTGATACTACCAATGTAGCAGTTGACCATAACCAGCTGACTATGGAAGTAATGAAGAAAGTAGCCGATAAACATGGTCTTGTTTGTCTTCTTCATGAAAAACCATTTGAAGGCATTAACGGAAGTGGAAAACATAATAACTGGTCTATGACCACTGATACAGGTGTTAATATTCTTGATCCGGGTAAAACCCCTGCCGAAAATACTCAGTTTTTGATTTTCCTTACTGCCGTTATCAAGGCTGTAGATGAATATGCTGATCTTCTTCGTATTTCCGTTGCAAGTGCAGGAAATGACCACCGTCTTGGAGCAAACGAGGCGCCTCCAGCAATTATTTCCGTTTATCTTGGCGACGAACTTTATGCAGTTCTCGAAGCAATCAAAGACGGAAAACCTTACACTTCGGACAAAAACGAAAAAATGACGATCGGAGTTGATGTTCTTCCTTCAATTCAAAAGGATTCAACAGACCGCAACCGAACTTCGCCATTTGCCTTTACAGGAAACAAATTTGAATTCCGTTCTGTAGGTTCAAGC